>NZ_JBFBAE010000019.1:13354-194116 GCF_040689465.1 Amycolatopsis sp. NPDC051373 | reverse complement strand
CCTCGGATGACACTCGGCTGGGACAGCCCCGCCGAACGCATGACACAGTTACTCACCGTCTAGCAGCAGTGTTGCAACCACCGCTAGAAACCGCCGGAGGGCGGGGGCTGTTCTGCCGGCGGGGCGGCGGTGTCCGGGGTGTGCCTGTGCGGTTCTCGGTCTCCGCTCCAGCCGCGTTGCTGCTGTGGCCAGGCATCGGCAGTCCGCTGGCCACGGCCCCACCTCCAGCGTTCTCGCCAACAACGGCGTAAGCAGCGCCGTGTTCGACAACCTGGCCATCCACCTCGACATCTCCGACGTATCGAACGTGTCGCTCGGCCCGAGAACGGTCGCTGTGACCGCCGGCCTGCTCGGGGCTGTGGTGAACCGCCTGAAGGCCCGCTACGGCTGACCCGAGAAAAACTTCGCGTAGCCATGTCCGGACCACCACCCCGGCTCCGACCACCCGGTGAAACCAACACCGGACCGAAGGAGCCCACCATGAAGTACCTGCTCACCATCAACATGACCCCCGCCGTCTGGGAGAACCTTCCTGAAAGCGCCAAGCAGGACGTGTACGACGGCCACGACGCCTTCATGAAGAACAACGCCGCCGAGTTCGTCGAAACCAAGGCGCTGGCCGCGCCCGACGAGAGCGTCATCGTGCGGGTGCGCGATGGCAAGGCTCGGCAAGAGGCCGGCCTCATCCACGGCAGCGAGACCTTCTTCTGCGGCTTCTACCTCGTCGACGTCCCCACGAAGGAGCGGGCGATCGAGCTCGCCGCGCAGGTTCCGGAGGCGAAGCACACGGCGGTGGAGGTGCGGCCGGTCGTGCACGAGGCTTGAGCTGCGCCGCGGTGGAGGTAGCACCCTGGTCGGCATGACCGGGGAGTGGAACACCGACACAGCGGACGTCGACGCGTACCTCGAGCGGGTCTGATGCCCGCGCCGACCACCGTCAGCCGAGGCGCTGCGGGGTTGGCGCGGGCGCACGTCGAGACGATCCCGATCGAGAACGTGAACGTCGTGCTCACGCGAGAAGAAAGTCGACGAACTGCGAAAGATCTACTGAGCGAACAGCTCCGCGGCCGGGACCGGCCGGCCCAGGTGGTAGCCCTGGGCCTGGTCGCAGCCGAGCTGACGCAGCAGCGCCAGCTCCTCGGCCGTCTCCACGCCCTCGGCCACCACGGTCAAGCCGACCGCGTGCGCCATCGCGATGATGCTCGCGACGATCGCCGCGGCGTCGCGGGAGTCGGCGATGCCGGTGATGAACGAGCGGTCGATCTTCAGCGTGTCGAGCGTCAGGCGGCGCAACTGGGCCAGCGAAGAATAGCCGGTGCCGAAGTCGTCGATCGCGAGGAGTACGCCGAGGGAACGCAGTGCTGCCAGCACTTCCGCGGCGGCGACCTCGTCGCGCATCAGCGCGCTCTCCGTCACCTCAAGGCACAGCGCGGACGGCGGCAGACCCGTTGTCGCCAGGGCGTCGCGCACGGCCGGCACCAGCTGCGGGTCTTCCAGCTGGCGCACGGAAAGGTTCACCTTCAGCGACAGGTCCAGACCGCGGGAGGAACGCAGGGCAGCCACTTCACGCGTGGTGTCGCGCAGCACGAACTTGCCGATCTCGTTGATCAGCTCGCTTTCTTCGGCCAGCGGGATGAACTCCGCGGGCGAGATCGCGCCGTGGCCGGGATGGGTCCAGCGCAGCAACGCCTCCACGCCCACCATTTCGCCGGTGTGGAGGTCGATCACGGGCTGGTACGCGGGCCACAGCTGTCCACTGTGGACGGCGTCGCGCAGGTCCTGCTCCATGCGCAGCCGTCGTTGCATGCGTTCGCGCAGCGCGACGTCGAAGAACTCGTACCGGCCGCGGCCGAGGGCTTTCGCTTGGTACATCGCGACATCCGCGTCGCGCAGCAGGTCTTCGGCGCTGCGCTGGTCGCCCGCCGCGACGAGGACGATGCCGATGCTCGCGTCCACGTGGAGCTCGCGACCGTGCACGGAAATGGGCTCCGCCAGCACTGAACGCAGGTGCGCCGCGAGCGAGCGCACCTCGGCATCGGCCGTGGCCCCGGCCGTGACGACCACGAACTCGTCACCGCCGAAGCGACCCACCACGTCGACCGCGGCGGTGGCGCGGCGCAGGCGTTCGCCGACGATTCGCAGCACCTGGTCGCCGACGGAGTGGCCGAGGGAATCGTTGATGATCTTGAACTTGTCGAGGTCGAGGAACAACACCGTGGTCGGGCTGACGCGGTCGCGGCGATCGAGCCGGTCGAGCACGAGCGTGCGGTTCGCCAAGCGTGTCAACGGGTCGTGGGTCGCGTCGTGCGCCAGGCGGGCGCTGATCGCGCGGCGCTCGGTGATGTCGGTGAACGACGTGACCACGGAGACGCCGGCGGGGTCGTCCGGGTTGAGCAGTCGCGACGTCAGCGCCACCCACACATCACGGCCGTCGGCGCGGCGCAAGCGCAGGACTAGGCCATTCTGCGTGATCCCGGTGCGGCGCGTGGAGATCGACGGCAGCTCGTCCTCGGGCAGCCGGTGCCCGGACTCGTCGAAGAGCACGAGTGACGAGCACGGCACGCCGATCAGCTTGTCGGCCGGCACGCCGAGGATGCGGCTCGCCGCGGGGTTGACCGACTCGACCAGGCCTTTCGGGCCCACGACCAGCACGCCTTCGTCGAGCGCGGCGACCACCGTGCGGTAGTGCTGCTCCGCTCGGCGGCGGGCCGTCTCGTCAGCGCATACGAGCACGTGGCCGTCATTCATCTCAGCTGCGGAAACGCGGATCGAGAGCGGAGCCCCTTCGCGATGGTGGTGCGTCTGCTGCACCACGCCTCCCGCGAGCTGGATCGCCGCGGGATCGGGATCGGCGCCGAGCACCTCGCGCGCCGGACGGCCGAGGGCCTCCGCCGCAGTCCACCCGTACACGGTCTCGGCCGCGGGGTTCCAGCTCGTGACGATGCCGTCCGCGGTCACCGCGACGATTGCGTCGCTCACCTGCGACACCAGAGCGGCCTGGGCTGCGGCGGCCCGGCGCCCGGCGACGTCGCGAATCACGACCTGGATCGCCGACGCGGCCTCGTCACCGGTGCGCAGCGACACCGTCTCGACGGCGAACGTGCTGCCGTCCACCCGTTTCACGACCGTTTCGACCGGTTCGCCCCCGGGGTTCTCGCCGCGATCGCGTTCGGCCACCACGAAGTCGGTGACCGGCCGGCCCACGACCTCGGCAGTCGACTGTGCGCCGAAGAGATCGAGCGCCGCGGGGTTGGCGTAGGTGATCACGCCGAGTTCGTGCACGCAGGTGGCGTCGGCGCTCAGCTCCACGAGCCGCCGGTAGCGTTCGGCCAGCTCCGCGAGCTGCGCCTTGGCTAGGGCGTCGGGCTCCATAGTGCGTCCGGTCCCCCTGTGTCGGCGTGTGGCCCGTCGATTACACCACCAAGGGATCTGTCGTGTATATGCGCCGGGGAACCTTCGTATATCACGTGCCGTCGGGGCCCGGCTCCGCGAATTCCGTCGGTGTCGCGCCCGGCAGACGCCGGTTCGCGGAGTTGCGAAGCCGCGGACCCCAGTAGAAGAGGCCGAAGTGCGCCGCGCACGCGTGGCCGAGCACGGTGACGACGGAATCGAGGCTGCCGGGCGAATCGAACACCCAGACTGCCGCGATGAACAGCTCCATCACCACCAGCGCGACGACCCGCGGCCGGCCGCGCAGCAGGAAGGCGAGCGCGCCCGCCGTGGTGAAGAAGCCGTAGCTCACGCCGATGTCGAGCCAGCGGCTCGCGGTCATCGGCAGCACACCGCCGCTGATCAGCAGCATCACGGGCACTTCCGTGGCGAGCGTGGCCAGCACGTGGCCGCTGAAGAACACGATCGCCGTGCGGCCCGGCCCGAATCGGCGTTCGAGCGGGGCGAGGGCAATGGTGAAGATGATCGCGTAGGCGAGCCAGCCGCCGTCTTCGAGCCACAGCGCGCTGCTGAGGAGGGAGACGAGGGGGCGGCGCCAGAGGTTGTGGGCGTCGGTGCTGGAGAGCTGCAGCAGCTTCGCCGTGACGACCGGGTCGGCGAAGCGCAGCACGAGCGTGGTGCCGAGCAGGACGATGAGGTAACCGAACGTGAACGGTGTGGACCGCGGGGTCGGCAGCGCCCGCGCAAAGCTGCGGGCCACCGCTCGCCAGGTCAGCGTCACCCGGGCAGGCGCGGCCTCGCCCACGAGCCGGTGGGTCCACCAGTCTCGGAGGGTGACCGGCTGTCGGGCTCGCAGCAGCATTACTCCAGGCTCTCCGGGCATCCTGGGAGTTTCGCTAAGGGCAGCTGTGAAAGCGCTGTGATTCTCACCCGCTAGAGTGACGCACACTGCGTAGGACTTTCTGTCATTATTCACCCGTTCGGTGGCCTGGTGCGGTATGAATGGCCCACTCCTGGTGAAAGGCCCGCTGGTGGACGAAGAGGTTTCGGTCGCCGAACTACTCGTGCGCGAAGGTTGGGGCGAACGTCTGCCACCGCCTTCGCGCTCGCGCTGGCGCATGGTCGCGGTGATGGTGGCCGTGGTCGTCGGGTGTGGCGCCGCGGCGATCCTGGTGTCGTTCGGCACTACGGCGAACGACGAGGCCACGCGCCTCACCGAGATGAAGGTCATCGAGATGCCCGACCGCACCGACGGTGCGGGTGGCGTCTCGGAGTCGAGCCCGCCACCGGCCACGATCGCGGGGTCCGGCGAGGGTCAGGACTCGGACTCCGGCTCGTCGAGTGACGACGAGACCACCGAGGCCAGCGCCCCGAAGATCACGTCCATCATCGACCCGCTCAACCCGCGCGGCGGCGGCGAGCCCGGCACGACGTCGAGCAGCGACTCCGGCACCACGACCAGCGGCTCAGACTCGCCGACCTCACCCACCGCCACTCAGCCCGGCTCGGGTGGTGCCTCGTCGGACAACCAGCCGCCGCCTCCGCCCCCCTCGACCACGACGAAGCCCAACCGGCCGTGCGTGCTGGGCATCCTCTGCATCTGAGTCCGGCTGCTCCGACGCGTCCGACTTCGAAACCCCGTGGCGCGGGAAGTGTTGCGGTGCCCGGAATCCGGCGCCGCTCGTGGGTCAGCTGTCGTCGTCCGGCATCAGTGGGCGCATGAAGCTGCGGCGGTACCGCCCGACGCAGCCCGACTCGTCGCGGATGCGGTCGGCCGCGATGAAGTCCGGGTCGACGCCGAATAGCGCGCGGTACTGCTCGTACGCGGCAAGGCTTTCGAAGCTGAACAACGCCCTGGCCTCGTCACTCGCGCCCTCTGCGGGCAGGAAGTAGCCGTGGTGCACGCCGCCCTCGCGGGTGACCAGGCGCATCCACGCCTGCGCGAAGCGTTCGAACTCGGTGAGCTTCGCGGGATCGATGACGTAGTCGACCACGCAGGTGATCACCGGCCCCACACTCGTTCTGCGGTCGAGACGATGAGCTCGAGCTTGCGCAGCTGGTCGTCCGCGGTGAGCTCGTTGCCCTCCTCCGTGGAGGAAAAGCCGCACTGCGGCGAAAGGCAGAGCTGGTCGATGTCGACGAACCGCGAGGCTTCCTCGATGCGGCGCACCAGATCGTCCGCGTCTTCCAGCTCGGGGCGTTTCGTGGTCACCAACCCGAGCACCACGCGCTTGCCCGGCGGCACGAAGCGCAGCGGTTCGAAGCCGCCGGAGCGTTCGTCGTCGAATTCAAGGAAGAAGCCGTCGACGCCGAGCTCGCCGAAGAGGGCCTCGGCCACGAACTCGTAGCTGCCCGAAGCCGCCCACGACGAGCGGAAGTTGCCGCGGCACAGGTGGGTCGTCACGCTCATGCCCTCGGTCCGGCCGCGCAGCGCCGCGTTGATCTGCTGGATGTTGCGCAGGTGCAGGGTGTCCGGGTCGCCGCCCATGCGCGCGACGAGCTCACGCTGCGCCGGATCGTTCAGGTACGCGAGGCTGGTGTCGTCGAGCTGCAGGTACGTGCAGCCGAGCTCGCCCATCGCCGTCAGCTGCGCCGCGTACGCCGTGGCCAGGTCGGCGAAGAACTCCTCCAGATCCGGGTACACGGTCTCGCTCACCGCCGCCCGGCCGCCGCGGTAGTAGATCATGCTCGGCGACGGGATCGTGAGCTTCGGCGTGATGCCGGAGTCCACGTGGGACTTCAGGAATTCGAAGTGCTCGGCGAAGATCGGCTGGTCCAGCCGAACGCGGCCGTCGACCTGCAGGCCGGGCGGGCTGAACTCGAGGTCGCCCGCGAGGTTGTGGAACTTCACGTGCAGACGCTCGTCGCTCTGCGAGATGCCGCCGATCGAGTAGATGAAGTCCATGTGCCACGACGCGCGGCGGAACTCGCCGTCGGTGGCCGAGGACAGGCCGGCGACCTTCTGCATCTTGATCACGTCGCGGATCGCGTCGTCTTCGACGGCCTTCAGCTGTTCGGCGGTGATCTCACCCGCGGTGTGCCGGCGGCGGGCATCGCGCAGAACCGGCGGCCGCAGCAGGCTCCCGACGTGATCGGCGCGGAAGGGGGGACGCGGAGTCATCCTCGCATCGTCACACACAAACCGGCGGTATGCGTCGTGAGAAGATGCGCGATCGGATCCGCGTGAAAGGGCTGCCCCCATGACCAAACACCCGGTCGACCAAGGCCTGCCCGCCGGGCGGCTGCTCCTGCTCGGCCTGCAGCACATGGCGATCATGTACACGGGGTCGGTCGCCGTGCCGCTGATCGTCGGCAGCGCCCTGAAGCTCGACGCGGCGACGATCGCGTTGCTGGTCAACGCAGACCTCTTCGTGGCCGGTATCGCCACGTTGGTCCAGTCCATCGGCATCGGCAAGCTCATCGGCGTGCGGCTGCCGGTGGTCGCGGGCGCGACGTTCACCGTGGTCAACCCGATGATCCTGATCGCCTCGCAGTACGGCCTCACCGCGGTGTACGGCTCGATGATCGCCTCGGGTGTGTTCGGGCTCCTGCTGGCGCGGCCGTTCGCGAAGATGATCCGGTTCTTCCCGCCGCTGGTCTCGGGCACGTTGCTGCTGGTCATCGGCGTCTCGCTGCTCGGCCCGGGCGCCGCGATGATCGCCGGCCACGACACGGAGGCACCCGACTACGCCACCCCGTCGCACCTCGCCATCGCCCTCGGCGTGGTGGCGCTGATCGTGCTCCTCACGCGGGTGCTGCGCGGATTCGTCGCGCAGATCGCGCCGCTGGTGGCGCTCGCCGTCGGCCTCATCGTGGCGATTCCCCTTGGCCTGACGCAGTTCGGCGGCGTGGGGCAGGCGAGCTGGTTCGGGCTCGCGTCCCCGCTGCACTTCGGCGCGCCGACCTTCCCGATCGCCGCCGTGCTGTCGATGTGCGTGGTCATGCTGGTGACGTTCACCGAGTCCACCGCTGACATGATCGCCGTCGGCGAGATCACGGGCCGCCCGGCCACCGGCGCGGACGTCGCCCGCGGCCTCGCCACCGACGGCCTGTCGGCGATCCTCGGCGGCTTCATGAACTCCTTCCCCGACACCGCGTTCGCCCAGAACGTCGGCCTCGTCCAGATGACACGCGTGCGCAGCCGCTGGGTCGTCGCCGTGACGGGCGGCTTGCTCGTGGTGATGGGACTGGTCCCGAAGGTCGGCGCCGCCATCGCCGCGATCCCCGAGCCGGTCGTCGGCGGCGTCGCGGTGGTCATGTTCGCGATGGTGGCCGCGGTGGGCGTGCAGAACCTCAAGAAGGTGGAGTTCTCGGGCAACCACAACACGTTCATCGTCGCGGTGGCCCTCGGCGTCGGCCTCCTGCCCGCCTTCGCCACCGACCGCTTCGGCACGTCCATCTTCTTCCAGCACTTCCCCGCCTGGCTCCAGACCATCTGCGGCAGCCCGATCACGCTGGCGTCGATCCTGGCGTTCCTGCTGAACCTGCTGTTCAACCACCTGGGGGCGAGGAAGGATCCGGATCTGCTGTCGGCGCCGTAGCACCCACGGCCGAGGGCGTGTGACGGGCCGGGCGCGCGCCGTGCCGCTCGCGCCCGCTGCTCACCTGCGGCACCCACCGCCGAGGGGTGCTTGACTGATACCCATGCGGCACAACGCGCAGCGGCCACCGTCGGTCGTGGAGCGGGTGTTGGACGTGCTGGGCGCGTTCACGTCCGAGCGACCGGTGCTGACGCTGTCCGAGCTGAGCCGGCGGGCCGGGCTGCCGTTGTCGACGACGCACCGGCTGGCGGGCGAGCTCGTGCGGCGCGGGGCGTTGCAGCGCGACGAGCAGGGGCACTTCCGCGTGGGGCTGTGGCTGTGGGAGGTGGCGTCGCTCGCGCCGCACGGGGCGCAGCTGCGGGAGAGCGCGATGCCGTTCCTCGAGGACCTCTACGAGGCCACGCACCAGAACGTGCAGCTCGCCGTGCTCGACGGGGCCGAGGTCGTGTACCTCGAACGCCTTTCCGGGCGCCGGGCGGTGAACGTGATCTCGCGCGTGGGCGGGCGGCTGCCGTTGCACGCGACGGGGGTGGGGCTGGTGCTGCTCGCGCACGCGCCGGCCGAGGTGCAGGAGCAGGTGCTCGGGCTGCCGCTCAAGCGCTACACCGGCAAGACCATCCACTCGCCCGAGCAGCTGCGCCGCGTGCTCGCCGACGTCCGCCGCAACGGCTACGCGGTGAGTGACGGCCAGATCGAGCTGCCCGCCCTCTCCGTCGCGGCGGCGGTGCACGGCGCGTCGGACACGGTGGTCGCGTCGATTTCCGTGGTCGTGCCGGCCGAGGGGACGGACCCGCTGACGCTGGTGCCGGCCGTGCGGGCGGCGGCGCGCGGTATTTCACGGACGCTCGGCGCCACACTGCGGCTTTCCGAAGACGCGCACCGCGAGACGCATTGAACCTTCCATCCAGTGGAAGCTGGGGTGTGGTGAAGGGCGCCGACGCAGCACCCTGAGGGCCATCCCGACGACGTGAGGAGGCCCGGTGATCACCCTCGACGACGACCCGTTCTCCGACGAAGTCCTCGCCGACCCCGTGCCGCTGCACCGCCGGCTGCGCGACGCCGGTCCCGTCGTGCGCCTCGGCCGCTACGACGTGTGGGCGATGGCCCGTACCGAAGAGGTCACGCAGGCGTTGAACGATCCCGAGACGTTCTGCTCGTCGGCCGGCGTGGGGCTCAGCGACTTCCGCAAGGAGACGCCGTGGCGTCCGCCGAGCCTGCTGCTCGAGGCCGACGCGCCGGAGCACGACCGGGCCCGCCACACCGTGACGAGCGTGCTCACACCGAAGGTCGTGAAGACCTACCGGGACACCTTCGCGCGTGAAGCGGAGAAGCTCGTGGCCGCGCTGGTCGAGTGCGGCGAGTTCGACGCTGTTGCCGACTTCGCGGAGGCCTTCCCGCTCAAGGTGTTCCCCGACGCCGTCGGCCTGCCCGCCGAAGGCCGTGAGCACCTCCTGCCGTACGGCGCCCTGGTGTTCAACGGCTTCGGCCCCCGCAACCACCTCTTCACCGAGGCCATGGAGCGCGGCGCGGTGGCCCGCGAGTGGATTGCCGAGCACTGCCGCGCCGAGAACCTCGCGCCGGGCGGACTCGGTGCGAGGATCCACGAAGCCGCTTCAGAATTCACCGAAGAAGAGCGCGCACTGCTCGTGCGCTCCTTCTTGAGCGCCGGCGTCGACACGACCGTCCACGCGCTGGGCAACGCCGTGCTGTGCTTCGCGTCGTATCCCGACCAGTGGGCCGCCCTGCGCGAGAAGCCAGAACGCTCGCGCGCGGCGTTCGAAGAGGTCGTGCGGTTCACGTCGCCGGTGCAGACGTTCTTCCGCACCACCACGCGCGACGTCGAGATCGGCGGCGAGCGGATCCCGGCGGGGGAGAAGGTGCTGCTCTTCCTGGCGGCCGCCAACCGCGACCCGCGGCGCTGGCCCGACGCGGACACGTTCGACATCACGCGGCGCGCGGCCGGGCACGTCGGGTTCGGCTCGGGTGTCCACGCGTGCGTCGGCCAGATGTTCGCGCGGCTCGAAGGCGAGGTGCTGCTCGCAGAGCTGGCCCGGCGCGTCACGACGATCGAGCTCGCCGGCGAGCCGCGGCTCCAGCTCTCCAACACGCTGCGCGGCCTCGCGTCGCTACCGGTGCGGGTCCGGTGAGCGGGATGCCGAAGGTCACCTACGTACAGCCCGACGGGACCTCCCGCACCGTCGACGCCATCGTCGGTCACTCCCTGATGCAGGTGGCGATCGACCACGGTGTGGACGGGATCGTGGCCGAGTGCGGCGGTAACGCCATGTGTGCGACCTGTCACGTCTACGTCGACCCGGCGCGCCTCGACGATCTTGGGCCCTTGTGCTCAGATGAAGAGGAGATGTTGGACTGCACGGCCAGCCCGAGGGCGGCCACCAGCAGGCTGTCCTGCCAGCTACCGGTGACCGAGGACCTCGACGGTCTGGTCCTGCGCTTGCCGGAGGAGCAGTTATGACCACAGGATCCTCGCCCGAGACCGTCCTCGTCGCCGGCGGCGGCCAGAGCGGTTTCCAGGCCGCGGCTTCGTTGCGGGACAAGGGCTTTACCGGTCGGGTGGTCCTGGTCGGCGACGAGCCGGGCGTGCCGTACCAGCGGCCGCCGCTGTCGAAGGCCTACCTCAAGGGCACGGCGGGCGACGAGCAGCTGCGGCTGCGGCCGGAGGACTTCTTCGCGGAGAAGGGCATCGAGCTCATGCCGGGGCGGGTGGCTTCGGTGGATCGGGCTGTTTCGCGGGTGGTTCTCGAGTCGGGCGAGAAGCTTTCCTACGACCACCTCGTGCTCGCCACCGGCGCGCGGAACCGGGTGCTGCCGGTGCCCGGCGCGAATCTCGACGGCGTGCTGATGCTGCGGACGCGGGATGACGCGGATCGGCTGCGGGCTTCCCTGGAAGGGGCTTCGAACGTCGTGGTCATCGGCGGCGGCTTCATCGGCCTCGAGTTCGCTTCGCACGCCGGCCGGCCGGTGACGGTCGTCGAGGCGCAGGACCGGCTGCTGGCGCGCGTGGCGTCGCCCGAGGTGTCGTCGTTTTTCAAGGAGCTGCACGAAAAGGCTGGGCACACTGTGCTGCTCGGAACAGGCGTTACGGCTCTGCACGGCACCGGCCACGTCGAGTCCGTGGAGCTGGCCGACGGCTCGCGGCTGCCGGCCGACCTGGTGGTGGTCGCCGTGGGTGTGGTGCCCGAGACGACGCTCGCTTCGCAGGCCGGGCTGACGGTGACCAACGGTGTGGTCGTCGACGAGCACCTGCGCACCGAGGACCCGAAGATCTTCGCGATCGGCGACTGCGCCAACTTCCCGTGCGTCCACGCGGGCGCGGCGACGCGGCTGGAGTCGGTGCAGAACGCCGTTGACCAGGCGCGATGCGTCGCCGCCGCGATCACCGGCGACGCCGCGCCGTATGAGAGCCTGCCGTGGTTCTGGACCGACCAGACGGGCGCGAAGCTGCAGATCGTCGGCATCCTCGCGAACGCCGACCAGACCGTGGTGACCGGCGAGCGGGCCGAGGGACGGTTTTCGGTGCTGTCCTTCCGCGACGGTGTGCTGATCGCCGTCGAGTCCGTGAACCGCCCGCCCGACCACATCGCCGCGCGCCGGCTGTTCACGGCGGAGCTGCGCCCGTCGTACGCCGACCTCGAAGCCAGCTCGTTCGATTTGAAAGCCCATGTGAAGTCGCGTTCCGCGGCTTGACGTTTATTCGTTCGGAGGTACCCCCGTTGCGCACCCAGGTCGCTGTGATCGGCGCCGGCCCGGCCGGTCTGCTGCTTTCGTACCTGCTCCACTCCGAAGGCGTGGACGCCGTCGTACTGGAGGCGCGCGACCGCGAGTACGTGCGGCAACGCGTGCGCGCGGGGGTCTGCGAACAACCGACGGTCGAGCTGTTGACGGAGATCGGGCTCGGCGACCGGCTGGCCCGGGAAGGCCTGCCGCACGAGGGTTTTTCGCTGCGGTTCGACGGCCAGGACCACCGCATCGCGCTGACCGAGCTCACCGGTCGGTCGATCACGGTGTACGGGCAGCAGGAGATCGTCAAGGACCTCGTGGACGCGCATGAGCGTCAGGCTTTGCCATTGGAGTTCGAGGTTTCGGACGTCGCCGTGTCTGATGTGGACACACCTCGGCCAGTGGTCCGGTATGTGGATTCCGCTGGTGCTTCGCAGGTTCTCGAATGCGACGCCATCGTCGGCTGCGACGGTTTCCACGGCGTGTCTCGTCCGTCCATTCCGGACGGTGTGTTGCAGTTCTTCGAGCGCGAATACCCCTTCGCGTGGCTGGGTGTTCTGGCGCAGACGCCGCCTTCGCACGAGGAGCTGATTTATACGCATCACCCACGTGGCTTCGCCTTGCACAGCATGCGCTCGCCGGAAATCACGCGCCTCTACCTGCAGGTCGACCCTCACGAGGACCTCGCGGCCTGGTCCGACGACCGCATTTGGTCCGAGCTGTCCGTGCGCCTGGCGGTCGACGGCGAGTTCACCCTGCGCGAAGGCCCGATCCTCGACAAGGGCATCACGCCCATGCGCAGCTTCGTCGCCGAACCCATGCGCCACGGCAGGCTCTTCCTCGCCGGCGACGCCGCCCACATCGTGCCGCCGACCGGCGCCAAGGGCATGAACCTCGCCGTCGCCGACGTCCGCGTGCTCTCCCGCGCTCTGGTCACCCTGCTCAAGGGCGACCCTTCCCTGGCCGATGCCTACTCCGACACGTGCCTCCGCCGCGTCTGGCGCGCCGAACACTTCTCCTGGTTCATGACGACCATGCTCCACGTCGACCCGGGCGCCGACGCTTTCGCCCGCCGGCTGCAGCTCTCGCAACTTCGCTACACGGCTTCGTCGCGCGCCGCGGCGACGAGCGTGGCGGAGAACTACGTGGGGTTGCCGTTCGCGGCGTGACGCTTCAGTCTCGCCGGCGGGCGAGTGGACCTTTCGCGCCACGCTGAGGTCGCGAGTGGACTGCTCGCGCGCCGGCGCTGGTGCGAGTGGACCTTTCGCGCTGCCGCGACGGTGCGGAGGGACCTCCGTGTAGTGCCGCTGCGACTGGACCGGCCGGACCGCCGCGATGCCACGAGTGGACCTTTCGTGCGGTGGAGTTTGCGCGACTGGACCGCTCGTGTCACGGCTGAGGCGCGACTGGACGTTTCGCGCGGCGGTGCGGGCACAGCGGGACCATTTATCCTGCCCCGGGGTGCGAAGGGACCTGTCGCGCGCTGGCGAACGACGCGAGGGGACCGTTCGGGTCGGGGCTCTGCATGCGAGGGGACCGTTCGGGCCGGGGCTCCGGACGCGAGAGGACCGCCGGCGCCCCCAAGTCGCACCGATTGCGAACCACCCGCCAAGCGCGCTTGACTCTGACACCGTGTGAGACCCGAACGTAGGTGGTGTCATGTTCAGCATCGGAGAGTTCGCCAAGGTCGGCCGCGTGTCCGTGCGGATGTTGCGGCACTACGACGCGCTCGGGCTGCTGAGGCCGGCGCGGGTGGATCCGCACAGTGGGTACCGCTACTACGCGGCGGACCAGCTCGCGCGGCTCAACCGCATCCTGGCGTTGAGTGATCTCGGCATCGGGCTCAAGCAGGTCGCCGAGGTGCTCGACGAGCGGCCCAGCGCGGAGCAGCTGCGCGGGATGCTCAGGTTGCGCCGCGGGGAGCTGGCGGAGCGGGTCGCGGCGGAGACGGCGCGGCTGGCGCGCGTCGAGGCGAGGCTCCGGTTGATCGAAGTGGAGGACACCATGTCCGAAGTGGACGTTGTGGTCAAGCCGGTCGAGGGTGCTCGCGTTGTTGCGGTCGGCGGGATTGCCGAGTCGTTCGAGTACGACGACATCGGGCCCGTCGTCGGCGGGCTGTGCGCGAGTCTCGCGGAACGGATGGAGCGTGCGGGCTTGAAGTTCGCCGGGCCGGCCATCGCTTGGTACGAGCCGGCCGACGATCGGGTGCACGTGCAGGCCTGCGCGCCCTACGTCGGGTCGCCGGAGGGCACCGGGCTGGACGAGGTGGAGCTGCCGAGCCTCGCCCGCGCCGCGACGCTCGTCCACCGCGGCACGATGGCCACCATCGCCGAGTCGTACCAGGCCCTCGCGCGCTGGATCGACGACAACGGCTACCGCGCCGAACCGGGCCACGCGCGCGAGGTCTACCTGCACACCGACGGCGACGAGACGGGCTGGGTGACCGAGTTGCAGATCCCGGTCTCGGCCGTCTGACGGACATCGTCAACCCAGGGTTGACGATGGGAGATCGTCAACCTACAGTTGACGCCATGACCTACCCAGTAAAGCTCGACGACCTCATCAGCGCCATCAAGGCGAACAACGACAAGGACGCCCTCGCGCAGCTGTCGGATGCCGTGTACATGGGGGAGCACCTCGGGGAGCTCGCCGATCACCTCATCGGGCACTTCGTGGACCAGGCGCGGCGGTCCGGCGCTTCGTGGACGGACATCGGCACGAGCATGGGTGTCTCGAAGCAGGCGGCTCAGAAGAGGTTCGTGCCGAAGGTGGACCCGGGAGGTGATCCGGGCGGGATGATCGAGCGCCTCTACGGCCGCTACACCGATCGCGCGCGGCACGTCGTCGTGGCGGCGCAGCAGGCGGCCAAGGACGCCAAGAGCCCGGGCATCGACACCGTGCACCTGGTGCTCGGGCTGCTCACCGAACCGGCCGCGCTGGCCGCCGGGATCATGGTGTTCCAGGGTGCGAGCCTCGACGCCGTGAAGGAAGCGGCGCAGGCGCGGTTGCCCGAGCCCGTCGACCCGGTGCCGGACCCCATGCCGTTCACCGCGGCCGGTAAGAAGACGCTCGAGCTGACCCTGCGCGAAGGCCTGCGCCTCGGCCACAACTACATCGGCACCGAGCACATCCTGCTGGCGATCCTGGAGCAGGGCGAAGGCGCCGGCTATGAGGTGCTCGCCGGGCTGGGCATCACGAAGGAGCCGGCGGAGGCGAAGATCCGCGAAGCCCTGGCCGAAATCCTGGCCGCGCGAGGGCAGTGAATGCTCAGGCGGTCGTCGTTGCCCTAGCTCTGGTGGCGGCGACCGTCTGACCCCTAGGCTGGCGCGATGGCCGACCGGTTCATGGAAGAGTTCCGCCAGGCGTTCGAAGACGCCCAAGGCGACGGCCCTCCCGCCATCCAGAGCTTCGAAATCGTGGACACCCCGCCGCCGGACAACGACGAAACCCTCGCCGCCGAAGCCAGCCGCCTGCTGGAGCCGATCGTGCAACAGCTGGCACTTCTCGGCCCGCAAGGCTGGGAATGGTTCTCCGCCGAGTTCTCCTTCACCGTCTCCGCGGAAATCGCGCTCCTGCGCTTCTTCGCCGGCAACCAGCACCAGGACGTCTACGTCCCCGAGCCCATCACGGCCATGCTGCGCAACCAGCGCCACGTCGCCGCGCAGATGTCCGCCGGTCCGTGGTGGCGCCTGATCCTCAGCGTCCTCAACAGCGGTCAGCTCAGCGTCACCTACGACTACGGCGACGAACCCTTCCCGCCGCACCAGCTCCTGCCGCCGCAGCACTACCGCGACGACCTCAAGACCTACCGCCGCCCGCAGGTCCCGCCCTGGCTCACCCAGTACACGCAATGAAAAAGGGACCCCCGCCGAGAAACGGCGGGGGTCCCTTCAGCAAAAGATCAAGCACCGACCTCGTCACGGGAATCCGTGGCCCACAGCGTGTGGAACGAACCCTCGCGGTCCACCCGCCGGTACGTGTGCGCACCGAAGAAGTCACGCTGACCCTGCACCAGCGCGGCCGGCAGCCGGTCGGCGCGCAGGCCGTCGTAGTAGGCGAGCGCGGTGGAGAAGCCCGGCGTCGGGATGCCGAGCTGCACCGCCGTGGAGATGACCGAACGCCAGGAATCCTGCGCGTCCTCGACGGCCTTCCGGAACGCGCCCGCGGTCAGCAGCGTCGGGAGAGCCGGGTCCTCGGCGTAGGCCGCGGTGATGTCGTTCAGGAACTTCGCGCGGATGATGCAGCCCCCGCGCCAGATCGACGCGACGGCGCCCAGGTCGATGTCCCAGCCGTACTCCGTGGCGCCGGCCTGGATCTGGTTGAAGCCCTGCGCGTACGCGACGACCTTCGACGCGTACAGCGCCTGCTCGACGTCGTCGGCGAACGTCTCCAGTGCGGCGCCCTTCAGCGGCGTACGCGCCGGCCCCGCCAGCCCGCGGGCGGCCGCGCGAAGCGGCTTCGAGCCCGAGAGCGAACGCGCGAACACGGCCTCGGCGATGCCGCTGATCGGCACACCCAGGTCGAGACCGATCTGCACGGTCCAGCGGCCCGTGCCCTTCTGCTCCGCCGCGTCCTCGACGATGTCGACGAACGGCTTGCCCGAACCGTCGACGTGCTTGAGCACCTCGGCGGTGATCTCGATGAGGTACGACTCGAGCCGGCCGGTGTTCCACGTCGAGAACACGTCGGCGGTCTCCGCGGGCGAATAGCCGGCGGCGCCGCGCAGCAGGTCGAACGACTCCGCGATCAGCTGCATGTCGGCGTACTCGATGCCGTTGTGGACCATCTTCACGAAGTGGCCCGCGCCGTCCGCGCCGATGTGCGTGCAGCACGGCTCGCCCTCGACCTTGGCCGAGATGTCCTCGAACAGCGGGCCGAGCGACTCGTACGACTCCTTCGACCCACCCGGCATGATGCTCGGGCCGTTGAGCGCGCCCTCCTCGCCGCCGGACACGCCCGTGCCCACGAAGTGCAGCCCGCGCTCGCGCAGCGCGGCTTCGCGGCGGCGGGTGTCGGCGAAGTGCGCATTGCCGGCGTCGACGATCACGTCGCCCGGCTCCAGCAGCGGTGCGAACTCCTCGATCACGGCGTCGGTGGGCCCACCGGCCTGCACCATGATCACGATCTGCCGCGGCCGCTCCAGCGCGTCGACGAACTCCTGCGCGGAGTACGCCGGGATGAAGTCGCCCTCGTCGCCGAACTGCTCGACGAGCGTGCGCGTCCGCGCCTCGGAGCGGTTGTGCAGGGCGACCGTGTGCCCGTGCCGGGCCAGGTTCCGCGCCAGGTTGCGGCCCATGACCGCCAAGCCGGTGACCCCGATGCTCGCCTTCTTGCTCATCCGAACCCTTTCAGAAGTCTCTTCTCCGGTGCGAGCCTAGCGTCGTTCGGGCCGCGGCGAACCTGCGAGAACATTCACCGGGAGTTCGGGAATGGCCCGTCCTCGGCCGTTGTCGCCGGGGGCACGGTCTGTGCCCACTCGGCCCAGTCGGCCATCGCCTGGTAGATCCGGATCGCCGCCTCCACGGCCACGCGCATCGCCTTGGTCTGCGGGCTCGTGCCGAAGTCACTGCGGTCCTTGGCCGCCGCGTAGGCACGCATGGTTTCGGCGGTGCCGCTGAAGAACTCGTGCTCGCGACGCAGGTGCTCGGTCAGGTCGTCCTGCTCCATCAGCCAGAAGAAGAACGACCGCAGCACCGACTCCGTGCGCAACGTGTGGTCGACCTCGCCTGCGGCCAACCACGCACGCACGGCAGTGAGCCCGGTCTCGGTTATCCGGTACGCCTTGCGCCCGCGCGGGCCGTGGCTGTCGACCTCGATCAAGCCGGCCTCGGCCAGCCGGGACAGCTCGGCGTAGATCTTCGGGTGCTGCGCCGGCCACACCGGGCCGAGCGCCTCTTCGAACCGCCGGGCCAGGTCGTAGCCGCTGGCCGGCCCCTCGGCGAGCAGGCCGAGCAGCCCATACCGCAACGACAAGGCGACACCTCCGGCGCGAAGCCTACCTTGACATGTCCCTAGGGACATGTGGAAGATCCGTCGTGTCCTGGGGTACATGTCCTTGAGTACATGTGGAGACGTTCATGCTGGAACAGAAGGCATTGGTGACCGGTGCGACCGCCGGGCTCGGCCGCGCGGTGGCCCTGGCGCTCGCGGAGCAGGGCGCGCACGTCGTCGTGCACGGGCGCGACGCCAAGCGCGCCAACGCGGTCGTGGAGCGGATCGCCGAGGCGGGCGGCAAGGCCGAGGCGTGCCTCGTCGACTTGGGTTCGCTCGCGCAGGTGCGCGACCTCGCCGAGCAGGTGGGCGAAGTCGGGTTGCTCGTCAACAACGCCGGGGTCGGCGCGGGCCGGCCGCCGTACCGCAAGCGGGAGCTCAGCGCCGACGGCCATGAGCTGCGGCTGGCCGTGAACTACCTCGCGCCGGTGCTGCTCACCCGGCGGCTGCTGTCCGGGCTGGGCTCCGGCGCCCGGATCGTCAACGTCGGCTCGGTCGGCCAGGCGCCGGTGGACTTCGCGGACCTGCGCCTGGATCGCGGCTACCGCGGCTCGGAGGCGTACTTCCGCAGCAAGTTCGCGCTCGCCGCGTTCACCTTCGACCTCGCCGCGGAGCTCGACGGCCGCGACGTCACCGTCAACTGCGTGCACCCGGCGTCGCTGATGAACACGCACATGGTCCGCGAGTCGCTGATCCCGCCGATGTCGACCGTCGGCACCGGCGCGAAGGCCATGCTCAACGTGGCGACCGGCGCGGCCGGCGAGCGCAGTGGCCGGTACTTCGACGGACTGAACCCGGCCCCCGCGCACGAAGGGACCTACGACCTCGCGACGCGCGCACGGCTGCGTGAGGCCACCGCGGAGATGCTCGCGTCTTTCCTGTGAACGTCAGGAGAAACAGCGGATGGGCGCGCCGTTGTAGGCGACCATGTCGGTGATCGCGGCGACCAGGTCGATCGGCGCGCCCCACTCCGCACCGTCCAGCTCGGCGTACGCGCGGTGCAGGTTGCCGGCCAGCCGTTCCTTTTCGGACAAGTCCGAAAAGGTCCCGAGGTCGGTCTCCTTCGCCAGCTGCAACGGGGAAAGGCCGGCCGCCTTGCCGCGTTCGGCCGTCTCCTGCACGAACTTCAGGTACGCGTCGACGACGTCCACCGTCTCCAGTCCGCACGGGCCGCCGTGGCCGGGCAGGATCAGCGCCGGCTCCAGCTCGCGGATCACGTCGAGCGCCGCGCGCCAGCCGGCGACCGAGCCCATCAACGCGAACGGGCTGCCGCCGTGGAAAATCAGGTCACCCGCGAACAGCACGCGCTGCTCGGGCAGCCAGGCGAGCACGTCGTTGGTGGTGTGGGCGGCGTGGCCGGGGTGCACGAGCTCGATCGCGGTGTCGCCCGCGTGGACGGTCAGCCGGTCGTCGAACACGACGTCGGGCGCGCGCAGCTCCAGGTGGCCCCAGTCGTTGCCGACGAGCACGCCGTCGTAGGTCTCGATGCCGGCGGCGAGCATCGCGTCGCGCGTCTTGCGCTGGCCGATGATCGTCGCACCGCCGACGAGGTAGTTGCCGTTGGTGTGGTCGGAGTGGTGGTGGGTGTTCACGAGCGTCGTGACGGGTCCCGTCGTGGCCTCCGCGGTGGCCAGCAGGGCGCGCGTGCGCCGTTCGGTGGCACACGTGTCGATGAGCACGGTGTGGTCGCCGGCCGCGACGAACCCGCAGTTGTTGATGAACCAGGAACCGTCGGGCTGCACGTAGCCGAAGACACCGTCTGCGAGGCGCTCGACCTTCGCGGCGCCGGGGGAGCGATCGATCACGTCCGCCACTATGCCGCAGAGCCCAGCGCCGCGGAACCACGGGCGAAGTAGTCCGGATGGAGCAGTGGCAGTGTCCAAAAGGCGCTGGATGGCCTGGTCCAGGCGAGTGACACCCGGGGTGACTGGCTTTTCGGATCATTTCCTGGAACGCTGCGCGGTGTCATCATCGAACCCCGTTGGGTAAAGGTACTAACCTGGGTGGTTCGAACGTTCGCGCGTCGGCAGTGGTCGAGAGACCGCTACGGCGGTTAGTGGTCCGGGAGAGCAAGGCTGATGGCGAGCACCGTCACCTCGCGCCGGAAGCAGCTCGGAAACGAGCTCCGGCATGCTCGAAACGCCGCGCGGATGACACAGCAGCAGGTCGCCGAAGTTCTCGGCTGCACCCAGGGCAAGGTCAACAAGATCGAGTCCGGAGCAGTGGGGGTCAAGCTCGGAGATGTGCGATCGATGCTGAACGCGTTCGGGATCAACGGCGAAGAAGCCGACACCCTGATGAACCTGGCCCGCGCCGCCGCCGGGCAGCGCGGCCACTGGTCGGGCTACCGCTCGGTGGTGCCGCACTGGTTCCGCACCTTCACCGACCTCGAGCCGGCCGCCGCGGAGATCCTCACCTGGCACGGTGAGCGCATCCCGGGCCCGCTGCAGTCCGAGCACTACATGCTCAAGCAGTTCACGGAGGCGGGTGCGACCGACGTCACGTCACTGGTGCGCAACCGGCTCGACCGCAAGACCGTGTTCGACCAGCAGCAGCCGCCGTACTACCGGTTCATCGTGAGCGAGGGTGCGCTGCGCCGCGCTCCCGGCGGGTCCGCCCCGGCCGTGATGCTGGACCAGGTCGAGCACATGCTGGCGCTCGACCGCTACCCCCGCGTGTACGTGCACGTGCTGCCCTTCGGCGCGAAGCTCGCCGCGGTGCCCAACGACTTCACGATCATGCGCTTCCCCGACCGCACACGGGACTTCGTCTACATCGAACACTCCGCGGGCGGGCTCTACCTCGACGACGTCAAGGACTTCAACATCTTCGTCGACTCGTGGGACCGGCTGCGCGGTGCGGCGCTGGAGCGCGCCGAGACGCGGCAGTTCCTCAAGGAGCTCGCCGAGGGCTACCGGGCGCAGATGTCGCAGTGATTTCCAGCAATGGCACGGTTTCTGCCGCGCCGGGCTGGCCGTTGATCTCCTCCTGCACGCGCTGAGCCGTCTCGCGCCACCGCGGTTCGGTGAGCAGCCGCACGGCCGTTTCGTGGATTTCGTCCAGTGTCGCGGTTTCCGGGTCCAGCGCGACGCCGGTGCCGAGCCGGTTGGCCTGGCGGGCGTTGCCGGGCTGGTCGGCGCCCATGGCGAACACGAGCGACGGCAGGCCGTGGGCCAGCGCGCCCAGCAGGCTGCCGGACCCGCCGTGGGACACCACGAGGTCGATCGACGGCAGCAGCTCGGCTTGGGGCACGAAGCGTTCGACACGCACGTGCGCGGGTTGCGGCCCGAAGACGGCCGGGTCGAGCTGGGTGCCGACGGTGGTGGTCACGTTCGCGGTCAGCCGCGCGAGCCCCGCCAGCACGCGTTCGAAGAGGTCGCCGGACGCGGTGTTGAAGTCCGTGCCGAGCGTGAAGTACACGCCGGGCGGCTCGTGCGGTGGCCGCGGCGGGATCGGGTCGCCCTGGCGGAAGGAGAACGCGCCGGGCGGTAACGGCGAGGCCGGGTCGCGAACCGACGGCGGGAACGGCGACAGTACGAGCTGCCCCTCCAGCATCGTCAGCTCCGGGTCCGCCGGCAGGCCGTGCGCGGCGCGGATCTCGTGCAATGGTTCGGCCACGAGGTCCTTGCGCAGCAACGTTCCCGCGGCCAGCACGAGGACGTTCACGCATGGCACACCCAGCCGTTCGGCGGCGATCGCGGCGCCGAAATCGACCTCGTCGCGGATCACGACGTCGGGCCGCCAGTCGCGGATGATGTCCAGCAACGCGGCGGCGCGCTCACGGCCGGCACGGCGGGCGAAGAGCTCCCGGATCTCCCAATCGTCGCGCGCCGGGTCGACGGGCGGCAGTGGCTCGCGCACCGGCGCCACGTCGGCCCTGGGGGCGCTCGTGGCCAGCGTCGTGAACCCTGCGCGCTCGATCGCCGGAACGTGGCTGCCCGCCCCCGCCACGGCGACGGTGTGCCCGCGCGCCGCGGCGGCCCGCGCGACGGGCGCCGTCGGATCGAAGTGGCCGCGGCCGCCGACGAAGGTGAAGAGGAAGCGCATTCCCGGCAAAATAGTGGTTGACGACGGGGCCGGTCTCGTCGTTTTTCCTGGGTTCTCGTCATCACAAGCCCCGATCGGGTGTCACCTGATCGGGGGTCGGCTGCGGGACGCGCCGGGAGATCGGCAGACTGGTCCGCACCAGCACACCGCGGGTCGGAAAGGGACAGCTGATGACACAGGTACCGGATCCCGAAGCCCCTGAGGGCATCGACCTCGATCGGCCCAACGCGGCCCGTATCTACGACTGGTTCCTCGGCGGCACGGCCAACTGGGCCATCGACCGCGAGTTCGGCGAACGCGCGGTCCAGACCTTTCCAATGATCAAGACGATCGCGAAGTCCGGGCGCGAGCTGCTCGGCCGCACCGTGCGCTACATGGCGCGCAACGGCATCGACCAGTACCTCGACCTCGGCTCCGGTGTGCCCACGGCGGGCAACGTTCACCAGATCGCCACGTCGGTGAACCCCGACGCGCGGTGCGTGTACGTGGACAACGAGCCCGTGGCCGTCGCCCACTCGCAGATCCTGCTGGAGCGCGAGGGCGTCGCCGACCGGCACGCGGTGCTGCAGGGCGACCTGCGCCACCCGGGGGACATCTGGCCGCGTGCGCTCGACACCGGCGTGCTGGACCCGAAGCGCCCGATCGGGTTGATCATGTCCGGCGTCCTGTACTTCATCGGCCGCGAGGAGGGGGCGCACGAGATGGTGCGCAAGTACCTCTCGCTCGTGCCTTCCGGCTCGTTCTTCATGGCCTCGCACATCACGCTCGACGGCGTGCCGGAGTCCGACGGCGACAGCCGCGAGTCGATCCACGAGCAGTACAAGCAGTCCAGCACCCCGATCCACTTCCGCTCGCGCGCGGAGTTCGCGGAGTTCTTCGACGGTCTGGAGCTCGTGGACCCCGGGGTGGTCTGGGTTTCGGAGTGGCGGCCGGAGGAAGGCGAGTCGCGCAACAGCGACCGCATGGCTGCCGACCCGTCGTTCAGCGGCGGCATCTGCGCCGTGGGACGGAAGCCGTAACGACGAAAGCGCGCCCCGGGAGGGTGACCCGGGGCGCGCTGGTTCGGTGGTCTGTGTCGCGCCTACGCGCGGGACGGGCCCAGTCCGTGGACGAGTGGTGCGAGGTCGACGCGCGCCTCCAGCGGCCTCGTGGCGCGGACCAGGTCCGGCTGGCGTGGGGCGGGCACGTCGAGATCGGTGTCCCAGGTGACCGGGCTGCGCAGCGGTGCCTGGATCAGGCTGAAGCCGAAGCGGCTCCGCAGCTCGTGGTTGATCCCACGCCGGCCGTGGGTGTGTTCATCCTCACGGCGGAAGAGCGTGGTGAGCCGGACGGCCATGAGATCACACCCCTAGTTCCGATAGCGGTGACCGGGGCAGATCCGCTCCGGCGAGACCGAGGCAGCTTTCGCACGGCATGCCCACACCCGGCGCCAGCCACTCGACGTGCGTCCGGGGAAGTGATTCCCCGCAGCGCGCGAGCACCACAGTGGAAGAACCGGCTGTGTCCACCTCGAACACGTGCACGACACGGCGGGATTCGCCGGCCCTGCCGGGAGCGAGCCTGCCCGTCATGAGCACGTTCGCCGTCATGCTGTCCTGGATGATCACGCGGTCCCTCCCCCCGAGGTCGGCGACGGTTCGTGGGCTCCGTTGGCGGGCTGGGCCGAATGCAGCAAGCCATTCACCCACCACCGACGCCCCGATCGATGCGATTAATCCTACTCCTGGAATAATCTTCATGTCGAGATCGGGTCGAGTTGATCACCCGCTTGGCCCTGCGGTTTGCTCCGTAGTGACAGAAAGAAGCCGGGGACGTGCGTGGCGACCGCACGCCCTGCAGGAGGCTCGGAGGTACGACCCATGACGGATTATCCGTCGCTCCAGGATTACGACCCGGGCAAGGCCGAGGGGCTGTTCGAGGACGCTGCCTGGGAGAAGTCGTTCGCCAGTGAGCCCAACGGCGGCAGCTGCGTCGAGGTCAACCTGGGCCGTTCCGACCTCGTCGGCGTCCGCGACACGAAGCTCGCGTCCAGTCCGGTCTTCGTGTTCGACCGGGGCGAGTGGGAGGCGTTCCTGGTGGCGGTGAAGGCCGGGCAGTTCGACCTGCCGCCCGGCGCTTGACGCGCGGTTCGCGATTTGCGCAAGAGTCCGCATACGGGCCTTGACGTGAATGGTTCACCAACTGTCACTCGAACGAGTGAGTTGCGCTGACCCAGGGTGGTCAGCGGGAGAGGGCTGGTGATCAACCGGCCGGGAGCACCTCATCGGTACCCCCGGCCGGAACCGCATCAAGCGGCGGCCGGAACCCCGCCGCCGCGCAGCCGGCCTCGCGTGCGGCGCCAGGCGATGACCACGAGCACCACCAGGCCGACCAACGGCAGGCTGCTGATCGCCCAGCTCAGCCCCATCGGCGGTCCCGGCTGTGCCAGCACCGGCAGGCTCTTCAGCTCGCCCGTGCCCTGGCCCTGGGGGCCGTTGATCGTGAAGTGGAACGCCCACGTGCCTTCCGTCGGCAGGGCGCGGATGTCCAGACCCCAGGCCTCGCGCTTCCGCGGGTGGCGCGCCAGCGGCTGCGGCCGTTGGAACGCGGCGACCGACGGGTTGTGCATGGCGAGCGTGCCCGTTTTGGTGCCGATCCCGCCGTCGGGGATGAAGGTGAAGTCGAGTGACTGCATGGCCCGCAGGGGCCACGTCGAAAAGCCGACGGTGAGGCCGTAGGGCCCGGCCTGCACGCGTTCGGTGTGGACGATGTTCACCGGCTCGTACGCGTTGGCCGGCAGCGCGGTGGCGAGCAGCAGGCCGATGACCGCGCCCAGTGCCAGCAGTGTCTTACGCATGGGTCTGCACCTCCGAAGCCGGGGCGAGCAGGCGGAGCATGCCGCCGAAGCGCCAGCCCGCGAAGCCGCCCGCCAAACCCAGCACGCCGGCGGCGAGGCCGGTCGCGAGAACCGCCGTGAGGTCACCGACGTGACCGGAGTAGACCAAGCCGCGCTGCACCAGCAGGGTCGCGCCGACCAGCAGCCCGGCCAGCCCGCCCGCGAGCGCGGGCACGCGGCCCAGCTGCCAGCCTCGTCGTCGCGCGAGGAGCAGGTAGGCCTCGACCAACGCGGCCACCGGCAGGAGCGCCATCGGCATCAGTGCGGGCATGTCGGGCACGCCGCTCACGTAGTCGCGCACCGGTAGCCCGACGAGATCGGCGTACGAGCGCGCGGCCCACGGCGAGAACCACCAGAAGACGGCCTGGATCACGGCCAGGATCGCCGCTGTCGCCACGGCGCCAGCCGGCCGGCGCAGGAACCCGGCGCCGGCGAAGACGAGCAGCACGGACAACAGCGCCGACCCCACCGACGTCGCCTCCACCGGGTCGAGGTCCACCTGCTGCAGGCCCAGCGCCGTCACCGCGCTGAACGCGATCAGCACGGCCAGCGAGCCGAACACCCCGATCCGCCCCCAGCGGTGCTCCCGCGCGGCCGCGAAGACCATCGTGGTGCCGATGATCGACAGCGTCACCGAGAGCAGCAGCCCGATGTGCGGCGGCGAGTCGATCACGGCGTCGAAGCCGTACAGTCCGTGCCACCACTGGTCCCACAGCCCGTAGAGCAGGAACAACGCGGCGCCGACGCCGGACACGAGGTAGCCCGCCGGCGCCGCGAACGTCCGGCCGAACACGCCGATCGCGCGCCCGCCGATGCGCGGGTCCACCGGCCGCCCGGCGCGTTGCGCGGCCGTGGTCAGCAGCACCACGGCCAGGCTCGCGAGCCCGACGATCGCGCTGCCCGAGTACAGGAACAGGTGCGGCAGCGTGAAGAACGTGTCCGGGCCGACGTCGTCGTGCCACTGCACGTCCCAGGTGAGCCCGACCATCGAGATCACCGAACCCGCGAGCACCGTGCACGCGGGCGCCAGCCCCGGCCTTCTCGTCGCGGTGACCACCCGGGCCCCCGACGCGGTGAGATCCATCCCCAGCCCCCTCCTTACTGGTTGACCAACACGGGAAACACGACTTGACCGGTGCCCGCCGGCCCACGCAGGGAAACCGTGATCTCCCACTGGCCCGCCATCGGCAGGCCGACGTCGGCGGCGCGGAAGTGCCCCGGGCCGTCGGCGGTCGCCGGCACGGGCGTGATGGCGTGGCCCATCTGCGGCATCACCGGCTCCACCGTCACGCCGTCGACGGCGGGACCGGTCACCGCGAACGCGAACGTGTTGCCACCGACGCGTGGCGCGTCCGCGGACAGCTGCACGGTGTACGGACCGGTCGTCGACTTCAGCACGGTGGGACCGCTCGACCCACCGCCGAACAGCAGCCAGCCCGCGATGACCGCGGCCACCACCACGACGACGCCGATCAGCGTCACCGGAGGTTTCGTTTTCATTGGCCCCCTCCAGGAACAGCCGGCACGTCGAGCACCACCGGCACGGTCAGCACGGACCAGCCGCGTTCGGCCTGCAGCCACAGCCGGTAGCGGCCGGGCGCGGGGAAGGTGAACGTGAAAGGCACGTTGGGCCCATACGCGGCGACGGTCTCGTCCGGCACGCCCGTGAGGCCCGGTACGTACGGCGGCATCGCGTGCGCGTGGGCCCACGTCGGTGCGGTGGCGGCCACGGCGCCGAGGTCGTTTTCCGAGGGCAGCGGCCCGACGACGATCAGGTGGCCCAGCATGCCCAGCCACGGCTGGAGATCGCCGGTGGGGAAGTGTGCGGTCACGGTGACCGACGTGCCGGCTTGCACCGTCGTGGTGGTCACGTCGATCGGCACTCCATCGACGACGCGTTTTCCCGGCCCTGTGGGGACTTCGGCGGAGCTGCCGGTGACGCCCTCGAAGTCCACGGTGGACCTTGCCAGCTGAACTCCGCCGCCCCGCCGTTCGAGTTCCGCGGCGACCGCGTAGGTCCCGGGTTCCGGCGGGGTGAAGTCGACGCGGTATTCGCCGGGCGCCACCCGCACGGGGTGCAGGTGCCACAACCGGCCCGAAGGTGAGACGACGATGAGGTGCACCAGCGCGTCGTCGTGGATCACGAGGTCGTCCGCGGGCCGGCCGGTGGAGCCGTCGGTGAAGTCGAGAGCGAGAGACTTTCCTTGCGTGCCAACGCTCAGGTTCACCGGCGGCCGCGAGTAGTCTGTGCCGGGCAGGCGCGACAGCGCGTATGGATCGGTGACGTTGTCGACGGTCGCGTCGAGCTGCACGCCGGGCGCGGGCGGAGGGGGAGTGCTGGTGGACAGCAGCGCGCCGGTGACCGCGACCGCCAGTGCCGCGACCATCCCGCCCGCCGGCAGCAGGGCGTAGGCGGTTCTGCGTGACCGCACCGCCACGACCAAGGCGATGAGCAGAAACGCCCCTGCCGCAACGAAACCGCCGTACGCTGCCTTCTCCCACGGCGGCACCACGCGCGCCGGGACGACGAACGGAATGGTCGCGGTGGTCGTCCCGTCGGCCAGCCGCAGTTCCCACGGTCCGGCGTGGTCGACGCCGACCGTGCCCGGGTAGAGCCCGGGTGTCGCGCCGAGTACGACGTCGCCGCGGGAGAACACGACGCCGTCGGCGGCCGCTGCCAGGCGCAGCGTCCCGGGTGCGGTGCCCGCGTGTGTGGCGATGTCGACGTGCAGGTCGCCCGGTGTCACGTCGATCCGCCGGATGATCACGGTCAGCTCGCGGGCACCGAGCGTTTGCGCCACCTGGATGTCGGCTCCGACCGGCGCCCCGTCGGCGTGCGCCGTGCCGCCGCCGAGCGCGATGCCCAGCGCGCACAGCACCATCAGCAGCGCCGTTCTCTTCGTGGTCCCCATCGAGGGAAAAGGTAGCGAGGTCACGGCGGCCGAATCGTCACGGAAGCGGGGGAAGATCCATCCCCGGTTCGGGGGATGCCGACCCTGAGGTGCCGGTCTCCTTGCACGGCGTCCTTGAACTGCATCCTTGAAAAGTGGAACGATGCTCCGTATGGTTAACGGAGCAACGTTCCGCTTGTTTCTCGGAGGACCATCCCATGCAGTACCGCACCTTGGGCCGCACCGGTGTGCAGGTCAGCGCGCTCGCGCTCGGCGCCATGAACTTCGGTGCGATCGGCCGCACCACGCAGGACGACGCAACGGCCATCGTCGACGCGGCGCTCGAAGGCGGCATCAACGTCGTCGACACGGCCGACATGTACGGCGCCGGCGAGTCGGAGGTGATGGTCGGCAAGGCCATCGCCGGCCGCCGCGACGACCTCGTGCTGGCCACGAAGGCCGCCATGCCGATGGGCGACGAGCGCAACCACCGCGGCGGCTCGCGCCGCTGGCTCGTCACGGAGCTCGACAACAGCCTGCGCCGGCTCGGCGTCGACCACGTCGACCTCTACCAGATCCACCGCTGGGATCCCGCGACCAGCGACGAGGAGACGCTTTCCGCGCTCACCGACCTGCAGCGCGCGGGGAAGATCCGCTACTTCGGCTCGTCGACCTTCCCCGCGTACAAGATCGTGCAGGCGCAGTGGGCCGCGCGTGAGCATCACCTGAGCCGCTACGTCACCGAGCAGCCCAGCTACTCGATCCTGCAACGTGGCATCGAGGCCGACGTGCTGCCGATGACCGCGGAGTACGGCCTCGGCGTGCTGGCGTGGAGCCCGCTCGCGTCCGGCTGGCTGTCGGGCGCCGTTCGCGAGGGGCGCGAGATCACCACGAGCCGCTCGCAGGTTCTGCCTCAGCGGTTCGACTTGACGCTGCCCGCCAACCAGGCTCGGCTCGACGCCGTGGAGCGACTGGCGAAAGTCGCCACCGACGCCGGCCTCACGCTGATCCAGCTCGCGCTCGGCTTCGTGACCGCGCACCCGGCCGTGACCAGCGCGATCATCGGCCCGCGCACGCTGGAGCACCTGCGTTCGCACCTCGCGGCCGCCGACACCGCGCTCTCCGCCGACGTGCTGGACGCGATCGACGAGATCGTCGCGCCCGGCGTGGACCTGGCCGCGCACGAAAAGTTCGACACCCCACCCGCTCTGCTCGATCCCTCATTGCGTCGCCGCTGAAAGGAACCTCCCATGCCACCTCGGTTCGGCATCATGACCGCCCCGATGCAGGTGGGCTACGACGACCTCGTGCGCGTCTGGCGCGAAGCCGACGCGCTGCCGGAGATCGAGCACGCCTGGCTCTTCGACCACCTCCTGCCCATCGCCGGCGACCCCGACGGCCCGATTTTCGAAGGCTGGACCCTGCTTTCAGCGCTCGCCGCGCAAACTTCGCGCCTGCGCCTCGGCCTCATGGTCACCAGCAACCGCTTCCGCCCGCCCGCCGTGCTCGCCAAGATCGCCACGACCGTCGACGTGGTTTCGGCCGGCCGCCTGGACTTCGGCATCGGCGTCGGCTCCCGCCCGAGCCATCCGCTGGCCAGGCGCGAGTACGAAGCCCACGGCCTGCCGTTCCACGAAACCACGTACGCGGTCCAGGCCCTCGCCGAAGCCTGCACGGTCATCCGTCGCTTGTGGACGGACGACACGCCCTTCGACTTCGTCGGCGACACCGTCCAGCTCAACGGCGCGTTCGGCAACCCGAAGCCAGTACAGCGCCCCCACCCCCCGATCGTCATCGGCGGCCGCGCGGCCGCGACCCTGCGCGTGGCCGCCGCCCACGCCGACATCTGGAACATCCCAGGTGGCGACCTCGAAGACGCCGTGAGCCGCAGCACCCTCCTCGACCGCTACTGCATGGAGCTCGGCCGCGACCCGGCGGAGATCACGCGCTCGATCCACCTGCAGGCGTCCTACGAGGACTCCGGCCTCACACGCAAAGCCATCGCCGAGGCCGTCGACGCCGGCTTCGAACACGTGGTTCTCGGGCTGCCGTCGCCGTTCCCTGAGGGCGTCGCGCACTGGGTCGTCGACGAGCTGATCAAGGCCTAGCCCAAGAACTCACGCAGGTGTGACACCACCACCTCCGGTTGTTCCTCCGGCAGGAAGTGGCCGCAGTTGTCGAGGCCGACGCCGGTGACGTTGTCGGCGTAGTCGCGCCAGATGTCGAGCGTTGGGAGTTTGCCGAGGAGGCCGGCCTGGCCCCACATCGCGAGCAGGGGCTGGGTGAGGCGCTTGCCCGCGGCGTAGTCGGCGTCGTCGAGGGTGGCGTCGTCCGGGAAGGAGGCGCGGTAGTCGTCGAAGCCGGCGCGCAGGGCGCCCGGGGCGGAGAATGCGCGCACGTACTCCTCGACGTCCTCGGCGGGCAGGCCCTGGCGCTGGAACGTCCAGCGTTCGAAGAAGTAGCCGAGGTACGCGGCGATGTTGCTGCCCGCCAGCAGTTCAGGCAGGTCGGGCTGCAGGTGGAACAGCCAGTGCCAGTAGCCCTTCGCGACGTCGGAGTCGAGCCGCTTCCACATCTCGCGTGTGGGCGCGATGTCGAGCACGGCCAGGCGCTCGACCTGCTCGGGCCGGTCCAGCGCCCAGCGGTGCCCGACGCGGCCGCCGCGGTCGTGGCCGACCACGGCCAGCCGGTCGAAACCGAGCTGCTCGGCGAGCTGAGCGAGGTCGGCGGCCATCGTGCGCTTGTCGTAGCCGCCGCGCGGTTTGTCGGTGCGGCCGTAGCCGCGCAGGTCGGGCGCGATCACGGTGTGGGTTTCGGCGAGCGGGCCCGCGACGCGGTGCCAGCAGTGCGACGTCTGTGGCCAGCCGTGCAGCAGGAAGACAGGCGGACCGTCGCCGCCGCGCAGGTAGTGCATCCGGAGGTCGCCGACCTGGGCCATCGAAGATTCTAACCGGATCATGAGGTTAGACGCTACCGGAGGCGGCTAACCGGTGGCAAGGGTTAGAATCCACCCCATGGAGTGGGTCTTCGACGGCGGCCGGCCGAGTCTCGACCTCGTCAACACGCTGCGCAATCGCTACCAGGCCGAGGGGTTCGAGCAGCTGACGTCGCCCGAAGCGCTCGCCGAGTGGCTCTCGCTCGCGGGTCTCACCGAGGGCCGGGTGCCCGTCACGGAGGAAGACCTCGAAACGGCGAAATGGCTCAGGGAGGCCGTGAACCGGCTGGTCACCACCCCGCCGGCACAGGAGGACGTCGAGCTCGTCAACAAAGCCGTCGAGGAGCCGCTGCCCAACGCGCGCCTGCGGTTGTCGGGCGGTGAGCTGCACAAAGCGGCACCCATCCCCGGTAACCCGGTCGCCGCCGCCTTCGCGCTGATCGCCGCCGACGTGATCGAACTGGTGACCAGCCCGGTGGACGTCCGCGTCTGTGCGGCCGACGACTGCGGTCTCCGCTTCGCGGACGCATCACCCCGCCGCACCCGCCAATGGTGCTCGATGTCCCGCTGCGGCAACCGCGCCAAGGCCCGGGCCCACTACGCCCGCACCCGCGGCTGACTCACGAGATCAGCCGGTACGCCCACGGGTGGGCACGGAGCCACACGTTCAGCTTGCCGATCCACCGCATGTGCGCCGTCCGTAACGACGGCGGCACCACAACACCGACAACGCGAACCACACCACAGAACCGCCTGAACCGGCGCTCGTCAGCATCCGTCCACTGTAGACCAAGCTGCTCCCGCAAAGCCGACGGCAACGTCGCCCGGATCAAGAAAAGCTGCCCCGCGGCCTGCGCGTTCCGCATCCGAGGCCACCACCGATCCGGCAGCCACCGCACGGGTTTCGGCACGGTGCGGATGGTCTCGAACAACGTCGTCATCGTCTCGTTCGGCCGGAACGACGCGACCATCTCGTCGTAGTACCGCTCGAACGCGGCCCAGTCCGCCGGCAGATCCCGCTGCCGCACCCCGAGGACCCGGCCGATGTCGCACATCTGCGCGTAGTACTCGTCAAGCTCGGCACAACTCAACGGACGACCGAAAAACCGTTGCACATCAACCGGAACCTTCACCAACGTCGCATGCACCCACGCATACGCGCCAGGGTCGAGACCGCTGTACCGCCGCCCATCGGCCACCCCGGTGAACGTCCGATGCAGCTCCCGCAACCGCGAAGCCTCGAACCGTGCGCCCGAAGCACCGCCGTACACGTAGATCGACAGCGAAGCCCCGGTGCGCATCAACCGCGTCCACGGGTCCTCGGTGTAGTTCGAGTGGTCCCGCACCCCGGCCGCGACCACGGGGTGCGCCACCTGCAGCACCAGCACCTGCCCCGCCAGCAGCAAGTCGCGGAAGTCGCCGAAGTACCGCCAGGCGGCGGTGCCCCGCACGACCGGCGGCCCCACGTCAGGCTCCGCGCAGCAGCATCATCAGCGGCTCGGCGGCCGGCACGTCGGTGCCCGTCGACAGCCGGCGCAGCTGCAGCCCGGCGATGAGCGCGACGACGGGACCGGCCACCCGCGCGGGATCGGCCACGCCGAGCGCACGCAAGATCGTCGTGGCCAGATCGTCGTACGCGGCGAAGCAGCGCGCGGACGCTTCGCGCAGCCCGGGGTCGCGCGCGGCTTGGAGATACAGCTCGTGAGGCGCGAGGTCGTCGGTGCCGAACGGCAACTGCTCGATCACGTGCTCCACCACGGCAGCGGCCTGCTCGAGGCTGAGGCCGTCGGCTCGGTGCGCGTCGGCGATCGCGGCGAGTTTCGCCGTTTCCTCCTCGGCGAACAGCAGCATCGCCTCGCGCAGGAGCTCCGTCTGGCTGGGGAAGTGGTAGGTCAGCGTGCCGAGCGAGACGGCCGCGGCGGCCACGATGCGCCGGTTGGTGAGCCCGCCGACGCCTTGCTCGCCGACGACCTCGAGCGTCGCCCGCAGGATCGCGTCGCGGGTGTTCACCACACCCTTGCGGGCCGGCGCAGGTGCCACCGTTGGACCTCTTCCAGTTGCGCGGCAACGGAGATCAGCCGCTCCTCGGCGTGCGAGGGACCCAGCAGCTGGGCGCCGAGGGGGAGCCCGTCCGCCGTCTGCCCGGCCGGGACGTTGATCCCCGGCCAGCCCAGCACGTTCCACGGCCAAGCGTAGGGGCATGCGGCGATCATCGTCTGGTCGGTGCGCCAGCCGGTGAGACCGTCGAACGCGCCGGTCTTCGGCGGCGGCGTCGCGGTGGTCGGGGTGAGCAGCACGTCGACGCGTCCGAACACCGACCCGATGCGGCGCTGCAGCGCGGGTTCGAGCGCGCGGGCGAGTTTCAACACACCGGCGAGGACGGTGCCCTGCTGCGCATTGCCGCGAGTGCGCGGGTCGAGCTTGGCCTTCTCGGGCACGCGAGCGGCCCAGTCGCGCACGCCGGTGAGCGAGCGCGGCAGGAAGGTGAGCCCGATGAGCCCGTAGCCGGGGTCGATCTCGACGATCTCGTGGCCCAGGTCCGCGAGTGCCTCTGCGGTGTTGCGCACGGCCGCTTCGACCACCGGGTCGAGGGTGGTTTTCGTTGCGGTGAAAGGAATCCTCGTCGACAGCCCGATGCGCAGCCGGCCGGGTTCCCGGCGGGCCGCACTGCGGAAGGTGCTGTCGGAGCCCGTGGTGACATCGAGCAGGGTCGCCGCGTCGGCGACGGTCCGGGCGAGCGGCCCGAGCACGGTGAGGCCGTGGAACAACTCTCCGCCCAGCGGCACGCGTCCGCGCTGCGTCTTGATGCCGACGAGCCCCGTCCACGCCGCCGGGATGCGCACCGATCCGGCGCCGTCCGAGCCGAGCGCCGCCGCGACCACGCCGCCGGCCACCGCGGCCGCCGAGCCGCCGGAGGACCCGCCGGGCGTGTGGTCGGGGTGCCAGGGGTTGCGCGTGACCCCGAACGCCTGCCCTTCCGTGAACGGCCATTGCCCCAGCTCAGGCGTGTTCGTCTTGCCGATGATCACGGCGCCGGCCCGCTTGAGCAGCCCGACGGCCGGCGCGTCCTGCGTCGCGGCGGGGAAGTCGCCCGCGCAGCCGAACGCCGTCGGCAGGCCCGCGAGGTCCACGTCGTCCTTGACCGCGACGGGCACGCCCAGCAACGGCGTCCGGTCACCTCGCGCCCGTCGTCGATCGGCTTCTTCGGCCTCGACGAGGGCTGCTTCGTCCCGGATCCGGCGGAAGGCGTTCAGTACAGGTTGGCTCGCGTGCGCCTCTGCCAGGGCCGCGGCCGTGAGCGCCACGGACGTCGTTTCGCCTGCTTCAAGCGCCGCCACCTGCTCGGAGACGGTCGTGAACGCGACTGCGCTGATCTCAGAAGCCCTGACGGTCATCGGGCCACCCCCGAGGTTCTCGTTCGTTCGAACGAACGTTACCACCGGACTGTGATTCCGGCTCCCTGGTTCGACAGCCGCCCTGCCCGAGGCCGACGATTGTGCCCAATCCCGGCACCAGCCCGCCCCAGCACCACGGAGGATCGATGACGTTCGACTTCGACCGGTTTCCCGTTTTCGACGCGTTCCCGCGGGCGGGGCTCGGCAGCGGACCGACGCCGCTGCTCGCGGCGCCGCGGCTGGGCGAGGCGCTCGGGCTGCCGCGGCTGATGCTCAAGCGCGATGACGTGCACCCACTCGGCGTCGGGGGCAACAAGCTGCGCAAACTCGACTTCCACCTCGGTGCGGCGCTTGCGGCCGGCGCCGACACGGTGATCACCTTCGGCGCTCTGCAGACCAACCACGGACGCCAGACCGCGGCCGCGTGTGCGCGGCTCGGGCTGCGCTGCGAGCTCGTGCTCACGGCGAAGGTGCCGCGCGAGGGCGAGGCCTACGAGCACTCCGGCAACATCCCGCTCGACCTGCTCTTCGGCGCCCGCGTGCACATCTGCGCCACGGCCGAAGAAGCCGAGCGCACGTACGAAGAGCTGCTCGCGTCGGCCGACTATGAGGGCCGCAAGGTCTTCACCGTCCCCGTCGGCGGGTCCGACGCGCTCGGCACTCTCGGCTACGTCGCCGCGTCCCACGAGCTCGCGCAGCAGCTCTCGGCGCTCGGCCTCGACACCGCGCGCATCGTCGCGCCCCACGCGAGCGGCGGCACGTCCGCCGGCCTCGCCCTCGGCACGGCGCTGCTCGGCAACCTCGGCGCCGATTTCGCGTGCGTGAGCCACCCGCTCGACGAGGCCACCGACAACCTCACGCACCTCGTCACCTCGGCCGCGCAGCTGCTCGGCGTCGACACGCCGTCGCTCGACCACGTGCGCATGAGCGACTCCACCATGGGCGAGGGCTACGGCATCCCGGCGCCCTCGACGTGGGGCGCGCTGCGGCTGTTCGGCCGCACCGAAGGCGTAGTGCTGGACCCGGTCTACTCCGGCAAGGCCGCCGCCGCGCTCGTCGAATGGGCGGCCGACGGCCGGTTCGACCCGGAGGAGACGGTGGTGTTCGTGCACACCGGTGGCCTGCCCGGGCTGTACGGCTATGCGCCGGAGTTCGTCGCCGCGATGCAGGAGTGAGTCAGTCCCGTGCGGTGGCCGGTTGCAGCTCGGCCGCCGCGCGGGTGGCGTCGACCCGAACCGCCACGCGGATCAAGCCCAGCAGCAGCACGACGTCGGCGACGAGCATCAACCGTTGCGTGGCCCCGACCGGTAGCAGTTCGGTGACGGTGTGGACTCCCAGCCCGGCCTCGTCGAGGCGCGCGAACAGGAAACTCACGCCGAACACCACCAAAACGGCCACTCCGAACCGCAGCCACCGCGCCAAGAGTGCGCGTTCGGCCGTGCCGCGCAACGGTTCCAGCAATGTCAGCGCCGCGGCCGGCAGGCTCGCGAACGCCACCACACACGAGTACAGGTGGATCTCGCCGCTCGCCAGATCCGGGTGCGGCGGGTAGCTCGCCGGAAACACCGCGGCCGTTGCCAAACCCAAGGCCCACAACGAAATCAGCACCCGCGTGGTCCGCGGCAGCGGCACGCCACCGGCGGCCAGGCAGCCGAGCACGGCCAGTGAACCGACGGCGAGCGCCAGCACGCTCGCGCTCAGCAGGCCGGGGTCGGTGGTGGTGTAGCTGGACAACGTGTCGTGGATCGGGTCGTGCGAGCTGATCACGTGCATCAGGGTGATCGTGAACAGCCCCCACCCGATCGCCACCAGCGCGCCCGTCCGCCAGATCCGCAACCCCCGTGAAATCCCCATGGTCCCCAGCGTCGCGGGGTTGGCGCGATCCGTGATCCGGGATCACCCTGAATTCGACCCCTATTCGACCGCGCTGGTGAATTCCGCGAGAACCAGCGCCTGGTCGTCGTGGCGCTTCGCGCGCGGCCAGCGCGAACCGTCGGGATCCTGCGTTTCCGCAGTTCGCACGACATCCAGCACCGCGTTCGGACCGCTCGCGCGAGCCAGCCGCAGGACGTCGGGCCAGCCGAAGAGCCCGTAGTCGTCGACCCCGGTGGACACGCCGTCGGTGGCGAGCAGCACGGCGTCGACCTCAGGGCGGGGCCACGAGCGCCGCACGGCCTTCGACGCCGCGGCGGGATCGGCTTCGGCGACCCAGAAGCCGCCCTCGGCGTTGCGCCGGCGGCGGACGTCGGCGCCGGTCTGGAGCAGGCCGCCGTCGCGCAGGGAGACCAGCCGGTCGTCGGCCACGACGTCCACCCCGAACTGTCCGAACGCGACAACCGGACTGTCCGCCAGCACAAGGGATTCGACCTCGGCCGCGTCCCAGCGCAGGATCGACACGGTGCTCGACGGCGAGTGCCCGGGCTCCAGCCCGTGCTCCGCCGCGACACCGGCGATGGACGACGCCAGCGCGACGGCGAGGTCCTCCTTGGGACTTTCTCTCAGCTCGTCCGCCAGCCGGCGCACCAGCAGGTTCGCGTACCAGCCGCCGGGCGGCAGGTCCGGGCTCGGTGACGTGGCGCCGTCCAGCAGCAGCACGGCGTTGTCCAGCACCACGACGTGGTCTTCGCTCGCGCGAGGCAGGCCGTCCGCGCCTACTCCCGCGCGCTCCGCGATCGCGATCTCGGGCATCACCCGATGCTAACCCGAACGCCTGACCACGACCGGCCTGTCAACTTCAGTTGACAATCGCGACGCTGTCAACCTAGATTGACAGCATGACTGAAGCAACAGACCTGGCCGCGAGGGCGGGCGACCGTGATCCCCGGGTGGGGCTTCGCGCGGTCGCGGCGCTTCGTCGGCTCCTGGAACAACTCGAAGCCGTGCAGGTGCGCAGCGCCCGCGTGCACGGCTGGTCCTGGCAGGAGATCGCCGCCGAGCTGGGGGTCAGCCGGCAGGCCGTCCACAAGAAGTACGGGAGGCACTGATGTTCGAACGGTTCACGCTCGACGCGCGGCTGGCCGTGGTCGAGGCCCAGATCGTGGCGCGCGAAGCCGGTGCACGGCAGATCGAGCTCACCGACGTGCTGGCCGGGCTCGCGCGCACCGAGAACGGCGCCGGCCTGCGGCTGCTGGAAGAGCTCGGCGTGTCGCGCGAGGACGTGCTCGCGGAGCTCGACCGCATCCGCCGGCGCGGCGGGATCAGCGACGCCGACGTGGCCGCGCTCACCGAATTCGGCATCGACGTGGAGCAGATCGTCGAGCGCGTCGAGGAGACCCACGGCCCGGGCGCGCTCGCCGGTGGTGGCAGACGCGCCAAACGCGGCCACATCCCGTTCGCCGCCGACGCGAAGCGCACGATGGAGCTCAGCCTGTGCGAAGCCGTGAAGCTGGGAGACAAACACCTCGGCCAGGAGCACCTGTTGCTCGCGCTCGTGCAGCAGAAGGGCCCGGTGCCCGACCTGCTGGCCGCCCACGGCGTCGACTACGTGTCGGTGCGCCGCGTGGTGGCGCAGCGGGAGGCCGGCTAGTGCTGCTGCTCTTCGCGGCGCCCGGTCCGCCACGTGACCAGCGGCAACAGGGCCTGCGTGAGCGGTCCGATCGTGACGGCGTAGAGCACGGTTCCGACCCCGAAGGTGCCACCGAGCAGCCAGCCGACGGCGAGCACGGTCACCTCGATCCCGGTGCGCACCAGCCGAACCGACCAGCCGGTGCGCGCGGTGAGGCCGGTCATCAGCCCGTCGCGCGGCCCCGGGCCGAGGCGGGTCCCGACGTACACGGCGGTGGCCACGGCGTTGAGCACCCCGCCGCCGACGAGCAGCAGGATCTGGAGCGCGAGCGCGTGCTGGTCGGGCAGCACCGCGCGCACGGCGTCGACGGTCACGGAGATCACCACGACGTTGGCCACGGTGCCGATGCCGGGCCGCTGGCGTAGCGGGATCCACAGGAGCAGCACGAACACCGACGCGATGGCCGTGACCGTGCCGAAGCTCAATCCGGTGAGCTTGGTGATGCCCTCGTGGAGCACGTCCCACGGGTCGAGGCCGAGGTGGGCGCGGGTGAGCATGGCCATGCTGGCGCCGTAGAGCGCGAGCCCGGCCAGGAGCTGGGCACCACGGCGGACGGGTGCCCGGCGGACGCTGAGGGGACTGAGGTCGAGAACTGCCACTTCTCCACTATCGGTGACAAGTGGACTGGTAATCCATGGCCAATGTCGGATAATTGGTCTTATGACTTCGCATCTTCCGCTGGGTAGCCGCGTCTCTGGCACCCGATTGGCCGTGTTGCTGGGGGAGTGGCGTCGGCGCGGCTCTCGGCAGGGCGCGGCGGATCTGGCCGCGGCCGTCGAGCTTCAGGTGCTCGACGGCCAGCTCCCCCTCGGCACTCGGCTGCCCGCGGAACGCGAGCTCGCCGACGCCCTCGGCGTCAGCCGCACGCTCATCGGCGCGGCGCTGGACCGGCTGCGTTCCATCGGTGTCGTGGCGAGCCGCCGCGGCGCCGGTTCGTGGATCTCGGGTGCCGGCCACCGTTCGGCGGCGCCGGCCCAGCACGAACGCGACGGTCTGATCGACCTCGCGCGCGCTGCGCCACCCGCGTTGCCCGGCCTGATCAACGCCGTCGACGCCGCGCGGCTCGACCTCGTGGAGCACCTGAGCGGCAACGGCTACCTCACCGGCGGGCTGCCGCTGCTGCGCGAGCGGATCGCCGAGCGCTACACCGCGCGTGGCCTGCCGACGTCTCCCGACCAGGTGATGCTGACGGCCGGCGCGTACTCGGCTTTCGTGCTGTGCCTGCGCATGCTGGCCGGCCCCGGCGACCGCGTGCTGGTGGAGCAGCCGACGTATCCCAACGCGATCGACGCCGTGCGCGCCGCCCACGCGTTGCCGGTGCCGGTGGCACTCGACCCCGTGCGCGGCTGGGACCTCACCGGCATCGAGGCCGCGCTGCGCCAGGCGTCGCCGCGGTTCGGCTACCTCGTGGTCGACTTTCAGAACCCCACGGGCCTGCGCCTCGACGCGGCCGGCCGAGAACGCCTCGGCGGTCTGCTGGCGCGCTCGCGCACGCCCGTGGTGGTCGACGAATCGTTGGTGGAGCTGGATTACGAGGGCGATCCGCTCGACGCGCCGCCGCCGCTGGCCGCGTTCGCGGGCGACTTGGCCCTGACGGTCGGTTCGGCCGCGAAGTCGCAGTGGGGCGGGCTGCGGCTGGGCTGGATCCGCGCGTCGGCCGAGCTGCTCGACCGGCTGCTGTCGTCGCGCTTCGCCGTGGACCTGGGGGCGCCGGTGTTCGACCAGCTGGTGCTGGCTTCGCTTTTGGAGCCCGAAGGTTACGCGGCCTTGGCCCAGCGCCGCGTGGATTTCCGGCTGCAGCGCGATTCCCTGATCGACGCCGTACACGCCTACTGTCCTGAGTGGACGTTCGAGGTCCCGCCCGGCGGCCTTTCGCTGTGGTGCCGCCTGCCCGAACCGATGAGCACGCGCCTCGCCGTCTCCGCGGCGAACCACGGCGTGCAACTGGCGCCCGCCTCGCGTTTCGGCGTACACGGTGGCCTCGAACGCTGGCTGCGCCTGCCGTTCGGCCTGCCACCCGATCAGCTGTTGGAGGCCGTGCGGCGGCTGAGCCTGGCCGTCGAGTCGGTGCGCGGCTACGCGGACGTGCCGGCGGCGAACGTGCCGGTGACCTGAGGTTCGGGTTTCCCTCGAAACAGGACCACAAACGATAAACAGCCGGTCCACCGGATGTTCCAACCACTCCAGGGATGGTGGTGGTCGCATCCGGCGCACCGGCTGTTCGTCACCCGCTCCGTTCAGAGCGGGCACCGCGGCGGCTTCCCGGCACAGCCCCTCGACGTGCCGGGAAGCGCCGACGGCTCAGGCGGGCTTCGGTTGGCGCAGGTTCCCGCTCGGCGCGGTGAGCGGGAACCTCCGGAGCACGCCCGTTGTGGGTCCCGGCGCCGCGGGGGCAGCGCGGCGCCGGGACCAGGACCCGATTCGGCCGGGCGCGGTCGGCCGGTCGGGAAGGCTGGTCGTACGCATGGATCGCCCCTTGTCGAATGATTGGTGCGAAAGGGTGAGCCAGGCGCAGCGAACGGGCGCGCGCTCCAAGAAGTTGATCTTGGTTTGGACGTGGCTCTCCCCGGTGGACCGGGTGCCGGTCAGTCCGGGGAGGTGGTGGGCAGGGCTGCGTCCCTGCCCGCGCCGTCGACCTCGTGGTCGCGGCTGACGCCGATCAGCTTGAGCTGCGTGGTGGTCACGCTGTCCCCGACGACGGCGAACGGCTGCCGCGCACCGCCCGAGCCGTCGTGGCCCGGGTTGGCGGTGGTGGTCGGCGCGACGGGCGCGCTGGGCGCCGCGGGCAGGCCACCGCCGCCCCCACTGCCGCCGCCACCTGTGACGCCGACGTGGGAGTTCTCGTTGTTCGCGTGCTGCGCGCCGGTGCTGCGCTGCTGCGCTGGAATCAGGTGCACGACACTCGGGTAGTGCACCAGAGCGGCCGTCTTGGGCACGGTCACCGGCGCCGGCTGAGGCACCACCGCCGGAACCACGGCGCTCACCACTTCACCGGGCTGGACCGTCAGCTCGGGCACGGTCGCCGTGACCCCGCCACTCACCGTCCCACCCGAGAACACCGGCCCGAGCACATCCCCGATCGGGATCAACGGCGGCGCGTCATCCCCACCCGGCACCGTCGTGACCGGCGGCAACACGGTCTCCCCGACGTCGTCCACGGTTCCGACCACGCCGGTGATCGAGTGCACCGTGTTGTCGACCAGACCGAGCGCACCGTCGAGCAATCCGCCCAGCAGCCCACCCTGTTCCTGCGACGGCGTGGCGCGCAGAGGTGCTTCGGTGTCGGCGCTGGGATCCGTGGCAGTGCTGGGGCTGGTGGCCGTGCTGGGGCTGGTGGCCGTGGTGTCGGTGGTGGACTGGTCGGTCGCGCTGTGGTGGGTCTCGTCGCAGCCGCCGGTGCCGTGCTGCTTCGCCCCGCCTGACCCATCGGGCACGACCTCGGCGGAGCCGGCGTCGGTGCCGCCCTGGCTCGTGCCGGTCGTGGCAGCGGAGTCGGTGCTGCTGCCGGAGTTGGCGGGTGTAGCGGTGTGGTCTGACCCGCTCGCGTCGAGAGCGCTCATCGTGGCAGCGGAGTCGGTGCTGTCGCCGGAATCGGCGGGTGTCGCAGCGTGGTTTGACCCGCTAACACCGGCAGAGCTCGTGTCCGAGGCGCTCGTGTCGGAAGTGTCCGTTGTGGCAGCGGCCGCGGTGGCGCCCCGGCTCGAAGTCGCGGCCGAGCCCGAACCCTTGCTGTGACCGGAAGTTCTCGCAGCACCCGAGTCCGTAGTGGACCCGGTCCAAACGCCGTGCCAAGGATGTCCGCGCGGCTCTCGACGGTGCTCCCGAGCCTCGCCGTGCCCGGTGTGCCCCGGCGCGGTCGCCACGGTGTTCCCTGACGCGTCCCCGCCGTGCGGCTGTTCCGCCGCCTCCGCGCCGGCTCCGGCGACCAACGCGCCGAGCAGCCACCCGGCCAACGTCAACCCGCCTGCCAGCGCGATCCGCGCGGCCGGCCTCGCCAACGGGGCCGCCCACGGCCGCGGCCTGCGCACCGAATCGAGGCCGCTCGAACCCGAGCCCGTCGCCGGAGCGCCGGCGGGCGGAAGCGCAGAAGCCACAACAGCGGGAGCCACAACGGCGGGAGCCGGTCCGGGATCAGCGCTGCTCACGAGTGGTGCGTCGGTGCGTGCGGCTGCCGTGTCGATCACGCCACCACCACCGTCCGCGCCTGAAGCTCATGCGGCTACCGCACGAGACTGATCCAACTGGGGTTCTTCTCCGGCCAGGTCGCAGTTCCCCCGGGGCTGCACTCTTTCTAGCACCGGTCGCGAGTGTTTCATCTTCCCTTCGTTCGATCCACCCCGTAAGGCGGAACGGACTTACCGGCTCCGGTGTCCGATCAGCCGAAGTTGATCACTCAGCGTGTGCCCGGTGGGACCCTCTGCGGCCATCCGGGCGGACCCCTGCACGGCTGCTGACCTGATGTTTCATCTCAAAACCATACTCTCGGTATCGCATCACTAACACATCGTCGATGAATCTGGAGCGTAACCGCCTCGCAACTCGTTATTCGGTAACCGCAGTGGTCAGACGAGTTCGCGCAGTCGCCCGACGGCCTCGTCGATGACTTCGTTCCGCTTGCAGAACGCGAAACGCAGCAGGTGTTTCCACTCGTCCGGGTGATCTGTGAACACCTTCACGGGCACGGCCGCGACGCCGACGCGTTCGGGCAGCTTCCACGCCAGCTCGGCGGCGTCGGTGAAACCGAGCGGGCGGACGTCGGCTGTCACGAAGTACGTGCCGCTGCTGGGGCGAACGGCGAAACCCGCGTCCGCGAGTCCGGCCGACAGCCGGTCGCGCTTGTCCTGCAGGCTCGTCCGCAGCTCTTCCACCCACGGCAGCTCGTGGTCCAGCGCGTACGCCACCGCCGGCTGCAGCGGCCCGCCCGAGACGAAAGTGATGAACTGCTTCGCCGCCTTGACCGCGGCCACGAGCTCGGGCGTCGAGCAGACCCAGCCGATCTTCCAGCCGGTGCAGTTGAACGTCTTGCCGGCACTGGAGATCGACACCGTCCGCTCGCGCATGCCGGGCAACGTGGCGAGCGGGATGTGCGACGCGTCGTCGAACACGAGGTGTTCGTAGACCTCGTCGGTCACCGCGATGAGGTTGTGCTCCACGCACAGCGCCGCCACGACCTCCAGCTGCGCGCGTGAGAACACGGTGCCGGTCGGGTTGTGCGGCGAGTTCAGCAGCACCGCGCGGGTGCGCGGAGTGATGGCGTCGCGCAGGGCGTCGAGGTCGAGCTCGAGGCGCCCGTCGGCCGTCTCGACCAGGCCGATCACGCGCCGCTGGGCGCCGGCCATCGCGACGGCCGCGGCGTAGGAGTCGTAGTACGGCTCGACCACGATCACCTCGTCGCCGGCCTCGGTCAACGCGATGAGCGCGGCCGTGATGGCCTCGGTCGCACCCGCCGTGACCAGGACTTCGGTGTCCGGGTCGTACTCGGTGCCGTAGCGCAGCCGGTGCCGCGCGATGGCGGCGCGCAGCTCGGGGCGACCCGGGCCCGGCGGGTACTGGTTGTCGCCGCCGAACAGGGAGTTCTTCGCCGCTTCGAGCATGCCGGCGGGCCCGTCGGTGTCGGGAAAACCCTGGCCGAGGTTCACGGCGCCGTGCTTCACGGCGAGCGCCGTCATCTCGGCGAAGATCGTCGCGGTGAAGGGGCGGAGGCGAGGGACGAGAGCTGGTTCACGCACGAAAACGCATCCTCACGGACAATGGCGTCGTGGAGCAACTCACCCCAGCCAAGGTCACGCCCGCAGACCCGCCCGGTGGCGCCGCCGGTGACGCGGAAAAACGGCGCGGCTTGCGGAGGATGAAGCAGGTCGCGCTGTCCTTCCTCCTCGGCGCCACGGTCGTCTTCCTGCTCACGAGCTGGGCGGAGTCGGCCGGCTGGCCCGCGTGGGTCGGCTACGTGAAGGCGGCCGCCGAGGCCGGCATGGTCGGCGCGCTCGCCGACTGGTTCGCCGTCACCGCGCTCTTCCGCCACCCGCTGGGCCTGCGGATCCCGCACACGGCGATCATCCCGAACAAGAAAGACCAGCTCGGCAACAGCCTGGGCGATTTCGTCGGCTCGAACTTCCTCTCCGAGGACGTGATCCGCGACAAGCTCAAGCGCGTCGAGATTTCGCGCCGCCTCGGCGGGTGGCTTTCGCAGCCCGACAACGCGGAGCGCGTGACGTCGGAGCTGGCCACGGTCGTGCGCGGCGCCGTCACGGTCCTGCGCGACGAGGACGTGCAGGCGATCATGGAACAGGCCGTGGTCAAGCGCATCGTCGACCGGCCGTGGGGCCCGCCGCTGGGCAAGATCCTCGCGGGCGTGTTCGAGGACGGCGCGCACCACAAGCTCGTGGACCTGATGTGCGACCGGGCCTACGAGTGGGTGCGCGACAACCACCAGGCGATGCTGCGGGTCGTCTCCGACCGCGCGCCGAGCTGGTCGCCGAAGTTCGTCGACGAGATGCTGGCGGACAAGGTCTACGGCGAGGTGCTGTCGTTCGCGTGGGCCGTGAAGACCGACGTGAACCACCCGATGCGCCTGGCGCTGGACAAGTTCCTCGGCGAGTTCGCGCAGGATCTGCAGAACGACCCGAAGACCATGGAGCGCGCCGAGCAGATCAAGGGTCAGATCGTGCACCACGACGAGGTGCAGAAGCTGATCGGCAACGCGTGGGCCACGGCGAAGGAGATGCTGCTCAACGCGGCCGAGGACCCGTCGAGCGAGCTGCGCCGGCGCGTGCGCGCGGGCCTGCAGTCGCTCGGCGAGCGGCTGATCGCGGACGACTCGCTGGCGTCGAAGGTGGACAGCTGGGTCGAGGGCGCCGCCGCGTACCTGGTGAAGAACTACTCGAAGGAGATCACCACGATCATCACCGACACCGTCGAGCGCTGGGACGCCGAGGAGACGTCGCGGAAGATCGAGCTGCAGGTGGGCCGCGACCTCCAGTTCATCCGCATCAACGGCACGGTGGTCGGCGCGCTGGCCGGCCTGGTGATCTACACGGTGGCGCAGCTGCTGTTCTGACCTGGGCTTTCTTGGTTTTCTCGGTGTTGTTCCGTGCTTTGCGATTGTCGGAGCGTGGCCATTCATGCGCAGCCGGTGCGTATACCACACCCGGGGGACCTTCAAACCAGTTGTCCACAGGAAGCTGAGTTATCCCCCGGGTTATCCACAACTTTTCACGGATCTGGCCTAATGCTCATCCACAAGGTGTGGGGATCCGGTGCGGCTGCACGTGCATATCTGGTGGCTGTGCATGAGTTGTCCACAGGTGCTCAGTTGTGCACACCCGTCGCGCGGGCGCGCCAGGTCCGGGCCTTCTCGCGGTTGCCGCAGACGCGCATGGAGCACCACGTGCGCGAGCGGTTGCGGGACTCGTCGTAGAAGGCTTCGAGGCAGTCGTCGGCCGGGCAGATCTTGAGCCGGACCCAGTCGCCGCGGATGGAGAGCCGGGTGGCGGCGACCAGCACCGCGGACACGGCGGTTGTCCCCAGGAGCTGCGGGCCTTGGTTGTTCAGCGAGAACGTCAGCGGGACTTCGAGCTGTTCCTGGGGGAGCCGCGGATCTCCGACGGCGGCGCGCAGCCCGTCGCGGATGGCGCGGGCTTCTTCCGCGTTGCTCGGGGAGACGCCGCGTTCGGCTGACCAGTGTTGCCACAGTCCGGGGTCGTCCAGCAGGTCCTCGCCGCGCTCGATGTCGACGGTGTTGAGGAAGTCCACCACCAGGATCGCGTCGGTGTGCACGCAACCAGTGTACGAGCGAGGGTGGTTGCTTCGTCGGCTGATAACTCCCATAATCCGAATACCGGTTACTGGAGGGAGACGCGATCATGGGTGCTGTTCCGACGTTCGGCTCGACCGTCTTGGACTGCCCGGACCCCGCCGCGCTCGCCGGCTTCTACCGCGCGGTGCTCGACTGGCCCGAGCCCGCGGTGCGCGCGGACGGCTCCTGGGCCCGGCTCGTCAACCCGACCGGCGGCGCGCGCTTGGAGTTTCAGCAGGTGACGGACTACCGCGCGCCCGAGTGGCCCTCGGCTTCGCAGCCCCAGCAGGCCCATCTCGACCTGGACGTGGACGACCTGGAAGCGGCGCACACCCGCGTGCTCTCCCTGGGCGCCAAACTGCTCGACGACTCGCCCTCGACCTTCCGCGTCTACGCCGATCCGGTGGGTCATCCGTTCTGCCTGTGCGCCTGCTGACGCGCCGGGCGGAATCTGCGTAGTCTCGGATGCGTGATTTGTCCGAAGTGTCAGAACCGGATGCGGACCGTCGACAAGAACGGCATCCACATCGAACAGTGCGAGGCGTGCCGGGGGATCTTCTTGGACCACGGTGAGCTGGAGCAAATCGCCGGGGCCGAGAGCTCGTACTACGGCGTGGCGCAGCCACCGCCGCGCTACGGGCGGGCGGACTCGCCGCGCCCGTACCGGGGCGGGCATGGCGACTCGCCGAAGCCCTATCGCGGCGGTGGGCATTCGGATTCGCCGCGGCCCTATGGCGGTGGTGGGGGGTACTCGGACTCGCCGCGGCCCTACGGCGGGCATCGCGGCTACGCGGACTCACCTCGCCCCCACGGGGGTCACCGCAAACGCGGCTTCCTCGAGAACCTGTTCGACTGAGTTGCCTTCCGTCGATCAGGGTCCCGGCACGGGCTCGGCGCCGGCTCTTCGGCCGGAGCCTGGCGCGGGCGAGGCACGTGAGGGGCCTCCCTTTCTTGCGGGATCTGGCTCAGGTTCGGTGCCCGTCCTCGTTGCGGCCTCGGGTCCCGCGCCTGAACCCGGTCGGAGACCCGCATCGGACCCGGTGCGGGTCTCGGGTCGGCAGCCAGGCGCGCTGCCTGGGCTCGATCTGATGGCCGCTCCGGGCTCGGACCCGGCCCTCGGCCCGGACTCGGCCCTCGGTTCGGCTCCCGACGCGGGCGAGGCACGCGAGGTGTCTCCCATTGATTCGGGATCTGGCTCAGGTTCGGCGCCCGCCCTCGTTGCAGCCTCGGGTCCAGCGCCTGAACTCGGTCGGAGACCCGCGTCGGACCCGGTGCTCGCTCCTGGTCCGGCGCCCGGCGCGGGCCGGGTGTCCGCCTCGGGTGCGGTGTCCACTCTTGATCCGGTACCTGGCCTCGACCTGCGGATTTGTCCCGCGTGCGGCGATCGTGCCGACCGCCCGCGGGTCGAGGGTGCGGTGGTGGAGTGTGTGCTCTGTGGACACCGGTGGCCGTTCCGGCGGCTGCCGCTGTTCGCGCTCACGGGCCCGAGCGGCGGGGGCAAGTCCACTGTCGGCCCGACGCTGGCCGCGCGGCTGGCCGGGGATGCGGTGGTGCTGGAACAGGACGTCCTGTGGACGGGCGCCCTCCGCGACGACATCCCGGCCTTCCGCGCGGCCTGGCTCCGCATGGCGGCGATGCTGCACCAGAACGGCCGGCCGGTCGTGCTGTGCGGCACCGTCGCCCCGCAGGAAATCGAGCCTCTGCCGGAACGCACCTTCTTCTCCGACGTGCACTACCTCGCCCTCGTCGCCGACGACGCGGCCCTTCGCAAACGCTTGCGCGCCCGCCCCGCGTGGCGCGAATGGGACGAGCCGCGCATCGACGAGATGCTCGAGTTCAACCAGTGGATCCGCACCCAGGTCCCGCACCTCGACACGACCGCCACCCCGCTCGATGACGTGGTCACCCAAGTGGAGAAGTGGGTTAGGTCGAACCTGATCGGCTGACCGGCCAGTGGGGCGGGTGAGGTCGGACCTGGCTTCCGGGTTCTGGCGGCGGCGGCGGTTAGGTCGAACCTGATCGCCTGGCTGCGCAGTGGGGATGGGCTGGGTCGGACCTGGTTCGGGGTGTGGGCGGCGGGTGCGGGTGGGTCGAACCTGGCCGCCGGGCTGCGCAGCGGGATGGGCGAGGTCGGACCTGGCTTCCGGGTGCGGGCGCCGGGCGCGGGTGGGTCGGGCCTGACCGCCGGGCTGCCCAGCGGGATGGGCTGGGTCGAACCTAGTTTCCAGGCGCTGGAGGCGGAGGCAGATCGGTCGAACCCAGCCCGCGAAGCGCCTGCGCAGGCTGTTGATTGGGCCGAACCCCACCGCGAGCGATCTGCGCTAGGCCGACCCCCGGCAACCGTCCACGGCCCCCCGCCGGCTGGGCCGGACCTAGCGACTTGTCCACAAGCACAGCGAACACCGTTGGGTCCGACCTAACCCAACTCCCACCGAAGCCCATCCGGCTCATCCAGCCAGAACTCCTGCCGCGAACCATCCACGGTCAGGCCGAAGCGGTCGCGCTCCGGGCGGCCCAGGGAGTCCCACAGGACGAGGGCGCGCTCGGCGAGGTCCCACAAGCCGCGGGGGCCGCCTTGGGCGGTTTCGAACGTGTCGCCGTGGGTGCGGAAGCGGGCCCACGAGCCGTCGGGGTGGGTGAGGGCGAAGGGGCCCGCATGGGGGTCACCCGAGGAAATCGCGTCGGTCGAGCCGTCGGGGAGTTCGCGGACCGGGTGGACGCCCGGGAGTTCCAAGGAGGCGAAGAACTCGAACTTCAAGTGCGGCTTCAGCAGCAAATCAACCGGCAGCCGCGTCGGCCGCCAATCCGCGGAAGCGGGCGAAGGCAGGGCGGCCGGAGCCGGAAGGCGGTGGGCGCGCAGGGGCATGAAGCGACCGTCGCGGGCCAGAACCCGCCCGTGGCCCGTCGCGCCCGAGCCGGCGACCAGCCGGACCAGCCCCGCGCCCAGCGGCCGGTTCAACGTAGTCACCACGAGACCGCCCGGCACCGTCTGCTCAAGCCAGGCCGGCGGCACCGAAGAAACCGAGGCCGTACACAGCACCCGGTCGAACAGAACCCCAGCCGGAAACCCGAGCGCCCCATCGCCAACCTCGCACGACGGCGCGTACCCCGCTTCCTGCAGATGCCCACGCGCAGCCGAAACCAGCCCCGCATCCACGTCCATAGTGGACACCGAACCCGACCCGCAACGATGGCTCAGCAGAGCTGCGTTGTACCCCGTCCCGGTCCCGATCTCCAGCACCCGCTGCCGGTCCTCCACGCGGAGCTCCTCGAGCATGATCGCCATGATCGCGGGCATGCTCGAAGAACTTGTCGGCACTCCGTCGATCGGCCCGTCGCGCCGAGCCTTGTCCCACAGGGACGAATCGTCGTCGAGCTGAGTCACCAGCACGTCGGGGGAGTAGACCCGCTCCAGCCACCCCGGATCGTCACGTTCGACAGCCGCCCAGCCCTCGTCGACGCGCGTGAAGAACCGCGGCAGGAACACGTGGCGCGGCACGCTGCGAAAAGCCTCGACCCACTTCGGGTCGTGCAGCACGTCCTCGTCGACCAGGTGCTTGACCAGCCTGCGGCGCAATCGCTGAGTCGCCATGGGACCACCGTAGCCGGGTGAGCGGAACCACACCCACTAGTGCAAGCAGAGTGCTTGCAATAGCTAGCACGTCCGCGTACGGTCGGAAGTGTCGCGAGGAGGTGACCGGATGACAGAACCCGGCGGGGCCCAAAACCCGATCGAGAAGGTCGCGGACATCGCCTCCGACATCGGCGAGTACATCCGCCAGCAGCGGAGTTCGGCGAAGATTTCGTTGCGCCAGTTGTCGAAGCTCGCCGGCGTGTCCAATCCGTACCTGAGCCAGATCGAGCGCGGGGTCCGCAAACCCAGCGCGGAGATCCTGCAGCAGATCGCCAAAGGTCTGCGGATTTCGGCCGAAGCGCTTTACGTGCAGGCGGGAATCCTCGACGTGCCCACGGGAGGCCCGGTCGGCGACGCGATTCGCGCCGACACCGTGCTGACCGAGCGGCAAAAGCAGGTTCTGCTCGACGTCTACGAGTCCTTCCGGCGGGAGAACGCCGCCGGCACGCCCGCTGAGCCACCGGCAACCACCAAGACCACCCACGACACCACAGAGGAGTCGGCATGACCTCGCCCAAGACCGAGGATGTCCGCAAGGCCGTCAGCACCGCCATCGACCAGGTCCGCACCCCGCTGCTCGCCGCACTCGGCGCCGGCAACCTCGCGAGCCAGGCCGTGACCGACGCCGTCGCGAAGGCCCGCAAGAGCGGCGAGAACGCCCGCAAGAACCTCGAAGAGCTGCCCACCGACGTCGAGAGCCTCCGCGGCAAGCTCGACCCGGCCGAGCTGCGCAAGGTCATCGACGAGTACACCGAGGCCGCGCTCAAGCTCTACAACAAGCTGGCCGAGTCCGGCGAGCAGACCTGGGACAAGATCTCCGCGCAGCCGCAGGTGAAGAAGGCCCTCGACCAGCTCGAGGACGCGCTGACCACCGCGCAGGAGCGCGTGGACGGCCTGGCCGGCGAGACCCGCGAGCGCGTCGACGGCGTGCTGGCCAAGGTCACCAAGCGCACCCGCTCCGCCGGCGAGAAGGCCGCCCGCAAGGTGACCGAGGTCGCCGACGAGACCGCCGAAGCCGTCGAGGACCTCGGCGACGACCTCGCCCACGAGACCCGCTCGGTCGCCCGCAAGACCGCCAACCGCACGGCGCCGAAGACCGCTTCGCCCGCCCGCCGCACCACCACGACGGTCGCGAAGAAGCCGGCCGCCGCGCCGAAGACCGAGAAGTAAGCCCGAGAACGACACCAGCCCGCTCCCGGCGCGCCGCACCGACAGGTCGGCCGCCGGGGAGCGGGCTTCTCGCGGTTCGGGTGGCAGGAGCGGCAACGCCGGGGCCGCTTCCACCCGCCGGGCCGGCGAGGTCGGTCACCAGGTGGCCCGCTCCCGATGGCCGGCAACGAGGGATGGCCGCCTTTTCGGACGCGCGCGACAACCCTGCCCGTTCGCCGGGCAGCCGCTCGCGATGGCGGACAAACGGGGACGGGCCGCTTTCCGGCCGCGGTACGACCCGGGCAGCCGGTCGCGATGGTCGAGAAGCAGATGCGGATTCCGCCGTACTGCGTGGCGCGACCCCGCCTTTTCGCCGGGCAGGCGCGTTCACGAGAGCAGAGAACGGGCCGGCGCCCGCGGCTGACTCGGTGGCTGGGCATGCCCCGGGCCGAGTCCCGCCGTAAGGCCGGCAACGGTGGGACCGCGTTCTCGCGACTGCCGCGGACGCCCGCCCCGGTTCAAAAGCCGGACCGAGGAGCCCGTTCCCCACCCGCCACACCACCGCATCGGCAACCCGAAGCACAGGGCCGAACGCAAAATCCCCACCAGGACAGAGAACTAGGTCACACCACCCCTACGTCCCGGCGCCAGTGAAGTGCCGGGCCATCGGCGCGTTGGGTGGTTTGCCGTAAGCTGACGCCCGTGCTGGTTGCCGTTTGGATCCTTCAGGTCATCCACTGGGGCAGCGCCTTGGTCGGGCTTTTCGCCTTCGTTCACGCGCTGCTGCAGCGCTCCGACGCGTACCAGGCGGCGGACCGCAGGACCAAGCCGATCTGGTTGCTGATCACCGGCGGCGCGACGCTCGCGATGGTCCTGTTCGGCAGTAACGTCAGCGGTGCCGGGTTCATCTTCTGGGTGCCCGCGATGGCCGCCGCGCTCGTGTACATCGTGGATGTGCGGCCGCGGCTCATCGAGGTGCAGCGAGGCAACCGCAACTGGTAGCGGGCCCACGCGTAGATTCGAATGCGTGACCACCTGGACCATCGCCGGGAGCCTCACGGTCGTCCCCGCGCCCACCCGCATCGACCTGCTCGCCGAACCCGTCGCGAAGGCGCTCGCCGCCCTCGCGGAGCCCGACGCGGTCGGCGTCACGGAGATCGATCCCGAGCTCGCCGACACCGCGGCCTTCTGCGAGACCTACGGCTCGCCGCTCGACGCGTCGGCCAACTGTGTCGTCGTCGCCGGCAAGCGCGCCGGCGAGGTGCGTTTCGCGGCGGCCCTCGTGCTCGCTACCACGCGCGCCGACGTGAACGGCGTGATCAAGCGCCGTCTCGACGTGCGCAAGGCGTCCTTCGCGCCCATGGACGAAGCCGTGTCCCTCACCGGCATGGAGTACGGCGGCATCACGCCCGTCGGCCTGCCCGCCGAGTGGCCGATCCTCATCGACGCCCGCGTGGCCGCCGCGCCGGAGCTCGTGATCGGCAGCGGCATCCGCGGCAGCAAGCTCCTCATCTCCGGCGCCGCCCTGCAGACGCTCCCCAACGCCGAGGTCATCGAGGACCTCGCCCGGTGACGTCCGTCTGGCTGCGCTACCTGACCGGCGAGGACATCGACAGCCTGGGCATCACCGACGCCGACATCGTGGGCGCCGTCGAGGACGTGCTGGCCGACCACGGCCGCGGCGACGTCGTGTTCGAGCCGCGCACGCACCTCGTGCCCGACAACGGCGGCAAGGGCCACTTCAACATCCTGCGCGGCCACCTCTCGGCCAAACAGGTCAGCGGCGTGAAGGTGGTCGGCGACTTCGTCGGCAACTTCGAACGCGGCCTGCCCAGCGAGATGGCCCTGATCCTCCTGCTCGACCCCGAGACGGGCATGCCGCGCGCGATCGTCGACGGCACCATGATCACCGAGGCCCGCACGGGCGCGATGACGGCCGTCGGCGCGAAACACCTGGCGCGGCCGGGTTCGAAGGTGCTCGGCCACGTCGGCGCGCGCGGCACGGCGTGGTGGAACGTGGTGCTGCTCGACTCGATCTTCGACTTCGACGAGATTCGCGTGACGAGCAAGCGCCCGGAATCACGCGAGGACTTCGCCCGACGGCTGAGCGAACACCTCGGCAAGAACGTCCACGTCCGCGAAACCGCCGCCGAAACCCTCGACGGCGCCGACGTGCTCGTCGAAGCATCCCGCCTGACGGAGCCGGAAGCGCTGGTGCGCAAGGAGTACCTGCGGCCCGGCGCGTTCCTCGTGCCCTACGGCACCATCAGCGCCCTCGAGCTCACGCTGCTCGACGCCGTGGACAAGGTCGTGGTCGACAACTGGCGCGAGTCGCAGTCGGGCAACCCCCGCTTCGGCGCCCTGCGGCCCCACCTCAACGCCGGGCTGCTCACCGAAACCGGTGTCCACGCCGAGATCGGCGACGTCGTCGCGGGCAACCGCCCCGGCCGCGAAAGCGACGACGAGCGCATCCTCTTCTGGCACCGCGGACTGTCCACAACGGACGTCGCCGTCGCGCACATGATCCTGCAGCGCGCGGAAGCGGCGGACGTCGGCACGATGCTGCCGTACCGGTGATCGTCCGCGAGCCCGCCGACGTCCTGGCGGCCGGCAGCGAGCCGGGGGAACCCCTCGAACTGCACCCGGACCTGCTCACGCACGTCAAAGAGAACCGCGCCGCGATGCTGGCCGTGCTCGACGCCGCCGACGGCCCGGTCTACGGCGTCAACACCGGCATGGGCCGCCTCGCCGGCGTCAAGCTCACCGTCGCCCAGCAGTCCGAGCACCAGCACAACCTGCTGGTCGGCCGCGCCGTCGGCGGTCCGCCGTGGCTGTCCGCGGAGCTCACCCGCGCGTTGCTGCTCATGCGCCTGCGCAGCTTTCTGAAGCCCGAGACGGCGGTGAGCCCGGAGCTCGTCACGTTCCTCACCGATCGCCTCAACGACGGTTTCCTGCCCGCTGTCCCGCGTGGCGGCCTGGGCAGCGCCGGGGAGATCATCCCGCTCGCGCACGCGTTCCAGACGTTCGTCGGCCTCGGCTCCGTGCTGGAGGACGGCGTGCTCACACCGGCCGCGACCGCGCTGGCGCGCAGGGGTGTCGAGCCCTTCAAGCTCGGTCCCAAGGAAGGCGCGAGCCTGATCCAGGGCGCACCGCTGGCGCATGCGGACGCGTGGCTCGGCGCCCGGCGTGCCGAACAGCTGCTCGACCTGCAGACGCAGTGCGCCGCGATCGCCGTCGACGCCATGGGCGCGCCGCACGCGATCTACCGCTTCGAGGCGTCGGCGCGGTTCCAGGAGCTCATCGCCGGCGCCGAGCCGCGCGCCGGCGTGGTGCAGGCGCCGGTCTCCGTGCGGGCCGGGCCCCGCGTGCTCGGCCTGCTGGCCCGGACGATCGCGGACCTGCGCACCGAACTGGCCACGGACTGGGCGTCGCTCACCGATTCGCCGTCCTTTGTGGATGGTGAGTTCGTGACGACCACCGGCTACCACGCGGCCGGCCTCGGCCTTCGCATGGACGCGCTGAAGGCCGTGCTCGTCCACGTCGCCGAGATCGCGGTGCAGCGCCTGCACCGGCTGCTCGACCCGCAGTTCAGCGGGCTGCCGGCGCAGCTCGCCGTCGACCCGGGACCGCAGGCGGGGCTCGTCCCGTTGCACAAACGCGCGGTCGGCGAGCTGCACGCGCTGCGCCGCCTGGCCACGCCCGCCACCCTCGGCTCACTCGACACGTCGGCGGGTCAGGAGGACGTGCAGGCCTTTGCGTGGGCCGCGGGAGCCGAACTGCACGACGCCCTCGCGCACCTCACCGCGATCACGGCGTGCGAATTGATCGCCGGCGCCCAGGCCCGCTACCTGCGCGGCAAGGGCGCGCCCGCGCTGGAGCCGCTCTACGCGTGGATCGCCGAACGCGTCGAGCCCCTCGAAACCGACCGCTCGCTGGGGCCGGAGATCACGCGGCTGATCGAGGACCTCGGCTAGCGGTCAACCACAAGGCCGTCGTCCTGGCCGCCGTCATCGTTCGGCTCCGCAGCTGAGCCACGGTCGTCAGTAGAGCTCGACTTCCCAGCCTTCGAATGCTGGTTCGCCCGGCGGCGTGTTCCCGGTGCAGTAGTGGTAGATCCACGCCGCGGCGCGGCGCTCGGCGAACTCCTCGTTCACGGGTTCGCCCTGATCGTCGAATTCCAGGACGTTGGCGAAGATCGCGAACAGGAACTCCATCTGGCTCGGAGAGTCGCGCAGCTCGTCCCAGTAGTCGATCCCGCCGAGGAGCGGATGCCCGACCGAGCCGCGAGCAACCCAGCCCGCGAAACGCCGCAGCGCTCCTGATGCCCCGTGGGACAGCTTCGTGGTCACCGCGGAGATCCTAGGGCAGCGCCGCCCGTTCGAAGACCTGCGCTAGTCGCGCCGAGCCGCCTGCAGCGCGACACCCTTCGGCGTCGCCCAGCGGGTCAGCAACGCGAAGATCCCTTCGCACAGCAGCGCCAGGATGATCACCGCCAGGCCGCCGCCGAAGATCTCGCCGTAGCCCTGGGCGCCTTCGGCGAAGCCGTCGACGATGTAGCGGCCGAGCCCGCCGCCGTCGTTCACGATGGCGCCGATCGCGACCGTGGCCACGAGCTGCAGGAACGCCACCCGCGCGCCGGCGACGATCACGGGCGAGGCCAGCGGCAGTTCCAAGCGAAGCATGATCTGCCACTCGCGGTAGCCGGTGCCGCGTGCGGCGTCCACGGTTTCCTGTTCGAGCTGCACCACGCCGGCGTAGGTGTTGGTGAACAGCGGTGGCAGCGCCAGCCCGACGAGCGCGAGCAGCAGCGGCCAGAAGTCCGTGTCGGCGCCCCAGCGGCTGGCCAGGAACCAGAACAGGATGATCAGGCCGAAGCTCGGGATCGCCCGCCCGATGTTCACGGCGCTGCTCGCGAGGAACGCGCCGCGACGGTAGTGCGCGAGCCACAGCGCGAGCGGGATCGTGAGCACGGCCGCGACCACCAGCGACAGCACGGAGAACCACAGGTGCTCCACCGTCCGGTACGGCACTCCCGCGGGGTCGGTCCAGCTCCAGCGGTTCGGCGCCGAGAGCCACTCGCCCAGCTGCGTGAAGACGTTCATCGCGCCCGCACCTTCCGCACCCACGGCGCCAGCGCGCGCTCGCTCAGCCACAGCAACAGGTCGACGACCACCGCGAGCACCACCGACAGCACCACGCCGACGATGATCGGGCTCGGGTTCGGCGTGGTCGTCTGGATGCCGGCACGGATGAAGTACCCGAGCCCGCCCATACCGAGCAGCGACGTGACCGTGACCAGGCCGATCGTGGTCACGGCGGCCACGCGCAGGCCCGCGATCACCACGGGCAGCGCCAGCGGCAGCTCCACCTGCCACAGCAGCCGTCCGCGCGTGAAGCCCATGCCGATCGCGGCCTCGCGCACCTCGGCGGGGACCTGCTGCACGCCCGTGACGATGTTGCGGATCAGGATCAGCAGCGTGTAGGTGGCCAGCGGGATCACCGCCGTGGTGAACGTGAGCCCGAAGAACGGCACCAGCAGCGCGAACGCCCCCAGGCTCGGGATCACGTAAAGGGCACCCGCCGTGCCCAGCACCAACGGGTAGAACCAGCGGTACCGCAGGCAGAGCGTGGCCAGCGCCAGCGACACCACCAAGCCGATGCCCAGGGCCGTGGCCGTGAGGGCGATGTGTTCACCGAGGCGTTGGCCGATGGCGTCGGCGTTGCGCTCGACCCACCGCCACTCGAAGATCGGCCGGCTGCTCTCGGTGAGCAGCGGGGTGACCGAAGACGCATGCACCACGGAAGGTTACCCCGTTCGAGCGCTGCGATTTCGGTTGTTGAGATTCGGTGCCGGTGATTCCCGGTATGTGGTTTCTGTCGTGGCTCACGGTTAGGGTCCAATCCTCTGTTCGCGACACGAGGAGTGTGGGGACGTGCGCTGGACCCGGAACATCCGAGCGGCCGCGCTGGTGGCGGTGGCCGCGCTCGGCCTGACCGCGTGCGGGGGTGGGGGCTCCGACAGTGGTCAGCCCGCCGCGCAGAGCAAGGGCGGGGCGCCGATCGTCGTCGCGTCGTTCAACTTCACCGACAGCCAGATCCTGGCGGAGATCTACGCGGGTGCGCTCGAGGCCAAGGGCTACCCCGTCACGCGCAAGCTGAACCTGGGTTCGCGGGAGCTGATCTACCCGTCGCTCAAGTCGGGTGAGCTGCAGTTCCTGCCCGAGTACCAGGGCGCGGCGATCACCACGGGCTTCGGCAAGGACGCCGTGAAGACGGCCGACGGAGAGCACCAGCAGCTCACGGAGCTGTTCGCGCCGGACGGCATCGCGCTGCTGACCTACGCCGCGGCCGAGGACAAGAACACCTACATCATGAAGGCCGACCTCGCGAAGGCCAACGGCATCACGAGCATCAGCGACCTCAAGAAGCTGCCCAAGGTCGTCATGGCCGGGCCGCCGGAGTGCGAGTCGCGGCTGCCTTGTTACAAGGGCTTCACCGACGTCTACAAGCTGACGAACACCTCGTTCCAGACCGTGCAGGAAGCCGGGCCGCGCGTGCAGCAGCTCGACTCCGGCGCGGCGACCGTGATCCCGGTCGACTCGGTGAGCCCGCTCGTCGGCGACCCGCAGTACGTGGCGCTCAAGGACGACCTGCAGATCGTGCCGACGGAGAACGTGGTGCCGGCGGTGAACAAGAAGGTGCTCGACGAGCGTGGCGCCGACTTCGCGGCCGCGGTCAACGCCGTTTCAGCGAAGTTGACCACCGACGGCATGCGCGAGTTGAACAAGCGCGTGGACTCCGACGGTGACCCGGCTGCAGACGTCGCGAAGGACTGGCTGACACAGCAGGGACTCGCCTGAGTGTTTTCAGCGGGAAACGGGCCGTCCGGAACTTTCCGGACGGCCCGTTTTCGTGTGACCCTCGGCGGAAAACCCCTGGTGACGCGGTGCCCGATCGGGTGGTGTGCGAAGGTGGCGCGTGAGGGGTTCTCCAGTACAGCCGAGGAGTGAGATGGGTAAGGTCACGGCCACCGCGGAGCGCACGATCGACGCGCCGGTGGACAGGGTTCGCGAGCTGGTCGCCGACTACGCCGAGACCCGGCCGAAGCTGCTCACCGAGCACTACCGCGACTACGAGGTCACCGAGGGTGGCGTGGGCGCGGGCACCAAGGCGAGCTGGAAGCTGCAGGCCACATCGAAGCGCGTGCGCGACGTCGCCGCGACCGTGAGCGAGCCGGCGCCGGGCACCCTCGTGGAGACCGACGCGAACTCCAGCATGGTCACGACCTGGACCGTTTCGCCTTCGGACTCGGGCAGCGTCGTGCGGATCCAGACCAGCTGGGACGGTGCCGGCGGCGTCGGCGGCTTCTTCGAGAAGACGTTCGCGCCCGGTGGGCTGAAGAAGATCTACGACGGCGTGCTCGGCAAGCTCGAGGAGATCGTGTAGCGCTTGCCACATGGTCGGGCATAATCGGAATGATCGCCCCGGTTGGCTCGTTGGGGCGGGTATATGCGGGGCGATGGCCCCGATTTTACCCAGTCTCAGGAAACCAGTCTTCATGAACGGAGTCCCGTGGTGAACGCACCGACCCAGGCGACCGAGATCCGGCTCGCCGCCCGCCCGCACGGCATGCCGACGTCGGCCGACTTCGACGTCGTCGACACCGACATCCCGGCGCCGGCCGACGGTCAGCTCCTGGTGCGCAACGTGTTCATGAGCGTCGACCCGGCCATGCGCGGCCGGATGAACGACGCCAAGTCCTACGCGCCGCCCTTCGCGGTCGGCGAGGCGATGAGCGGCGGCGCGGTCGGCGAGGTCGTTGAGTCCACTGTGGACGGCTTCAAGCCCGGTGACCACGTGCTGCACCAGCTCGGCTGGCGCACCCACGCCGTGGTCGACGCGACGAAGGTCGTGAAGGCCGACGGTTCCGTCGCGCCGCTTTCGACATACCTGGGCGTGCTCGGCATGCCGGGCCTCACCGCGTACACCGGGCTCCTGGTCACCGCGGAGTTCAAGCCGGGCGACACGGTGTTCGTCTCCGGTGCGGCCGGCGCGGTGGGTTCGCTCGTCGGCCAGCTGGCGAAGCTCAAGGGCGCCAAGCGCGTGATCGGCAGCGCGGGTTCGGCGGAGAAGGTGCGCCACCTCGTGGAGGATCTCGGCTTCGACGCCGCCTTCAACTACAAGGACGGCCCCGTCGCCCAGCAGCTGGCCGCCGCCGCGCCCGAGGGCATCGACGTGTACTTCGACAACGTCGGCGGCGAGCACCTCGAGGCCGCCATCGCGTCGATGAACCTGCACGGGCGCATCACCGTGTGCGGCATGATCTCGCAGTACAACGCCACCGAGGCGACCCCGGCGCCGCGCAACCTGGTGCAGATCATCGCCAAGCGCCTGACGATCCGCGGCATGCTCGTGCTCGACCACTGGCACCTGCAGCCGCAGTTCGTCTCCGAAGTGGCGCCGCTGGTGGCCTCCGGCGAGATCAAGTACTCGGAGACCATTGTGGACGGTATCCGCAACGCGCCGGACGCCTTCCTGGGCCTCCTCAGCGGCGCGAACACCGGCAAGATGCTGGTGCGGCTCAGCTGATTTTCGCGGCCAGCTCGGGCAGGCTCGTCGCCGTGTAGGTGGCGGGCCGGCCTGGGAGGGGCCGCTGGTTGTCCCTCGCGATGAGGGCGGTTTCCATCCCGACCGCCTCGGCCCCCGCCAGGTCCCACCCGTGCGCGGCGATCATCACGGCTTTCGTTGTGCCGCAAGCATTCAGCACCTGCCGGTACGGCTCAGGCGCGGGCTTGAGCCGGCTGACCTGCTGCGCCGAGAAGATCCGGTCGAACCTCTTCGCGAGCCCCGCGTTCTGCAACTGCGCCTCCGCGGTGGCCAGCGGCGAGTTCGTCAACGCGACGACCTGGTGGCCGGCTCGCTTGAGCGTTCGGAGGGCTTCGTCGACATCGGCGTGGGCGGGCAGGGACCGCAGCCCGTCGCCGATCCTGGACAGGTCGTTGTCCGTCAGCTCGCGGCCGTACCGGTCCGCGGTGTCCACGGCGGCCAGCCCGGCGATCTCGGCGAAGTCCCGGTAGCCGCCGGCCGCCGTCACGGTCAACGCCGTGTGCACCACCAGCGCGAACCACTCCTGGCGCGCCGTGGGGCTCCCGGTGAGCTCGCGGAACAGCTCGTCGAGCGCCCGGAGGTCGAGCAGTGTCTCGTTCACGTCGAACACGCAGAGCATGCGGACTCCATCGGTGGGTCGGGCACACCTCGTGGTGGAGGATAAGCCGGTGCTGACCGGCGAGGCGATGTGGCGGCTCCTGAGGGAGGCCGACGAACCCGGCAACCCCGAGATCCCGCACGACTACGACCACGACGAGACCCGCCGCCGCTTCCTCGCGCTCGCCGAGCGGCTGAGCGCGGATTTCGGCCACCCCACCGAAAACGACCTGTGGGCGAAGGACGCCACTCTCCACGCACGCCTGAACATCCCGGTCGAGGCGACGCGCGGCGGGGAACAAATTTGCGTGGCGGTGAGCAACTTCGCGTCCCTCGCCATCGCGGGCCCGGGCAATCCCGGCGTGTACGACAGTGAAGAGCGCGACGTCCGCTTCGAGGCTGAAGACCGCCGGCTTGTCGGGACGGCGCTGGCCGATCTCGGGTACCGGCTGGTGGACGAGCCGGAGATCTGGCAACGGTGCGACGGCGCCAACGAGGACATCCTGCCTGCGTGGAGTGGTTCGGCAGGTACTTCGACTACCTCTGACCCGCCGTCCGGTAGGCCTCGATCACGATTCGCGCCGCCCTCGTCGACTTGGCCACCACCTGGTCGGCCGAGTACCCCATGCGCGGCGACACCCCGTCCAGGTACAGCGCGCCGTAGCCGTGGGACTGGGCGTTGAGTTGTTCGAGCAGTTCGAGGGCCGTGGCGTGGCCGTCGGTGACGGCGAGGCTGAGGGTGAGGAACGTGTCGAACATGGCGCGGCGCTGGTCGTGCATCTCGGTGTACTCGGGGTTGGCCAGGCCGTCGGCGAAGAGGACCGGGAAGCCGAGGCGCGTGTCGATGAAGAAGCGCGTGTAGGTGCCCTGCGCGGAGGCCAGGCGGGTGACCGGGTCGGGCTCCTCGGTGATGACCTTGTCGACCAGGTCGCGCAGCCGGCAGGCGGCCGCGGCGGCGACGGCGGACATCAGGCTGGACCGGTCGGGGAAGTGGCGGTACGGCGCGGCGGCGGAGACGTTCGCGCGCTTCGCGACCTGGGCGACGGAGAACCCCTCCACGCCTTGCTCGGCAATCAGGTCGAGCGAGACGCGCACGAGCTCGGCGTGCAGGTCGCCGTGGTGGTACTTGCCGCCCATGTCGTGGATCACACCCGATCTCGGTCGCGCGGATGTAAGACCCCTCTTACTATAGAAGATGTAAGGGGGGTCTTACATGGTCCGGGCGGCTGAGCCCGGAATCGTCTGGAGGATTTCATGACCACCACCACGCCCGCCATCGCCGCACCGGCCGTGGGGCAGCCGCTCGCGCCGACGACGATCGTGCGCCGCGACCTGCGTCCGGACGACGTGCTGATCGACGTCGCGTTCGCGGGCATCTGCCACAGCGACATCCACCAGGTCAAGGAGGACTGGGGCACCGCCATCTTCCCGATGGTGCCGGGCCACGAGATCGCCGGCGTCGTCGCCGCGGTCGGCTCCGGCGTCACCAAGTACCAGGTCGGCGACCGCGTCGGCGTCGGCTGCATGGTCGACTCGTGCGGCGAGTGTGAGTACTGCGTCGCGGGCACCGAGCAGTTCTGCGTGAAGGGCAACGTGCAGACCTACAACGGCGTCGGCTTCGACGGCGAGAACACCTACGGTGGGTACAGCCGCAGCATCGTCGTGAAGGACGCTTTCGTCTGCCGCATCCCCGAGGGCATCGGCCTCGACGTCGCCGCGCCGCTGCTGTGCGCGGGCATCACCACCTACTCGCCGCTGCGGCAGTGGAACGTCGGCCCCGGCAAGAAGGTCGCCGTGATCGGCTTCGGCGGGCTCGGGCACATGGGGGTGAAGCTCGCCGCCGCGATGGGCGCCGAGGTCACCGTGCTGAGCCAGAGCCTGAAGAAGCAGGAAGATGGCCTGAAGCTCGGCGCCAAGGACTACTACGCCATCAGCGACGAGGCCACTTTCGACACCCTGCGCGGCCGGTTCGACGTCATCCTCAACACCGTGTCCGCGAAGCTCCCGGTCGACGCGTACCTGAGCTTGCTGCGGGTCGGCGGCGCGATGGTGAACGTCGGCGCGCCCGGCGAACCGTTGGAGTACAACGTCTTCTCGCTGCTGGGCGGCAACAGGAAGCTCGCCGGGTCGATGATCGGCGGCATCGCCGAGACGCAGGAGATGCTCGACTTCTGCGCCGAGCACGGCATCGGCGCCGAGATCGAGACGATCACCGCCGACCAGGTCAACACCGCCTACGAGCGCGTGGAGAACAGCGACGTGCGCTACCGCTTCGTGATCGACGCGTCGACGATCGGCGCCTGATCGCCGGCGCGCGGCCCGCGCTCAGAACACCATCGTCCGGTTGCCGTGCACCAGCACGCGGCCCTCGAGGTGCCAGCGCAGGCCGCGCGCCAGCGTCACCTTCTCGATGTCGCGGCCCTTGCGCACGAGGTCGTCGACGGAGTCGCCGTGGTCCACGCGGATCACGTCCTGCTCGATGATCGGGCCGGCGTCGAGGTCGGCCGTCACGTAGTGGCAGGTCGCGCCGATCAGTTTCACGCCGCGTACGTGCGCCTGGTGATACGGCCGCGCGCCGATGAACGACGGCAGGAAGCTGTGGTGGATGTTGATCGCCCGCCCGGCCCACTCGTCGCACAGGTCGGCCGGCAGCACCTGCATGAAGCGCGCCAGCACCACGGCGTGGGGGTCGTACCCGTCGACGAGCTTGCGCACCTGGGCGAACGCTTCGGCCTTCCCGTCGGCCGGGAAAGGCACGTGGTAGAACGGAATCCCGTGCGCCCGCGTGATGTCCGCGAGCGACGCGTGGTTGCCGATCACCGCCGCGATGTCCACGTCGAGCTCCCCGGAAGCGACGCGGCCCAGCAGGTCGTACAGGCAGTGCCCCGCCTTCGAGACGAGCACGACGGCGCGCGGGCGCTCACCCGTGTCGCGCACCTGCCAGCTCGACTCGGCCGACAGCTCCTCCGCGACTGCCGCGAACCGCTCCCGCAGCCCGTCCGCGTCGAACGACAGCGACCCCGCCAGCACCACCTGTCGCGTGAAGAACCAGCCCGAGTCCGGGTCGGTGTGGTATGCCGCCTCCACGATCATCCCGCCGTGGTCGGCGAGGAAGCCCGAGATGCGGGCGATGATGCCGGTGCGGTCGGGGCAGCCGAAGGTGAGCACGTAACGCTGGGGATCAGGCACGTCCACCATTCTCGCCGGTGCTGGTCAGGGCGCCGCGAGGGGCTCCAAGAGTGCGACGTGGCCCACGATCCGCGCGGCGTGGGGGCGGCCCCAGAGCGCGCGGTAGACGTCGTCGGGTGAGCCGGTGACGGTGAGGTCCGCGGCACCGCTGGACTCGACCACCGGAGTCTCGCCGGGACGAAGAACCACCGTCCACGCCCGGTCTCCGGCTTCGATCCGCACGACGCCGTCCTGGTGAGCGGCCCGGCGAGGAACGAAGAACGTCAAGAACTCGTCGATGCCGTCCACCGCGAACGCGTCCGCGTACCGCGTGGCCGGCGGCTCAGGAAGAGCGCTCTCCGCGTCCAGCCGGTGGATCGCCGTCTCGTGGGCCAGGCGCCGGACCCAGCGGCCGACGGTCAGCAGTCCGCCGGCGGGGAACGGCGACCGCACCGGGGTATCGGCAGGCAGCCGGAGGGCTTCGCGGACGGCGAGGCGCTGGCCGTCCCACCGGCCGAGCGCGTCGGCCCAGTCGGTGCGTGGCGCGGGCTCAGTGGGTCGGTCCGTGATCGCCGCCACCGTGGACGAGAGCACTGTCGTCAGGTGCGTCACCAGGTCGTGCATCGTCCACTTCGGACAGTTGCGCAGGCGCGCCGACGGGCCCGCTGTCAGGGCCGCCGCCTTCAGCCGGTCGGCGTGGATGTCGATCGCCTCGGTCAGGTGCATCGCCCGACCGTAGTCGCCGCAATCGCAGGCGCCGCCCGAACTCGATGAGGGTGACCAGGCCGAGCCCGAGGAAGAACGACAGGAGCAGGCCCTTCACCGGCTCGTCGGCGAACGTCGAGCCGCCGGCCAGCCCGATCAGCACGCTGTAGACCGCCCACACGGCGGCGCCGGCCGCGTCGAGCGGCATGAAGCGGCGCAGCGGGTAGCCGAGGCTGCCCGTGGCCAGGGCGCTCGCCACGCGGCCGCCCGGCAGGTAGCGCGCGGCGATGATCAGCAACGGCGCCTGCCGCCGCACCTGCTCGCGCGCCCATTCGTAGCGCTGCCGCCCCGCCGGCCCGCGCTGCAGCCGCGCGAGCGCCTGCGGTCCAGCCGCCCGGCCCACCGCGTAGCCCAGGCAGTCGCCGGCCCACGCCCCGGTCGCCGCGACGAGCGCCAGCAGCGCCAGCCGCTCCGGGTCGGGCCCGAGCAGCACCGCGACCGTCACCACGGTCGTCTCGCTGGGCATGAACGGCAGCAGCGCGTCCAGCCCCGCGACGGCGAACACGAGCACCCAGAGCCACGGCGAACCCAGCGCGCCGCGCAGCAGGTCGGTGACGTGTTGAAGCAGTTCCACCTGCCTATCGTGATCACCGCAGGTCACCACCGGGTGACACCGCGGGGGTGGGTCGGTGAACAGGGGGGATTCGTACCCGGACGACGCATTCGTACCCCCACTGATCAGCCCAGTCCGGCACTGTCCGTAGTCACTTCAGAGGGGGTTCACGCTTTCCCACGGCACCGTCAGCTCGCCGAGGCGCCAGCGCTCCGGCCGGCCGAGCAACGGCCAGCCGCGGTCCCGCAGCATCCCCACCGCCGACACCCACCGCGCCCGCACCCCGAACGACCGGTGCGGCGCCGCGGCGGCCCAGCAGTCGTCCAAAGTGGACAGGAACGAGTGCACCGGCTCACCGAGAACGTTGCGGTGGATGAGAACCTTGGGCAGTCGTTCGGCCACAATGGACGGACGATCCAGGTCCGCGAGCCGCATCGACACCGTCAGCGACACCGGTCCGTCCGCGCCCACGACGACCCACGAGGCCAGCCGCCCGATCTCGTCGCAGGTGCCCTCGACGATCAGCCCCTCGTCGGGCATCGCGTCGAGCATCACCTTCCACGCGCCGGCGACCTCGTGCTCGGCGTACTGGCGCAGCACGTTGAACGCCCGCACGACCATCGGCCGCGCACCCGCCAGTTCGAAGCCGCCGCGGCGGAAGTCCAGCCACGGAGGGTCAGCGGCGCGGCGCGCGAACGCCACTCGCTCCGGATCGATCTCCAGCCCGAGCACACTGACGTCGGCGCGGACCCGGCGTAGCCAGCGCAGGAGTTCGATGGTCGTGACGGGTGACGCGCCGTAGCCGAGGTCGACCACGAGCGGGTCCGGCGTTCGCCGTAACAGCCGCGTCACCGCGGGGTCGTTCGCGAGCCAGCGATCGACTCTGCGTAACCGATTGGGATTGGTGGTGCCCCTCGTCGGGGCGCCCACCGGGCTCAGGCGTGCTCGGCCAGCCACGACGTGGTGAAGTCGGCTTCGCGGGCCAAGAGGTTCGTCACCTGCTGGGCCACGAACTCCTCGATCTTTCCGCCGAACAGCGGGATCCGCACCAGCACCTCGCCGGACGTCCGGAACTCCACGCGCTCACCACGCGGCGTCAGGAAGGTCTGCGCGCCGATCTCGCCCGGCACGCCGCTCACGCTGACGTCGACCTTGCCCGCGTACGCGTCGCCGGAGCGCTGCCACACCTGCTTGCGGTGCACGACGATGTCGCCCCGGTGCAGGGCCTGCACGGCCTGGGGCAGGCGCTGCGCGGCGATGCCGTGCTGCAGCTCGTAGCGCACGGTGTCGCCGTCGACGGCATGTGACAGGAGTGCGGCGCTGTCTCCGCCCAGCTCCTTCAGGCGCGCCCGCAACGCGTCCTCACCGGACACGGCGGCCAGCACGGCCGCGAGTCCGGCGGAGAACTCGGCACGGTGCTCGATCCGGGATCCCATGGGCCGGACAGTACCGTTAGGCAGCGTGAACCCCGTCGAAACGCCCGCGCCGCCGCGCCTCGCCGAGTACACGACGCTGCGCCTCGGAGGGCCCGCGCGCCGGTTCGTGCGGGCCACGACCAGCGACGATCTCGTCGCCGCCGTGCGCGAGGCCGACGCCGCCGGCGAACGCGTGCTGCTCCTCGGCGGCGGTTCGAACCTCGTGGTCGCCGACAGCGGTTTCCCCGGCACGCTCGTCCAGGTCGCGAACACCGGCTGGACCTGGGCCGGCGACACCGGCGACGTCATCGAGGCGGCCGCCGGACAGGAGTGGGACGCGTTCGTCGCCGGGCTTGTGGCGGCGGGCATCGGCGGGCTCGAGTGCCTGTCCGGCATCCCAGGCTCCGTCGGGGCGACACCGATCCAGAACGTCGGCGCGTACGGCTGCGAGGTCGCCGAGTCCATCGTCTCGATCGAGCTCTACGACCGCGCCGCGCGCGAGGTGCGCACGGTCAAGGCCGACGAGCTCGGCTTCGCCTACCGCACCAGCGTGCTCAAGGGCACCGACAGCGGCGTGGTGCTCAGCGTGCGCTTCCGCATCGACCCGGCCGGCGAGTCCGCGCCCATCCGCTACGCCGAGCTCGCACGCACGCTCGGTGTCGAGATCGGCGCGAAGGTCCCCGCCGCCGCCGCGCGCTCCGCGGTCCTGGGCCTGCGCCGCGGCAAGGGCATGGTCCTCGACCCGGCCGACCACGACACGTGGAGCGCCGGCTCGTTCTTCACGAACCCGATCCTCCCTTCGTCCGACGTCGAGGCCGTGCTCGCGCGGATCACCGCGGTCGTCGGTGCCGATGTCGCCGTGCCCCAGTACCCGGCCGACGCCGGCGTGAAGCTCTCCGCCGCTTGGTTGATCGAGCGCGCCGGCTTCGCCAAGGGCCACCCGGGCCCCGGCGGCCGCGCGTCGCTGTCGACGAAACACACCCTCGCCCTGACCAACCGCGGCACCGCCACGACCACCGACCTGCTCACCCTCGCCCGCGAAGTCCGCGACGGCGTCCAGTCCCGCTTCGGCGTGACGCTGCACCCAGAACCGCTGCTGATCGCCTGTTCGTTCTGATCCCGTCACAACGCTGTCACCAGCGGAACCGCCCGGCGGATGAAACGTCTTGTCGACATGACGCGGGCCGCACTCACTGGGTGAACCCGGCGTCGGCAGGTAACGTCGAGGCGCTCACCGGCGCTGACAGCGTGGAAGCATCGGCTGGTGCGGGCACGGCGTTGTTCAAGAACAGGGGAGGTTCACGGGGATGGAACGGCGCACGGTGTTCAAGGCGGTGCTCGCCGCGGGGGCGGGGGCACTCGCGGCCGCGTGTTCGACCACCACGAACGGCACGGCGTTGCCGCTCGGCGGGAGCGGGGAGGACGGCGGCAAGCCCGTGGACCCGGTGGCGAAGATCACCGCCACGCCGGCCGTGAACGCCAAAGACGCTGACGTCCGCGAGCCCGTGGTCATCAAGGTGACCGACGGCAAGCTCAGCGAGGTCAAGGTCACCAACTCCGACGGCGACGCCGTCAAGGGTGACCTCGCGGCCGACGGCCTCACCTGGAAGAGCTCAGAATCCCTCGGCTACGGCAAGACCTACACCTACGCCGCCAAGGCCACCGGCACCGACAACCGGCCCGTGGAGCTCAAGGGCTCCTTCGCGACGGTCAACCCGGCCAAGCAGCTGCGCGCCACGCTCAACCCGGCCGACGACGCCCACGTGGGCGTCGCGATGCCGATCAGCGTGAAGTTCAAGGAAGCGCCCAAGGACCGCGCGGCCGTGGAGAAGGCGTTGAAGGTGAAGACCGACGTCGAGGGCTCGTGGGGCTGGCTCTCGGCCACGCAGGTGGACTGGCGGCCGAAGGAGTACTGGCCCGAGAACACGACCGTGGAGGTCGAGGCCAACCTCTACGGCGTCGACCTCGGCAACGGCGCCTACGGCAAGGCTGACGTGACCACGAAGTTCAAGATCGGGCGCAACCAGGTCGTGAAGGTGAACACCCCCGACCACGTGATGAAGGTCTACCGCGGCGGCTCCGAGTACAAGAGCTACCCGTGCGCCAACGGCCTCGACTCCGATGTGAACCGCAACACACCCAACGGCACGTTCATCGTGATGTCGAAGGAGCCCACGGCGGTGTTCGACAACGCCCGCTACGGCTACACGAACGTCAACAAGAAGTGGGCCTGCCGCATCTCCAACCACGGCGAGTACATCCACGAAAACCAGGACAACGCAGCCAACATCGGCAAGACCAACAACTCCCACGGCTGCGTCAACCTGCTGGAAGCCGACGCGAAGGACTACTTCGACTCCGCGCTCATCGGCGACCCGGTGGAGGTGACCGGTTCGCAGCTTTCCAGCCCCACCGGCTCCGACGTCAAGGACTGGTTCTACGACTGGTCCACCTGGAAGACGCTGTCGGCGGTCAAGTGAAGCGTGCTACGAACTGACGTCGTGAACACCGAAGTGGTCGGTACCTCCGGCGTGCGTATCGCGTTGCGCGTCGAGGGTGCCCAGAACTCGCGTCCGATCGTCTTCGTGCATGGCTGGGCCCAGTCGTCGCGCGCGTGGGCAGCCCAGCTGGCCGACCCGGCGCTCACGGAGCGGTTCCGCCTGGTGGCGATGGACCTGCGGGGCCACGGTGCGTCCGACGTCCCGGCGGCCGGCTACGACGACCCGCGCCAGTGGGCCGACGACCTCGCCGCCGTGCTCGATTTCGCCGGCCCCGACGCGATCGTCGTCGGCTGGTCCTACGGTGGGCTCGTGATCGCCGACTACCTGCGGGTGCACGGAACGGCACGGCTGGCCGGGATCGTGCTCGTCGGTGCCATCACCGAGATCGGCCGGGGCCGCGAAGGCGGTAAGACCGGATCGGTCATGCGGGCCGCGCTGCCCGCGGCGCTCTCGGACGATCCCGAGGTCGCCGTGCCGGCGTTGGTGGAGTTCACCCGTGCCCAGGCGAACGCCTCGGTGCCGGGCACGTTCGCGCAAGCCCTGCTCGGGATGTCCTTGGCGGTGCCGCCGGCTGTCCGCGCGGCGCTGTTCAAGCGCGACGTGGAGAGCTCGGAAGAGCTGGCCAAGATCGACAAACCGGTACTGGTCGTGCACGGCACGGCCGACCGCGTGGTCGATCCGTCGGCAGCGGAATATTCGGCCGGGAAGATTCCAGGGGCCGTTCTGCGTTGGTTCGTTGATGCGGGGCATCTGCCGTTCGTCGAGGACGCGGGGGAGTTCAACTCCGCGCTGCGGCGGTTCTCCGGGGAAACAGCCGAGTAGCGCACACAGGAGTAGTGACCAGGTGACCATCTCCTCTCTGTCGGGGTTCCGCGCTGCGCCGCGTCGCATCGCGGTGCTGTCCGTGCACACCTCGCCGCTCGAACAGCCGGGCACCGGCGACGCGGGCGGAATGAACGTGTACGTGCGCGAGACCGCCACCGAGATGGCGCGCCGCGGCGTCGAGGTCGAGGTGTTCACCCGCGCGACCTCGTCGGACCAGCCGCCGCTGGCCGAGCTGGCGCCGGGCGTGACCGTGCGCCACGTGCAGGCCGGCCCGTTCGAGCCGCTGGGCCGCGACGAGCTGCCCGCGCAGCTGTGCGCGTTCACCTCGGGCGTGCTGCGGGCCGAGGCGTTTCACGAGCCCGGCTACTACGACCTCATCCACTCGCACTACTGGCTCTCGGGCCAGGTCGGCTGGCTCGCGCGCGACCGCTGGGGCGTGCCGCTGGTCCACACCGCGCACACGCTGGCGAAGGTCAAGAACTCACTGCTCGCCGACGGCGACAAGCCCGAGCCGCGCACGCGCGTGATGGGCGAGGACCAGGTGGTGGCCGAGGCCGACTGCCTGGTCGCCAACACGCAGGTCGAGGCCCGCCAGCTCGTGGACCTCTACGGCGCCGACCCGCACGCGGTGCACGCCGTGCCGCCGGGCGTCGACCTCGACCGCTTCACGCCCGGTTCGCAGGCGCTGGCGCGCGACGCGTTCGGACTGCCGCGGGACGCCGTGGTGCTGGCGTTCGCGGGCCGGATCCAGCCGTTGAAGGCGCCGGACGTGCTGCTGCGCGCGGCCGCCGAGCTGCTGACCCAGCGGCCGGAGCTGCGCTCGAAGCTCGTGGTGCTCGTGGTCGGGGGGCCGTCGGGTACCGGGCTGGAGCAGCCACAGGCGCTCAAGGAGCTGGCGTGGACGCTGGGCATCCAGGAGCAGGTGCGCTTCCTGCCTCCGCAGCCGGGGCAGAAGCTCGTGGACGTGTTCCGCGCGGCCGACGTGGTCGCCGTGCCGAGCTACAACGAGTCGTTCGGGCTCGTGGCGCTGGAGGCGCAGGCCTGCGGCACCCCCGTGGTGGCCGCCGAGGTCGGCGGGCTGCCGGTCGCGGTGCCGCACGGCGTGTCGGGACTGCTCGTGCCTTCGCACACGGCCACCGACTGGGCCGACGCGCTGGCGGCCGTCGCGCTGCGGCCGGAACGCCGGCGTGAACTCGGTGCCAACGCCGTGCTGCACGCCCACCGCTTCTCCTGGAGCCGCACCACGGACTCGCTGCTGGAGATCTATGCTCAGGCGACCAAGGCGTTCCGCGGAGCGCTCGAAGTGCGGGCGGAGGTGGCCGTGTGAGCCTGGACGCGACGATCAAGTCCACTTTGGACGCCGCCGAGCTCACGTACGACCGGCGTGGCGAAGGAAAGTACTTCGTGACGTTGCCGGGCACGAAGAAGCTCCAGACCAACTGCTGGCTCGTGGACGGCGACCACGCGTTCTCCGTGGAGGCGTTCGTGTGCCGCCGTCCGGACGAGGCGCACGAGCAGGTGTACCGCTTTCTGTTGCAGCGCAACGCCCGGCTCTACGGTGTGCACTACACAGTGGACAGTATCGGCGACATCTACCTCGTCGGGCGCTTCGGCAAGGAGACCGTGACCGACGCCGAGCTGGACAAGATCCTCGGGCAGGTGCTCGAAGCCGCCGACGGTGACTTCAACACGTTGCTGGAGATCGGGTTCGCGTCATCGATCAAGCGCGAGTGGGACTGGCGTGTGTCGCGCGGGGAGTCGCTGGCGAACCTCCAGGCGTTCAAGCACCTCGTGGCGCCCGAGAAGCCGCACGAGCCGGGCTTGACCGAGTCGTGACTCGGCCCGTGCAACGCCGCTGACGCCGGGGTCCGTCCGTCTGCCACCCGAGTGGAGGAGGACGGATGAGAACTCGATGGAGATGGGTGCTGGCCGGCGCCGGGTTGCTGGTGGCGCTGGCGGGGTGCACGGCGAACGGGCCGAGCTCGACGGAGGCCGACAGCGGGGTGGCCGCCGGGCGCGCGGCCGTGCCCCAGCAGGGACTGCCTCAGCAGGGGGTGGCGCAACCCGGTGTGCCGCAGCAGGGCCTGACCACGAAGGGCCCGGTTCCGCCGGCGGTGGGGGTCGCGGGGACCACCGACCGCAAGCTCGCCCGAAGCGCACGACTGGACCTCTCGACCCCGAAGCTCGACGATGTCGTCTCGCGGGCGCGGGTGATCGCGACCGGAGCCGGCGGGTACACGGGCCAGGAGAGCACGCTGGAGTCGTCCGCGACCCTGAGCCTCGCCGTGCCCGCCGAAAAGCTCGACGGGGTGCTCGACCAGCTCGCCGGGCTCGGCAAGGTCACCAAGCGGGAGCTGAGCTCCCAGGACGTCACCGCCCAGGTGGTCGACGTGGACGCGCGCCTGGCGACGCAGCGCGCGAGCGTCGACCGGATCCGGGCGTTGCTGGCGAAGGCGACGTCGATCTCCGAGATCGCGAGTGTGGAGAGTGAGCTCACCAACCGCGAAGCCGCGCTCGAGTCACTCGAACAGCAGCAGAAGGCGCTCGCGGGGAGTGTCGCGATGGCGACAGTGGCACTGTCCGTGACCGCCGAGGTCGTGACCGGTCCCGGGCAGACATCCGATGACTTGCCCGGCTTCCTCGCGGGGCTCGCCGGTGGCTGGGACGCGTTCCTGACCTTCGGCGGCGGCGTCCTGACGGCGCTGGGGGCGATCGCACCGTTCGCCGTGGTGCTCGGGATCCCGGCCGGGGCGGTGTGGTGGTGGGTGCGCAAGCGGCGCCGTTCACGGCCGGCCGGTGACACGGCAGACGCGGCTGTCCCCGCCGGACCTGCGGGATAACGGGAAAGGCGGGACGGCTCGAGGGAGGGGGGAGTCGCGATCTCGAGCCGCCCCGCTGAAGTTCCCGCCGATCAAGGACCCGGTGACGAGGGGGATGCCAACGGGGCCGGCGGGCCGCGGCTCGGCAGGGGGGAGACGAGCCGCGGTCATAGCCCGCCGTCAGCCGGGGAGTGCGTGGAATCCGGCTGAGCGGGACATGCCAAACCTGTCAGATGTCCACCTGTAATCACAAGACTACTCGTTACTCTATTCGAGTGAACTTCGCGAAGCGGGATAACAGCGCGCAGCACATTGCACCCTTTTCGCGGCTTGTTGACGGGCTGACTTCTGTTCGGGTGAAGGTGTTACTATAGGGTAACACACTCTCTGTAGAACATCGTTCAAGCGGGACTCACCAGTCACGAACCTGGTCCGCTCTGGCAGGCTGTGGGCCATGGCCGAACTTGGGACGCTGGTGCTGCTGCGTCACGGACAGAGCACGTGGAACGCGGAAAACCTGTTCACCGGATGGGTGGACGTGCCGCTTTCGGAGACGGGCGAGCGCGAGGCTCGCCAGGGTGGCCAGCTGCTGGCCGAGGCGGAGCTGCTGCCGGACGTGGTGCACACGTCGCTGCTGCGCCGCGCGATCGGCACGGCAAATATCGCCCTCGACGCCGCCGACCGGCACTGGATCCCCGTCAAGCGCGACTGGCGGCTCAACGAGCGCCACTACGGTGCGCTGCAGGGCAAGAACAAGAAGCAGACGCTGGAGGAGTTCGGCGAGGAGCAGTTCATGCTCTGGCGCCGCTCCTACGACACCCCGCCGCCCGCCATCGACCCGGCCGACGAGTTCAGCCAGGCCGGCGACGCGCGCTACGCCGACCTCGGCGACAACGCGCCCCTGACCGAATGCCTCAAGGACGTCGTCGAGCGCCTCCTGCCGTATTGGGAGTCCGCGATCGTCCCCGACCTGCGCGCGGGCAAGAACGTCCTGGTCGCCGCGCACGGCAACTCGCTGCGCGCGCTCGTCAAGCACCTCGACGGCATCTCCGACACGGACATCGCGGCCCTCAACATCCCCACCGGCATCCCCCTGCGCTACGACCTCACGGACGACCTCCAGCCCATCAAGCCGGGCGGCCTGTACCTCGACCCGGAGGCGGCGGAGGAAGCCGCTGCCGCGGTGGCGAACCAGGGTCGCTGAGCCTCACCAACTCACGGACGAAGGGCCACTGCGCGAGCTGCGCGGTGGCCCTTCGGCATGTCAGAGGGCCGCGGACGTCCGGAGTCGCGGCGCCGTGCGGCGGGCACGGGGGCTGAGGTCGAGCGACCGTCGCTTGTCGCCGAGCCGGCCTGGAGGCCGCGGGGTAAGGCACCGCGGCGGTGGATTGGTCGAGCTGGCGCTGAGGTGTGGCGGCGAATGTCGCGGAGTCAACCGGCGCCCTGATCGGAAGCCGCGGCCGTTGCGAAACCGGCGCGAGTGAGCCTCACCCAGTCACGGACGAAGGGCCACTGCGCGAGCTGCGCGGTGGCCCTTCGGCGTAGACGGGAGTGGCTCAGGCAGCGTTCAACGGGTCGATCGCCGACACCTTCCAGCCGCCGTCCGATTGGCGGGCCAGGGTGAGGCGGACGGGGATGGTGCGGTCCTGTGGGCCGCCCTGTTGCCGGGTCGAGACGACGGCGTCGAGGAGGACCGTGGCGGTCTTGCCGTCCGCGGAGGCCGACGACACGGCGGCCGCGGACTGGGGGTTGAAGGAAGCCTTGGCGCCGCTGCTTTTCATGCTGTCGACGGTGGTCTGGCGGGTCGCGCGGAACTGCGTGAGGAGCGGGTCGACGGCGACGCTCTCGTAGCCGTCGTACACGGCGTCGGCGTTCTGGGCGTCGACGGTCAGCAACACCGAGCCGGCGTGCCGGGCGGCGGTGAGGGCGGAGTCGCGGGTGACGGCGGGGCGCGGGGCGCCCGGGTCGGCCGCCGGGCCGAGGGTGCCGCGCGGGTTGAGGTTCAGGTCGCTGACGCGCCAGTGGTCGCCGGCCGGCGCGGCGGTCACGAGGACGACCGCGAGCGCCGCGTTGGTCTTGCCGTCGGGGGTCTGGCTCTGCTGCTTGATCGCGGCGAGCACCGTGGCCCCGCTCGGCGACAGGGCGGCGACGCCCGAATCGATCACGTGCGTCTGCGTCTTCACCGGAGTGGTCTTGATCTGTGCGAAGGTCTGGTCGAACTGCGTGCGGGCGTTGCCGGTGAAGTACTCCTGCTCGTTCTTCGCCACCGCGGCCGTGTCCGTGGAGTCGAAGCTGAACACGGTCTCCATGGCCTTCTTGATCCCCGCGGTAGCGTCGCTCGTGGCCTTCGCGTCGACGTAGGCCAGGTTGGCGGGCTGTGGCGGAACCACGGCCTTCCCGCCCACCGCCGAGCTGCACCCGGCAGCGAATAGGGCGAGCACCACGACACCACGCTTCACAGCAGACCGGCCTCCTTCGCGCGCGCCCCGGCCTGGAACCGCGACGTCGCCCCCAACGCTGCCATCAGCTCCGCGACGTAGCGTCGGTAGGTCCGCAGGCCGACGCCCATCGTGCGCGCCGCGGTCTCGTCGGTGCAGCCCGACAGCAGCAAGTCCAGCAGCTGCGGCGTGTGCCGGCGCAGCTCGGCGTAGCGCGTTTCGAACGCCGCGAGATCCGTCGACGACCGCCACGCGGCCTCGAACAACGACGAGATCCCGTTGACGAGGTCGGGTCGCGAAAGGACGGTGTAGCTGCGCCCGTCCGGCGTGACCTCGGCGGCGAGGATCGCGAGGCGCCCGTCGAGGATGATCGTCTCGTTGATCTCGCGCTCGGTGATCCGGATCTGCGCGCCGGCCTCGCGCAGGAGGCGCAGGTGCTCGACGCTCGCCTCGTCCAGCAGCACGCTCGGCACGTAGATCTTGCGCGCCCGCCGGCCTTGCAGGTCGGGCACCGGGGGCACGCCGGTGCCCGGGCGCGAAGCCGCCCAGGTGAAGAGGGTGTTCGCGGCGCACGCGATGTCCGTGGCGCTGCCGAACAGGTGGGCGGTGCGGTCGAAAAGCTCGCGTTCGCCGCGCACGGTCACGACGTCGTCGACTCGAGTCACGCACTCCAGTGTCACCTCGTGGAGCGACCGCGGCCACTGCCGGGTGGCAGCTTCCTGCCAATCCGGGCGACGCGAAAGCCGCCGGGTCACGCTGGAAGTCATGACCCAGACAGCACTTCCCGCCGCGGCCGCCGGCACGTGGCAGCTCGGTTCCCTGACCGTCAACCGTCTCGGCTTCGGCGCCATGCGGCTCGTCCCGTTCGCGGGCGGCACCGGCGCCGACCGCGAGCGCGCCCTCACCGTCCTGCGCCGCGCGCTGGAGCTCGGCGTGAACCACATCGACACGGCGGCGTTCTACTTCACGCCGGAGTTCTCCTCCAACGAGATGATCAACACGGCGCTCTCGCCGTACGCCGACGACCTGGTCCTGACCACGAAGGTCGGCCCCGGCCGCGACCCGTCCGGCGAGTTCCTGCCCTTCGCACGGCCCGACCAGCTGCGCGGCCAGGTCGAGGAGAACCTGCGCCAGCTCGCGCGCGACCACATCGACGTGGTCAACCTGCGCATCGGCACGGGCCTCGGCCGCGGCTCGGGCTCCATCACCGAGCACTTCGGCGCCCTGGCCGAGCTGCGCGAGGCCGGCCTCATCCGCGAGCTGGGCATCTCCAACGTCGGCCCGGAGCACCTCACGGAGGCGCTGGCGATCGCGCCCGTGGTCTGCGTGCAGAACCAGTACGGCCTCACCGCGGTCCGCGAGGACGACGAGCTGCTGCGGCTCTGCGGCGAGCACGGCGTGGCCTTCGTGCCGTGGTTCGCCGTCGCGAGTGGACAAACCGACGAAACGGCCGTCGAAGAGCGGGTGGCGACGGTCGCGAAGCGCCACGACGCGACCTCGGCCCAGGTCCGTCTCGCGTGGACACTCGCTCAAGGTGATCACGTGCTCGCGATCCCGGGCACGGGCAACCCGGACCATCTGGCACAGAACGTCGCCGCCGCGCAGCTGCGCCTGACGGCCGACGATCTTGCCGAGCTCGACGGAGCGTGAACATTTGTCCGGAAGATCTCGGCCGGGTGAACGGGGCCTGACACCAGGGCGAACTTGTCCCCTGTAGGTGTCACGCGCCTCACGACCGGGCTTCCAGGACTGGTCCGAAAGGCTACCGGGATGCTTACGATTCCCTCGTGACCACGCCTGTTGCCCTGATCTCGGCCATCGGCGCTCTTGTCGTCGGCGCGGTCGTCGGGTTCCTCATCGCCCGGGCTCGGGCCCGGAAGGAGACGGCACGGCCGGCGGGACCGACCGTGGCGGAGCTCCTCGAACGGCTGATCCGGTCGTCCCGGAGCGGCGTTGTCGTCCTCAACCGCTTCGGTGACCTCGTGCTGCACAACCCGAGGGCCTACGAGCTCGGCCTGGTGCGCGTGAACCAGGCCGACCCGCGGGCCCGCGCCGCCGCCGAGCAGGTGGTGGAGACCGACGAGCCGATGGAGATCGACCTGTCGCCGCTCGAGAACCGCGGGCGGCGACAGCCCGAGGCGGTGCTCGGCGAGGTCCGCCCGCTCGGCGACGGCTTCACCGTGGTCGAGGCCGTGGACCACTCCGAGGCCATCCGCCTGGAAGCCGTGCGGCGCGACTTCGTGGCCAACGTGAGCCACGAGCTCAAGACCCCGGTCGGCGCGATCGCGCTGCTCACCGAGGCCGTGCTCGACGCCGCCGACGACGTGGACGAGGTCCGCCGCTTCGGCAGCAAGATCCTCCGCGAGTCGACCCGGCTGGGCACGCTCGTGACCGAGCTCATCGCGCTTTCGCGCCTGCAGGGCGCCGAACGGCTGCCGGACCTCAACGTCGTCGAGGTCGACGCCGTGGTGCGGGAGGCGCTCGGCCGGACAACGTTGTCAGCGGAGTCGGCGGAGATCACCATCACCACCGACACGGCGAGCGGCCTGCTCATCGAGGGCGACCGGACACTGCTGGTCACGGCGCTGTCGAACCTGCTGGAGAACGCGGTCGCGTACTCGTCGCCGGGCAGCCCGGTGTCGATCTCGCGCCGGCTCGCCGACGGCATGGTCGAGATCGCCGTGACCGACCGCGGCATCGGCATCGCCGAAGACGAGCAGCAGCGCGTGTTCGAGCGCTTCTACCGCGCGGACAAGGCCCGCTCCCGCGCCACCGGCGGCACGGGGCTGGGCCTGGCGATCGTGAAGCACGTCGCGGCCAACCACGGCGGTTCGGTGGGCCTGTGGAGCCGACCCGGCACCGGGTCCACGTTCACGCTGCGGATCCCCGCGCACGTCAGCCCCGAGCCCGGCGGCGACGGCGCGCGTGGCAAACAGCAGACCCAGCCCGCCACCGTGGTGCGGCAGGACAAGACCCCCGAGCGGACACCCCGGCTCGTGGCAACCGGGCAGGAGCTCTCCGGCCCAGACCATGGAGGAAACCTGTGACGAGGGTTCTCATTGTCGAGGACGAAGAGTCCTTCGCCGACCCGCTCGCCTTCCTGTTGCGAAAGGAAGGTTTCACGGCCGCGGTGGCCGGGACGGGACAGCAGGCGCTCGAGGAGTTCGACCGCAACGGTGCCGACATCGTGCTGCTCGACCTCATGCTCCCAGGCATGAGCGGCACGGACGTGTGCAAGCAGCTGCGCCAGCGTTCGGCCGTGCCGGTGATCATGGTGACGGCGCGCGACAGCGAGATCGACAAGGTCGTGGGTCTCGAGCTCGGCGCCGACGACTACGTGACGAAGCCCTACTCGGCCCGGGAGCTCATCGCGCGAGTGCGCGCGGTGCTGCGCCGCGGCGGCGAGCCGGGCGCGGAGGGCGAGCTGGCGCCGCTGGTGCTCTCGGCCGGGCCCGTGCGGATGGACGTCGAGCGGCACGTGGTGACCGTGGACGGCGCCGAGGTTTCGCTGCCGCTCAAGGAGTTCGACCTACTGGAGTACCTGCTGCGCAACGTGGGCCGCGTGCTCACGCGCGGCCAGCTGATCGACCGCGTGTGGGGCGCCGACTACGTCGGGGACACCAAGACCCTCGACGTCCACGTGAAGCGCCTGCGCTCGAAGATAGAGCCCGACCCGGGCTCCCCTCGCCACCTCGTGACGGTGCGCGGCCTCGGGTACAAGTTCGAGACGTGAGCCGCCGGTAGGGAAAACACCGGAACACGGCCGGGGTGGCGGGGTTTTTTCTTGCCGCTCCGGCCGTTTTGGGTCCCTGGGGAAACGCTTCATTTTTCACCCTGTGCGGGCGTCCGGCCACGCAGAGTCGAGCCCGGACCGAGTGGTGTTGGTTACAGTTTCGAGACCTGGCTGTGGGACCGGTACGCTGGATCCTCGTGCGCCTAGGGGTACTCGACGTCGGGTCAAACACCGTCCACCTGCTGGTGGTCGACGCCCATCGTGGTGCGCACCCGACGCCCATGCACTCGGAGAAGGCCGTGTTGCGCCTCGCCGAGCAGATCACGCGATCCGGCGAGCTCAGCCGTGCGGGCTCCGACGAGCTGGTCCGGGCCGTGGAGTCGGCGCGCGCCGCGGCCGTCCGGCTCGGGTGCGAAGACGTGCTGGCGTTCGCGACGTCGGCCGTGCGAGAAGCCAAGAACGCGGCGAAGGTGCTGGCCAGAGTCGCGGAAGAGACCGGCGTCGAGCTGAGGGTGCTCTCCGGCGTCGACGAGGCGCGCCTGACTTTTCTGGCCGTGCGGCGGTGGTTCGGCTGGTCGGCCGGCCAGGTGCTGGTGCTCGACATCGGCGGCGGCTCGCTGGAGGTCGCGATGGGCCGCGACGAGGAACCCGTGCTCGCGGAGTCGTTGCCGCTGGGAGCCGGGCGCACCACGCGCACACGTTTCCGCCACGACCCGCCCACGCGCTCGGAGGTCGTGGCCACCTCCGCGTGGCTGGAGGGCGAGCTCAGCGGGCTCGCGAAGAAGGTCGCGAAATGGGGTGAACCCGATCGGGTGGTGGCGACGTCGAAGACGTTCCGCTCCCTGGCCAGGCTCACCGGTGCGGCCCCCTCGGCGGCAGGCCCGCGCGTGCGCCGTACGCTCACGGACACCGCGTTGCGCCAGCTCATCGCCTTCATCTCGCGCATGCCCGCAGCGGACCTCGCGCAACTCGAGGGGGTCAGCTCGAGCCGGTCGCACCAGCTCGTGGCGGGTGCGCTGGTGGCGCAAGCCGCCATGCGGGCGCTCTCCCTCGAAGAACTCGAGATCTGCCCGTGGGCACTGCGAGAGGGTGTCATTCTGCGACGGCTGGACCATTCCAACGGCGCGGACGAAACTGGGGCCGCCCTCACCGGCGTTTCGGCGAACGGGGAGGACCGGTGACAGCAGTGGACTGGACTTCGGTGACGGAAAACAGGCACGGTGGAGAGGTGACGGATATGCACAGCACGGTGTTCAGCGCGCGCGGCGCCGCCTGCGTCCGGCCGCCGGCACGTGCCGTGGCCAACCCCGAGCGCGCTTTGGACAGCACGGTATGACCGACGAGAACGGCGCCCCGCCCCAGAAGACCGTGGCCGAACTGCTCGCCCAGCACGGGCAGCAGGTCGAGGGCTCACGGCGGCGCAGGCGGCGCGCAGCCGACGACGACGAAGCCCCCGAGCAGCAGCCGGAGAGCGGCCGTCGCGCCGCGGGTGTGAGCGACACCGCCCCGCAGGCGATCATCGACCGCGTGACCAGCGACGGCGGCACTCCGCCGCCGCCTTCGCGCTCGGCGGGTGGCCGTCGTCGTTCGGACGGGCCCGCGGCCCCCGCGCCGCGGGCGGTGCCGCAGGAGTCGGGGCCGTTGCAGCGTCCGCCTGCTGCTCCTGTGCCGCCTGCCGGTCCTCAGGGACCGGGTGGGATGGCTGGTCCTGGTCCTGGTCCTGCGGGTCCGGGTGGCCCGGGTGGCCCTTCCGGCCCGCCGACGCGGTCGGTCCGGCCGGTGAACGGGCAGCAGGACTCAGGGTTCGTTCGTCAGCCTTCGCCCGAGTCGGGGCAGTTCGCCCGACCGCCGGCTCCGCCGCAGGAGTCCGGGCAGTTCGTGCGGCCGCAGGAGACGGGGTACACGCGCCCGCCGGCTCCGCCGCAGGAGTCGGGTCAGTTCGTACGGCCGCAGGAGTCGGCGCAGCTCCCGGTTCCGCCTTCGCCGTCAGCCGAGTCGAGCCAGTTCGTGCGTCCGCCGGCGCCGCCGCAGGAGTCCGGCCAGATGCCGGTGCCGCCGCGCGGCCGTCCGACGCGGCAGCAGCCGGTGCCGCCGCCGGGTGCGGAAGAGACCCGCAACCAGGTGCCGCCGGTCCGCCGACGTCCCGGTCCGCCACCCGCGCCGGGCGGCACGCTCGCGTCGCGGCTCGACGGTCTTGACGGCACGCCCGACGCCGACGTGCCCGAGCCGCCCATGGCCAGTGGCGCGTTCCCCACGGGTGCGCCGCAGCGTCCGCGCCGCGCGCCGGCCCGCCGTCCCGCGCCGCAGCAGGACCCGCACACGGAGCAGTTCGACGCCGTGGCCGGGGTGGAGCCGGCGGCGCCCGAGGTGGCTCCCGGTCCTGGGCCGGGTGGTCCCGGCCCCGGCGGTCCTGGCCCGGGTGGCCCTCCCGCTCAACCGCCGGGCTTGGCGGGTTGGCGCAAACGTCGTCAGCAGGAACAACTCGAGGACACCGAGATCGGCGTGATGCCGGTCGTCCCGGGCGAGTCCGCCGACGCCTACGCCGACGAGGATTACGCGGCCGACGACTACGCCGAGCCGTACGCCCCCGAGGGCGACTACGACGGTGGCCCGCCCACCATGGCCGCCCCCGCCGACTTCGACGCCGGCCCGCCCACCGCGGGCTACCCGGCGCCCATGCCGTTCGCCCCTGGCGGCGGCCCCGTCGACGACGACCTGTCCGAGTACGAGCGCGAGTTCGCCCAGCCGGGCTCCCCGGACTTCGACGGCGACGACTACGGCTACGACCAGCACGGCGACTACGAGGACGACTACGACGACGACGTCGCCCCCGAAGAGCCCGCCGCCGCTCCCGTGGCCGCCGAGCCGGCCCTCGAAGGCTCCCCTGGCAAACAGTGGCTCACCCTCGCGGGCCAACTGGCCCTCGGCGTCGTCGGCGGCGCCGCCGTGTGGCTCGGCTTCAACTGGCTCTGGGTCAACCTCGCGCCGGCCGCCCTCGTCGGTGCCCTGCTGGTGATCGTGGCGCTGGTGTGGATCGTCCGCAAGATCCGCCGCGCGGAAGACCTGCAGACGACGCTGCTGGCCATCCTGGTGGGGCTGGTGGTGACGGTGTCACCTGCCGCCCTGTTGCTGGTGGGGCGCTAGCCGTTTATCGCGTCGGGACTCCCGGTCTCCGCTTCGGCGGGCCGGGAGTTCTCGCGTTTCGGCCCGCGGGCGCTTTGGCCCCCACTCACCAGCCAGCCGCCTGCCAACTCACCACCCACGCAAGCCACACCCACCCTCGCAACCGCCGCCCACCCACGCGACGAAACCTGCACCCAGCCCCACCCTGGCACCCCGATCCGAAGCCTCCTTGCGGCCGGCGACGTGTCGTCAAGGCACGCTTTCCCGCCTTGACAACACGTCACCGGCCGTCAACACAATCCAGCTTCGGGGTGCACTCCCAACGCGAGCCGCCCTGCGAGGACACCGACCTCCCCAACGCAAGCCGCCCTGCGAGGACAACGACCTCCCCAACGCAAGCCGCCCTGCGAGACCCTGCTTTCAGCCGAGGACACTTCCCACCCAACCCGCACCCGACCACGCCCACCCCTGGCAAGGCAGGATGTCCCCGTGAACGCGCCTGAGAAGCCGATACCCGTGGGACTGAGCACTGCGTCGGTGTGGCCCCTGCGGGCCGGGGCGGCGTTCGAACTAGCAGCAGAACTCGGCTACGACGGCGTCGAAGTCATGGTCTGGGCCGACCCCATCAGCCAGGACGTCGCCGCAGTGCGTCGCTGGTCGAAGCGCACAAACGTACCCATCCTGTCGATCCACTCACCGTCGCTGTTGATCACGCAGCGGGTCTGGTCGCCGGATCCCGAGATCAGGCTGCGGAAGTCCGTGGAGGCCGCGGAGCAATTGGGGGCGCGGACGGTCGTCGTGCATCCGCCGTTCCGGTGGCAGCGGCGCTACGGGGACGCGTTCGGGGACCTCGTGGACGAGCTGGAAGAGAAATCCGGCATCGAGGTCGCCGTGGAGAACATGTTCAAGGTGCGTCCGCCGGGTGGGTCGCGGAATACACGGGTGTCGGCGTTCCGGCCGTCGATCGATCCCACGGACGTCGGGTTCCGGCACTACACGCTTGATCTTTCCCACAGCGCCGCCGCGAGGATGGACGCGCTCGCGCTGGCCGAGCGGATGGGGGAAGGCCTGAGCCACGTCCACCTCGCCGACGGCACCGGCGTGCCCAAGGACGAGCACCTCATTCCGGGCCACGGGGGCCAGCCGTGCGCCGAACTGCTGGAAAAGCTGGTCAGCGACAGCTTCACCGGTCAGGTCGTGCTCGAAGTCAACACACGCCACGCCATCGCAGGCGCTGAGCGGGCCCGCGCCCTCGCGGAGGCGCTGCTGTTCGCCCGGTTACACCTCGGACAGTGACCCGGCCGTTAGCATGATCGGCTGTCCGGGCGGTCCCAGGCCCGCCGACACCCTCTTCCGGCTCATCGACACGTAAAGTGCCGACCGTGAACTCGTTGCGATCGTTGAACTTCTCCGCCACATGCGCCGCCGTGGCCGGCCGTTCGTGAGCCGGGCCGAACAGACGGCGACGGCGTTCGACGCGGCCAGCGCGGTCCGTTCCCTCGGAGACGGCACCTTCACGGCCACGCTGAGGGCGGAATGGGCGATCGCGAACCACCCCCACGGAGGGTTCCTCCTGGCCCTGCTCGCCAAGGCCGCCACGGCTGTGCTCGGTGAACGCGGCGAACCCACAGCCGAGCCGCTGGTCGTCAGCGCCGAGTTCCTGCACGCACCGGCGCTGGGTCCGGTGCTGCTGCGCACCGACGTCCGCAAGGTCGGCCGCCGCGCGTCGGTGGTCGGGGTGCGGCTGGAGCAGCGCGGGCGCAGCTGCGTGGAGGCGCGCGTGACGACCGGGCGGCTGCCGATGCGCCGCCCGGACTGGAGCGACCTGCCGCAGCTGCCGGCCGAACCGCCTTCGGGCGCGGTGCCGCTGGGCGCCGAAACCTCCGAAGGCGTGTTCAACCTCTCCTCCAGCTGCGAGATCCGCGTGGACCCGGCCACGGCGGGGTACCTCGCCGGGCGCGCCGGCGACCCACCGCGGCTGAAGTTGTGGGCACGTCCGCGAGACGGGATCGGCGACGTCTACTTCGCACTCCTCGCGGGCGATCTCAACCCGCCGGTGGTGGCCAACCTCGGCCGCGTCGGCTGGGCGCCCACGGTGCAGCTCACGGCCTTCCTGCGCACCCGCCCGGCCCCCGGCTGGCTGCGCATCCTGGTGGAATCGCGTTCGGTGCACGAGGCCTGGTTCGACTCCGACGCCACGGTGGTCGACTCCCAGGGCCGCCTCGTCGCGCAGGCGCGCCAGCTCGCGCTCGCCCCGGCACCCGGAGCCTGACGCGCGTTTGGCACTCTCAGTGGCATGAGTGTGATTGCGGTGCTGGGCGCGGGAAAGATCGGCGAAGCCCTCCTGTCGGGGCTGCTGCACGGGGGCCACGCGCCCGGCGACCTGCTCTTCACCGAGCGCTACGAGGGCCGCGTCCGCGAGCTCGAGGAGCGCTACCCGGGCATGCGCGCGGCCACGGTGGAGGACGCCGCCAAGCGCGCGGACGTGCTCGTGGTCGCCGTGAAGCCGCAGGACATCGAGCCGGTGCTGGCGGAGCTGGCGCCGCTGCTCGGCGCGTCCTCGCTGGTCGTCTCGCTCTGCGCGGGGCTGCCGACGGCGCTGTACGAGCGGCGCCTGGCCGACGGGGTGCCTGTGGTCCGCGTGATGCCGAACACTCCGATGCTGGTCGGCGAGGCCATGAGCGCGATGTCGCCCGGCCGCTACGCCACCGCCGAACACCTCGCCACGGTCCACGAGCTGCTCTCGCACGTCGGCCAGGTCGTCGAGGTACCCGAATCGCAGCAGGACGCCGTCACGGCCCTCTCAGGCTCGGGACCGGCCTACTTCTTCTACCTGGTCGAGGCCATGATCGACGCCGGCATCCTGCTCGGCCTGCCGCGCGCGCTCGCGGGGCAGCTGATCATCCAGTCGGCCGTGGGCGCCGCCAAGATGCTCGCCGAGGGCAAGGACCACCCCGTGCTGCTGCGCGAGGCCGTCACGTCGCCCGCCGGCACCACCATCAACGCGATCCGCGAGCTCGAAAAGCACGGCGTCCGGGCGGCTCTGCTGGACGCGATCGAGGCCGCGCGTGACCGCTCGGAAGAGCTCGGCCGCGCCCACGAGGACTGACAAAACCGGCAAATCAGACCCAAGTGGGTAATCCGTGCGGCGAAAACCCGCAGGTAGGGGCCCATCTCGGTGACAGCCGTCGCACTAGTCCCACGTGTCCCGCTACCCTCTGGAAGAGCACGTGCGTGTCGATACCACAGGTGGGGAAGCCTCGTGGCGCGACACGTGTCGAAGGACGCGGTAATCATGTCGCCGAACAAGAAGGAGGATTTGCCCTCGGTCGGGCAGGTCCAGTTTTTGACGGTCGCCGAGGTGGCCACGCTGATGCGGGTCTCGAAGATGACCGTGTACCGGCTGGTGCACTCGGGTGAGCTCCCCGCTGTGAGAGTGGGGAAGTCGTTCCGGGTTCCCGAAAAGGCCGTGCACGAGTACCTGCAGGGTGCCTACTTCGACGTCGGATAGCAGCTCAGTGCGGCGCGCCGCTCCGTTGAGGGCGGCGGCGGGGCGGGGTCTGATCGGTCGCCGGGCATGTGCTCACCCATGCCCGCCGACCGGCCCGCGTCGGCACGCGGGTAACCTGGTAAATCGCTCGTGCCTGTGCGCTCCACCCGTTGGACGCTGCGCCGGGCAGCGTGACCGACGACAACTGAGGAGCGCCCATGGGTTCCGTGATCAAGAAGCGCCGCAAGCGCATGTCCAAGAAGAAGCACCGCAAGTTGCTTCGCCGTACGCGAGTGCAGCGTCGCAAGGCCGGCAAGTGAGCCAGCCCCACAGCTGATGCGCCGTGGCCCGTCCAGTCTCTGGACGGGCCACGTCCATTTCGTGGGCCTTCTCCCCCGATCGAGTGAGGCGTGAGCCGCAATTCTCTGGTGGAGTTGTAAATACGAAGTAAGACCTGGTCAGGGCATCCCCTGGCGCCGGTAACATCGGTGGGGCGTCCGCGCGATGCTTCCAATGAGTGCAGGCTCGTGCACTTCGGGTGATCATCCACCCCCTTACGCCCAGCCGAACAGCCCAGCCGCACAGGGAGTCCCATGCCGTCGAACATCGTGCTCGTCACCGGGGTCGCGGGAGACCTGGGCGGGAAGCTGCTCGCCCGCCTCGGCACCAACTCCGCCTTCGAGCGCGTGATCGGCGTCGACACCGCGCCGCCCGCGAAAGACGTCCTGCAGCGGATGGGCAGCGCCGAGTTCGTGCGCGCCGACATCCGCAATCCGCTGATCGCCAAGGTCATCAGCAGCGCCGGCGTCGACACGGTCGTGCACACGGCGTGCCTGGCCCACCCGGCCGGCCCGAGCCGCCGCTCCGCCGTCAAGGAACTGAACGTGATCGGCACCATGCGGCTGCTGGCTGCCTGCCAGAGCTCGCCGAAGTTGCGCAAGCTCGTGGTCAAGTCCACTGCGGCCGTCTACGGCGCGGGGGCGCGTTCGCAGGCCGTGTTCACGGAGGACTCGGAGCTGATCCCGGCGTCGTCCAGCGGCTACGCGAAGGACGCCGTGGAGATGGAGGGCTACGTGCGCGGCCTCGCCCGCCGCCGGCCCGACGTCACGGTCACGCTCGCGCGCTTCGCCAACATCATCGGGCCCGAGGTCGACACGGTGCTCTCGCGCTACTTCGCGCTGCCGGTCGTGCCCACCGTCTTCGGCTACGACGCGCGCCTGCAGCTGCTGCACGCGTCCGACGCGCTGGGCGTGCTGGAGCAGGCCGTGCTGCAGGACAAGCCGGGCGTGTTCAACGTCGCGTCGGAAGGGGTGCTCGGGCTGTCCCAGGCGATCCGCCGGGCGGGCCGGGTGGGGCTGCCGATGCCGAGCGCCGTGGTGCCGTCCGTGGGCAAGGTCCTGCGGGGCGCGCGGGTGGTCGACTTCTCGGCCGACCAGGTCCGCCTGCTGAACTTCGGGCGGGTCGTGGACATCACGAAGCTCAAGAAGGAGTTCGGCTACCAGCCGCGCTTCACCACGCGCGAGGCGTTCGACGACTACACCGCGGGTCGCGGCCTGCGCCCGGTGTTCGACGGCGCCCGGCTGGCCTCGCTGGCCGGCAAGGTCGTCGTGGCCGCCGCGACCGGGCAGGCCGGCCGATGAGCCCCGTGACCGGAAGTGAGGCGCACACCGTGAACGGAGCCGAGGCTCAGGTGATCCCGCTCCGCAGCCCGGGACGGGTTTCGCCGCCTGCCGCGCCGCCGGCGTCGTCTTCGGAACCGTCTTCGGACGCGCCGGTGGTGGCCTTCCCTGCCGCCCCGCCGTCTCCCGCCGAGCCGGAACCCTTGCCGGAGTCCGTGCGCTCGGCGCTGGCCTTCCTGCGAAACCGGCTGACCGGCGACTACACCGTCGACGAGTTCGGGTTCGACGCCGAGCTCACCGAGACCCTCGTGCTGCCGCCGCTGCGCGCGCTGTACGAGAAGTGGTTCCGCGTCGACACCTTCGGCGTCGAGAACCTCCCGGCGACCGGCGGCGCGCTGCTCGTGTCGAACCACTCGGGCACCTTGCCGCTCGACGCGTTGATGACCGCCGTCGCCGTCCACGACAAGACGGGCGGGCGCCACCTGCGCGGCCTCGGCGCCGACCTGGTGTTCAAGATGCCGCTGGTGGGCTCGATCGCGCGCAAGTCGGGCCAGACGCTGGCCTGCAACGCCGACGCCGAACGCCTGCTGAGCGCCGGCGAGCTCGTCGGCGTGTGGCCGGAGGGCTTCAAGGGCATCGGCAAGCCGTTCTCCGCGCGCTACAAGCTGCAACGCTTCGGCCGCGGCGGCTTCGTCTCCGCCGCGATGCGCGCGGGCGTGCCGATCATCCCCGTGTCCGTCGTCGGCGCGGAGGAGACCTATCCCAAACTCGGCGACATCCGCCTGCTCGCGCGGCTGCTCGGCCTGCCGTACTTCCCGGTCACGCCGTTCTTCCCGCTCCTGGGCGCGCTCGGCGCCGTCCCGCTGCCTACGAAGTGGACCATCGAGTTCGGCGAGCCCATCCGCACGGACGACTACACCCCGGACGCCGTCGACGACCCGATGCTCGTGTTCACCCTGACGGACCAGGTGCGGGAATCCATCCAGCAGACCCTGTACCGCCGCCTCGCCCAGCGCAAGAACATCTTCCGCGGCTGACCCGCCCGCGGCGCCCAGCGTGGACGTCAGCGGCGCCGGTAAGCCATCCCCGCCGCGACGGCGCCCGCGAGAGCCTCGCGTCGAGGCGCGGAGCCGCCAGAATGGCTTCGGCTGCGCGGGAAGCGCGCCGCGCGGCGACTTCGGACGCGGCTGGGTCCGGCGGGTTCTGTCAATGCGTTGCCGTCGCGCACAGTCCCTCGGCGGCGCCAGCGAAACCGTCAGCCGCGCCGGTAAGCGATCCTCGCCGCGGCGGCTCTCGCGAGAGCCTCGCGTCGAGGTGCGGAGCCGCCAGAATGGCTTTGACTGCGCGGGAAGCGCCGGCCGTGCGCCGAATCGTGGCGACTCCAGCCGGGGTCGGGCCGGCGGGTCTTGCGAGCGCGTTGCCGCCCTGCTCGGCGACCGGCGACGACGTCAGCGGCGCCGGTAGGCCATCCCCGCCGCGACGGCGCCCGCGAGAGCGCCCGCGCCCAGGACCGACGGGACGCCGATCTTCGCCGCCTTGCGGCCCGTGCGGAAGTCGCGGATTTCCCAGCCGCGGGCGCGGGCCACGTCGCGCAGGCCGGAGTCCGGGTTGATGGCCACGGCGGTGCCGACGGCGGACAGCATGGGTACGTCGTTCTGCGAGTCGGAGTACGCCGTGCAGCGCTTGAGGTTCAGACCTTCGCGCGAGGCGAGCGCGCGGACGGCGTGGGCCTTCGCGCGGCCGTGGAGCAGGTCGCCGACCAGGCGGCCCGTGTAGACGCCGTCCTTGGTTTCCGCGACGGTGCCCAGGGCGCCGGTCAGGCCGAGGCGCCGGGAGATGATGGCGGCGAGCTCGATGGGTGTGGCGGTCACGAGCCACACGCGCTGGCCCGCGTCGAGGTGCATCTGGGCGAGCGCGCGGGTGCCGGACCAGATCTTGTCGGCCATGAGCTCGTCGTAGATCTCTTCGCTGATGCTGGTGAGCTCTTCGACGGTGCGACCGGCCACAAAGGACAGTGCGCGTTCGCGGTGGGACTTGATGTCCTCCTTGTTCTCGCGCCCGCCCAGGCGGAACTTCACCTGCTGCCACACGAAACCGGCGAGGTCGGAGGAGGTGAAGAACTTCCGCGCCGCGAGGCCGCGCGCGAAGTAGAAGATCGACGCGCCCATCATCATCGTGTTGTCCACGTCGAAGAACGCGGCCGCGGTCAGGTCCGGCGGCGCCGGGGGCACGGCGGGCTCGGCGTTCGCCGTGATCTGTGCGGCCTCGGCCGACGCCTCGCCCGCGAGCGTGGCGAGCCGTTCGAGCTCCTGACTCTTATCCTTGCCACGCCAAGCTGACACGCACACCGCCTCCACGTTCGGGCACGTCCCGGCGGCCGGGAACGGCCGGGTCCTGACGCACAGCGTAGCGACCATGCGACTCACCCGTTCCAGGTGTGGTGAGGGCCTCGATCAGGGGTTGCCGACGCGCCGCGTGATCACCCGATGACGATGGGTGGAAGGCCCGGCAGTAGCGGCGGGATCGAGATCAACGGCGGCGGCGGGCTGGTCGTCGGCAGCCTCGGCGTCGTCGGCGAGGTGATCGGCGGCGCGAACACCGGCGGCGGAGTCGTGGAGCTGCCGCCGGAGGTCGGCACCGGCGTGCTGGACACGGCCAGGTCCGGCGAGGACGACGTCCCGGTCGCCGGCGGCACCCCGCTTTCGGTGGGCGTAGGGGTGGGGCCGGGGGACGAAGGCGAAGTCGGCGCGGAGCCGCCAGTACGTGCGGGCTGCTGCGTACACGCGCCCCGCGCCGGAAGCAGGCCCAGTTCGTCGGAGCTGCCCGTGGTGATCTCGTAGCAGTTCAGCCGTGACACCAGCGCCGACGTCCGCTGCTGCACGCGCGTCAGCAGCCCGCGCGCACCACTCAGATCCGCGCGCGCGGACGTCGGGATCCGCGGCTGTTCGGCCGCCAGCAGCCGCGCCTGCTCCTTCGTCCACGTCTCGAGCTCCGACAGCTGCGTGCGCCCGCTGGCACCCGTCGCCAGGGCCGTCAGCGCCGTGACGCCCGCGCGGACGTCGCTGCTGAAATCACCGAGAGCCGTCCGGTACGCCGAAGGCGAAGCGTCCGTCATCAGCCCCAGCTCGCTCACGCGGTTGGCCGCGAAGTCCAGGTGCTTGCGTGCCTTGGCCTCGTCGCCGAACGTCAGCCCCAGCGACGTCTCCTCGCCCGCGCGCTTCACGGTGTACAGCGCGTCGCCCGGCATGGCGTTGCGCGACAGCAGCAGCGTCAGTCCCGCCAGCCCCAGCACGAGCGCGATGCCGGCCGCCACGAGATCGGCCATCCGAGGTTTCCACCGCCGGCGCGCGACAGGCTCGCCGAGCCGGCCCTCGATCTCCGCCCGGATGCGCTCGCGCGTCTCGACGTCGGGCGCGCCCGCCTCGTCCAGCGAGCGCAGGGCGGCGACCACGGCCAGCTCGTCGGCGAACTCGCCGTGGCGCTCGACGGGCGACGGGTCCAGAGTGCGATCGAACCGCTCGTTCTCGGCTCGATCCCGCGAAAACCACCCGGGCACGCCCACGGTGCTGCTCCGTCTCCACAAAGCTTCTCAAAGCTCTACAAGCCCCGGCCCTGACAGCCGGTCTGCGTGGAGAAACGATTAAGAAGACGAAGAAGTTACGGTTGCGCCGGGACGTGAAATAAGTCAGTGCAGCCCGGTGGGCAGCAATTGGGCCAGACGGCGGACAGCGCGGTGCTGCAACGCCTTGATCGCGCCCTCGTTGCGGTGCATCACCTGGGCCGTCTCCGCGACCGACAGCCCCTGCAGGAATCGCAGCACGATGCACTCGCGCTGGTCCTCGCCCAGCTCGGCGACGCAGCGCAGCAGCTCCGCGCGGGTGGCGCCGGCGATGGCCTGCTGCTCCGGCCCGGCCTGCGCGGCCGGCCCGACGGCCGAAACCGGTGCCGAGCCCGGCTCGCTCACCTCATCGGTCACGACCTCGAGGCGGAAACGGCTGGACTTCACGTGGTCGAGGATCAGGTTGCGGGCGATCGTGACGAACCAGGCGCCGACGTCACGGCCCTGGTAGCTCACCGACGTGATCCGGCGCAGCGCGCGCAGGAACGTCTCACTCGTGACGTCCTCGGCCAGTTCGCGGTCGCCGAGGCGGAACAGCGCGTAGCGGTAGACGACGTCGACGTACCGGTCGTAGAGCTTCCCGAACGCGGAGGAGTCGCCCTCCTGCGCTTCGCGGACGAGGTCCCACGCCTCGATCTTGGCGGCTTCGGCGGGGTCCGGGGCCGGCGCGGCCTCGGTCGCCCGGGTCAGCGGGACGGCGGCGGGGCGCCCGAACGCACGTTCTGCGAACATCACGACGGGGCCGCGGTTCGCGGTGGTCGGCAGGGTCACAGAGCGGCACCTCCTGCGGTCCGAAGGCCGCGCGGGCGGCCTTCGCGATGGGCAGTGCCCCTGTCCCCCACGCGAGCGAGGAGGGGCCGCGCCGCGTGTTCCACGACCGCGTAAACGGCGCAGACCAGCAAGTTCGTCACGGTGACTCCCTTTCTCGCGTCACCCGGCAGTGATCAACGCCACCCGGCGACGCAGTGCAGCATACGTGTAGTTACCGCGAAGTAGGTAGAGGTCCCGCGGTACCGGAGGTGCGACGATCGCGCGGCATCCCCGTTACGGGTGACAAGATGACAAAGGGCTACAGCAGGAAGGGGGCCCGGTGGAGGGTGTCGCGCAGCTGCTCACCAAGGCGGCGGCCAGGTGGGCGGACGAAACGGCCGTCACCGAGACCGGCACGGGGGCCACGCTCACCTGGCGGGAGCTCGACGAGGCGGCCCACGCGCAGGCGCGGCGGCTCGTCGAAGCCGGTGTGGAGCCGGGCGACCGGGTCGTGCTGCGGCTGCCGACGTCGGCGGATTTCGCCGTCGCCCTGTACGGAGTGCTGCGCGCCGGCGCGATCGCAGTGCCGCTCTCTCCGCAGGCGCCCGCGCCGGAGCTGGAGCAGCTGCTGTCGCACTGCGACCCCCGGTTCGTGATCCAGCGGGATGACGTAGACGACACTGAGTTGCCTGACGGCCTCACGGCGTTGTCACCACGCGGCGAGCTCGGGGGAGACCCCGTCGACCTCGGCCGCGGCGGCGAGGACATCGCGGTGATCTCCTACACCTCCGGCACCACCGGCCCGCCGCGCGGCGTGCTGCTCTCGCACCGCGCGCTGCTGGCGAACCTCGATCAGCTCAGCCGCGTCGAGGGCGTGCTGGTGCACGAGGACCGCGTACTCGTGACCATCCCGCTGTTCCACGTCTACGGCCTCGGGCCCGGCCTGCTGCAGGCGACGTCCGTGGGCGCGACGCTCGTGCTCTCGGAGCGCTTCGAGCCGGCGAAGACGCTGGACGACTGCGCCGAGTACCGCGTCACGTCGATCGCCGGCGTGCCGACCATGTACATGGAGTTCGCCGACCTCGGCGCCGAGGAGCTGGCACGCGGGCTCGCGACCGTGCGGATGCTGACCTCGGGCGCCGCGCCGCTGCACCCGCGCGTGCTGACGGCGATCCGCGAGGCCACCAGCCACGACGTCTACGAGGGCTACGGCCTCACCGAATGCGCGCCCGTGGTCACGTCGACGCTGGTCACGGGCTACCCCAAGCCTGGCTCGGTCGGGCGGCCGCTGCCCGGCATCGAGCTGCGGCTGGTGGACAGCGACGGCACCGAGGAGGGCGTGCCGCTCGACGCGGACGACGTCGCCGACGTCTTCGAGTCCGGCGGCGACACCGGCCTGGTGTCGATCCGCGGCGCGAACCTGTTCTCCGGCTACTGGCCCGACGGTGCGCACGGCCCCGACGCCGAGGGCTGGTTCCGCACCGGCGACGTCGGCTACCTCGACCTCGACGGCGACCTGCACCTGGTCGACCGCGCCAACGACCTGATCATCGTCAACGGCTTCAACGTCTACCCCCACGAGGTCGAGGACGTGATCTCGCGGCTGCCGGGCGTGGCGGAGGTCGCCGTGGTCGGGGTCGTCGACGAGCGCAGCGGCGAGGCCGTGAAGGCCGTGGTGGTGCCGGCCGACGGCGCGGCGCTGTCGGAGCAGCAGGTGAGCGACCAGTGCGCGGCGAACCTGGCCGGATACAAGGTGCCGCACCTCGTGGAGTTCGCGGATAACCTGCCGCATTCGGCCACCGGGAAGCTGCGGCGGCTCAAGCTGCGCTGAGTGCGTCCGGCCGGTCCTAGACTGCGGTGGTGCATCAGGTGACGGTGATGACGCGCGCCGGCTGCCACCTCTGCGAGGTGGCCGAGGCCGAGGTCGCGCGGATCTGCGGCGAGCTCGACGTGCCGTGGGAGCTCGCGGACGTCGACAGTGACGCCGAGTGGCGAGCCGAGTACGGCGACCAGGTTCCGGTGATCCTCATCGACGGTGCGGAACACGGGTACTGGCGCGTGGAGGAAGAGCGGTTCCGCCGGGCCCTGACCGGATAGTTCCGCCGGATAGTCCGATGCGGTAATCAAGTCGTAAGGGTTCCTGGCGGTATCGGGGCCTGAGCCCGCCGAAGATGGTGGGGTGAGCGCGTTGAAGGAAGCCCCGCAGGTAGTCAAGCCCCCGGAGCCGCGGCGGCTGTCGTTGCCGATCGCGTCGTTGATCGGGCTGGCGGCCTTGGTCACCGCATTGGGCGTGGGTCATCTCATCGCCGGCTTCGTCGGTTACAACGCGTCGCCGTTCGTGGCCGTCGCCGACTTCGTGATCGCCCACAGCCCGCACGCCGTGGTGGTGTGGGCGGAGCAGACGCTCGGCACGGCGGACAAAACGGTGCTGAAGATCGGCCTCGCCGTGGTGCTGGTGCTGTTCGCGGTGCTGGCCGGGCAGGTTTCGCGCCGGACGCCGCGGGGTGGCCAGATCGTGGTGGTGCTGCTCGGCATCGCCGGTGTCGCGGCCGTGTACGAGCGCACCGACGTCGGGCAGCTCGCGCTGCTGGCGCCCGTGGTGTCGCTGGCGGCTTCGGCGTTCGTGTTCACCTGGCTGCACCACTACGCGCTGCCGCCGGCGTTCGACGACAGCCGTCCGCCGAAGGGACCGACACGACGGCAGGTCCTATCGCGCGGAATCGGCGTCGCGGCGGGCGCGGGGGTCGCGGCTGTCGCCGGGCAGGCGATCTCGGCCACCACAGGCAACGCCGACCAGTCGCGAGCCGCCGTGGGACCGCTCGTCGCCGCGCGCAAGGCCCCGCCGCTTCCGCCGGACGCCGATTTCCAGAAGCTGGGCTCGCCGCCGTTCATCACGCCGAACTCTGACTTCTACCGCATCGACACGGCGTTCGTGGTGCCGCAGGTGCGCACCGACGAGTGGAACCTGAAGATCCACGGCCTCGTCAACCGCGAGGTTTCGTTCTCCTACAACGACATCCGCTCGCGGCCGCTCGTCGAGCGCGAGGTCACGTTGACGTGCGTCTCGAACGAGGTCGGCGGGGATCTGATCTCCACGGCCAAGTTCATCGGCGTGGACCTCGTCGACCTGCTCAATGCGGCCGGCGTGCAACCGGCCGCGGAACAGATGTACGCGACGAGCATCGACGGCTTCACCTGCAGCACCCCCGCCAAGATCGCCCTCGACCCCACGCGCGGCGCCATGCTCGCCATCGGCATGAACGGTGAACCCCTGCCCGTCGAACACGGTTTCCCCGCGCGCATCGTCATCCCCGGCCTCTACGGCTACGTCTCCGCGACGAAGTGGGTCACCAGCCTCGAGTTCGCCAAGTGGGACGACCGCCAGTCCTACTGGCTGCAGCGCGGCTGGGCCGAACAGGCGCCCATCAAGACCGAGTCGCGCATCGACACCGCCAAGGTGACCTCCGGCAAGCTCCGCGTCGCCGGCACGGCGTGGGCCCAGCACATCGGCATCGCAAAGGTCGAGGTGCGCGTGGACCAGGGCCCGTGGCAGCCGACCACCCTGTCGACCGAGGTCAACAAGGACACCTGGCGCATGTGGTGGACCGACCTGGCCGTGCCGCCCGGCAGCCACACCGTGACGGTGCGGGCCACCGACCAGTCGGGCTACACGCAGACGGACCAGGCCGCGGAGCCCGTGCCGGACGGCGCCTCGGGCTGGCACTCGGTGACGGTCAACGCCTGACGCGTGCTCAGCCGAGCCGGGCGTGGGTGAGCAGCTCCCGAGCTGCTCCAGCGCGGGCTCCACGCGGTCGAGATCGAACCGCCCTTCGTCCCAAACGACGACCTCGCCGCCATCGATGCGAAACGGTCGCGGGTGGGCGGTGAGCGACGCCTGCGCTTCGGACGTGAGCACCGTGGCGTCGCCCTCGAACACGAACCGCCGATCGAAGTCGGGATTACCGGTCGTGCTCCCGCCCACGCCCAGCCGTCCCACGACGACACCCGCAACCCCGCGGCGCCGCACAGTGAGCATTGGCGCGCGGGCGACCTTCACCGCGTACACCTGCAGGTACAGCCGCTCGGCGCTGTCGTTGCTGTCGACGTCGAAATGCCCGAGGACCTCGCTGTACTCGAACGCGGTGAACTCGCGCCCGTCGTGACTTCCGCTCACGGCGCGCCAAGCCCGCGGCCGTCGTCTTCGCCCGAAGGGATAACCGTGGCACCGCCCCAGCAACTGGGGAGCCCGTTCCCGGTACGTCCACCCCGCTCGCCCGCCCCGGCGGCGAAGGTCGCGGTCCGCCGCCGGTACCCGCGCAGGTACCAAAGCCCGTAACCGCCGACGACAAGCGCCAGGACGACGTACCGGTACCAGTGCCCGGCCAACGCCCGCCCCACCTCGACGTCGACGCCCGACGGGCTTCAGCCCGGCAGCTACCGAAACAGCTGTTCCGGGTCGACGGCAAGCACCCTCACCGGCCGTGGACCCCATTCAGCAACGGCACCAGCTCGGCCAGATCCGCCACCGCCGGCTCCACCCGCTGGGTGTTGAACCGGCCGCCGTCCCAGGTCTCGGCCATGCCCGCGACCACTCGGAACAGGCGGCCGTGCCGGCGTAGCCACTCCTGCATGGCGGGTGTCACCGGGCCGTAGGTGACCCAGTCCTGGTCGAACGGCTCGTCGCCGGTGCCGGCGCGGTTGAAGCCCAGGTCGCGGGCGAGCCGGCCCAGGGTGTCGCGCGGGGCGGCGTAGACCTCGGACGCGGGGAAGGGCAGACGCACGCCCGTGAGCTGCGTCCAGCGGCGCCGGGCGCGGTTCTGGTGGCCGACGACCTCGCTGTACTCGAAGGACAGCACCTCCAGCTCACGCCGGCGTCCCGCGACGGCGTGCAGGCGCGCCGGCGCCGGCCGTAGCCCTCGAACGGGCGGCCGTAGCAGCGGCCGACGAGGTCGGGCTCGCGTTCGGTGTAGGACCAGCCGCGTTCGGCGGCGAAGGACTGGATGGCGGCGCGGTGGCGCTGGTAGCGCCGGTAATACAGGTAGGCGCCGCCGATGACGACGATCGGTGAGATCGCGTACCAGATCCAGTGGGTGGCCATCAGCCTGAGCAACCTCCGAAACGCGGGCAGGACGCGGATGATCTTGCCCGGCCGGCCTCGGTGCTCGGCGCTGCTCGCCCCGCGGTCACCTGATCGGGGGCAGGTGTGCGTCGCGTCATGTCGATGACCAGTGACTTTGTGCGCGCGTTCACAAGTGGACTACCGTAGAGTGTCGTCCCGCAAAAGCCCGGCATTGAACCGGACGTCAGTCGCGGGGTCAAGAGATGCGACCCAATCTTGAGGAGTGGCCGGCGTGGTGACACAGCGGGGGAGGCGCAGCGGTGCCGAACCGCCCGCTGAACCACCCCGCCGGGCCGCGAAGGGCAACGGCCGCGCCCGGCGGGCGGCGCCCGATGCCGACAACGCGCCCACGGCGGAGATGCCCGCGGTCGACAGTGCCGTCGAGACCGCCGTCCGCGCCAAGCAGATCCCCGAAGCGGCCGTCGCGCGCCTCGCCGTCTACCTCCGGGTCCTCTCCGGCATGGCGGAGCAGGGCGCGACCACCGTCTCCAGCGAAGAGCTCTCCGCGTCCGCGGGGGTGAACTCCGCCAAGCTGCGCAAGGACCTCTCCTACCTCGGCTCGTACGGCACGCGTGGTGTCGGCTACGAGGTGCAGGTGCTGGTCAGCCAGATCGAACGCATCCTCGGCCTCACCCGCCAGCACCGCGTCGCCGTGGTCGGGATCGGTAACCTCGGTCACGCGCTGGCCAACTACGGCGGGTTCCCCGGCCGCGGTTTCCCCGTCGAGGCGCTGTTCGACCTCGACCCCGACCTCGTCGGGGTTCCCGTAGGGGGTCTGCCCGTCTCGCACCTGGACGAAATCCCGCGAGTTTGCTCCGAACGGCAGATTTCCATCGGGATCATCGCCACACCTCCTACCGCTGCGCAGTCCGTGTGCGACAGGCTGGTGGCGGGCGGCGTCCAGTGCATACTGAACTTCGCGCCGGTGGTGCTCCAGGTGCCGGCGCACATCGAGGTCCGCAAGGTCGACCTGGCGGTCGAACTTCAGATCCTCTCGTTCCACGTGGCTCGCCGTGCCGATGACGCCCTGGCAATTCAGGGGAATACCGGGTTACCCGACGCCGGCCTGCCGCTCGACAATGGCAGCAGCGGCAACGGACAGGCAGACGGCGGTCTTGGAATGGTGGTGCGCGGATGAGCGTGTTGGCGGTCGGGCTCTCCCACCGAAGTGCGGAGCTGACCACGCTCGAACGGGCCGCCGTGCCCGCCGAAGAGGTCGCCAAGGTCCTGCACGAACTGCAGCAGGCCGAGAGCGTGAGCGAGGCCATGCTGGTCTCCACATGCAACCGCATCGAGGTCTACGCGGTGGTCGAGACGTTCCACGGCGGCGTCAACGACGTCTCCGACGTGCTCGCCCGCCAGGCCGGCATGGAGCCGGCGGAGCTCTACGACAACCTCTACGTGCACTACGCCGGCGCGGCCGTCGAGCACCTGTTCTCCGTGACCTCGGGTCTCGACTCGATGGTTGTCGGCGAGACGCAGATCCTCGGCCAGATCCGCTCGGCCTACGCCACCGCGCGTGAGGCCGGCACCGTCGGGCGCACGCTGCACGAACTGATCCAGACGACGCTGCGCGTCGGCAAGCGCGTGCACTCCGAGACGGGTCTCGACCAGCTGGGCGCGTCCGTGGTGTCCGAGGCGCTGGCCGCCGCGGGTGATCTCGTGGGCAAGCACGCCCTGATCGTCGGCGCCGGCTCGATGGGCGCGCTGACCGCGTCGCACCTGCGCAAGGCCGGCATCGGCGAGATCACGGTGGCCAACCGCACCGAGGCCAAGGCCGCGCGCCTCGCCGAGAAGACCGCGATCGAGGGCGTGCCCGCGCGCCCCGTGCCGCTGTCCGAGCTGGCCGACGCCGTGGCGAAGGCCGACGTCGTCGTGTCGTGCACCGGCGCGCAGGATGCCGTGTTCCTGCCCGAGCACGTGCCCGCCCGCGCGGGCCGCCCGCTCGTGGTGTGCGACCTGGGCCTGCCGAAGGACGTCGACGCGGCGGTTGCCGACCTCGTCGACGTCACCGTTGTCGACCTCGAGACGATCCAGCGCCGCATGCGCGACGCCGGCGCCCCGACCACCGAACGCCAGACGATCAAGGCCAACGGCATCGTGCTCGACGAGGTGCGCGACTACCTCGCCGGCCAGCGCAGCGCCGAGGTCACGCCCACCGTCACCGCGCTGCGCCGCCGCGCGGCCGAGGTGGTCGACGCGGAGCTGCTACGTCTGGACAACCGCCTCCCGGACCTCGACACGCAGGTCCGCGAAGAAGTCGGCCGCACGGTCCGCCGTGTCGTCGACAAACTGCTGCACGCGCCCACCGTGCGGGTGAAGCAGCTGGCCGCCGAGACGGCCGACACCGACTACGCCAACGCGTTGCGCGAGCTGTTCTGCCTCGACCCGCAGGCCCCCGCGGCTGTGGCGAGCCCCACCGCCGTGCCGCCAGACATCGAGAAGAAGTAAGCAGTGGACAGAGTGATTCGCATCGGGACGCGGGGCAGCAAGCTCGCCGTCGCGCAGACCGAGACCGTGGCCGACAAGATCCGCGCCACTGGCGCCGAGGTCGAGATCGTCACGGTGACCACCCCCGGCGACGTCTCCAGCAAGCCGATCCCGCAGATCGGCGTCGGCGTGTTCACCTCGGCGCTGCGGGAAGCCTTGCTGCGCAAGGAAATCGACGTCATCGTCCACTCGTACAAGGACCTGCCCACGGCGCCGGCGGCCGGCATCGTGCTCGCCGCCGTGCCGCCGCGCGAGGACCCGCGCGACGCGTTGATCGCCCGCGACGGCCTCACGCTGGGTGAGCTTCCGCCCGGTTCGAAGGTGGGCACGGGGGCGCCGCGGCGCACCTCGCAGCTGCTCGCGCTGGGCCTCGGTTTGGAAATCGTGCCGATTCGGGGCAATATCGATACCCGCATGCGCAAGGTGACCGACGGCGAGCTCGATGCCGTGGTGCTCGCGCGTGCCGGACTGGCCCGGATCGGTCTGGTGGGGGCGATCACCGAGACCCTCGACCCGATCCAGATGCTGCCCGCTCCCGCGCAGGGGGCGCTGGCGGTGGAGTGCCGGGCCGAAGACGTGGACGTGGAGCACCTGCTCGCGTCCAGTTTGGACGACGAGGGCACGCGGGCCGCGGTGACGGCCGAGCGTTCCCTGCTGGCCGCGCTCGAGGCGGGGTGCAGCGCACCCGTGGGTGCGCTCGCCGAGATCGTCGAGGACCTCGACTCCGAGGGCGCGGTCGTGGAACGGATCTCGTTGCGCGGCACCGCGGCCGTCGAGGGCGAGAACGGTGCGGTCGACATGCTGCGGGCTTCCGCACTCGCCGACTTCACCGAGGCGGAGCAGCTCGGCCGGACGTTGGCCGCCGAGCTCCTCGACCTCGGTGCCGGCGCACTGCTGTCCGGCCCCGCCCAGTGACGCAACCCGCAGAGCACTCGAACGACCAGCACCCGAACGACCAGCACCACACACCTGCGGCCGATGCCGTACCCGGTCGCCTGACAGGAGAAACGCCAGAGATGACCCCCGCTCGCAAGACCGCTGGGCGCGTCGCCTTCGTGGGCTCGGGCCCCGGTGACGCCGGGCTGCTCACAGTCCGCGCCCAGGAGCTGCTCGCCAAGGCCGAGGTCGTGGTGACCGATCCCGACGTGCCTGCCGCCGTCCTCGCCTTCGCCGCTCCCGGCGCCGAGGTCCGGCCCGCCGTCGGTGAGCCCGCCGACGTGTCGAAGGACCTGACCACCGAGGCCAAGGCCGGGCGGCTCGTGCTGCGCCTGGTCGCCGGCGACCCGCTGACCACCCCCGCCGTGGTGAACGAGGTGCAGGCCGTGGCCCGCACGTCCGCCGTGTTCGAGGTGATCCCGGGCGTTTCCCCCGGCGCCGCGGTGCCGGCCTACGCCGGTGTCGCACTCGGCGGCACCCATACCGAGGTTGACGTCCGCGGCGAGGTCGACTGGGCGGCGCTCGCCGCGCAGCCCGGCCCGCTCGTGCTGCACGCCACCTCGGCGCACCTCGCCGAGGCCGCGAGCCGGCTCACGGAGAAGGGCATGCCGCCGTCCACGCCCGTCGCGGTGACGGCCAACGGCACCATCAACACCCAGCGCACCCTCGACTCCACGCTCAGCACGCTCGGCAACGACGCGGGTGAGCTCGTCGGCCCGCTGATCGTGACCATCGGCCAGGCTGCCGGGCATCGCTCGAAGCTGTCGTGGTGGGAGTCGCGCGCGCTCTACGGCTGGAAGGTCCTGGTGCCGCGCACCAAGGAGCAGGCCGGCGAGATGGCCGACCGGCTGCGCAGCCACGGCGCGACCTCGCACGAGGTGCCCACGATCTCCGTCGAGCCGCCCCGCAGCCCGGCGCAGATGGAGCGCTCGGTGAAGGGCCTCGTCGACGGCCGCTATCAGTGGATCGTCTTCACCTCCACCAACGCGGTGCGCGCGGTGTGGGAGAAGTTCGAGGAGTTCGGCCTCGACGCCCGCGCGTTCTCCGGCGTGAAGATCGCCTGCGTCGGCGCCTCGACGGCCGCCAAGGTCCGCTCGTTCGGCATCATCCCCGAGCTGATCCCGTCGGGCGAGCAGTCGTCCGAGGGTCTGCTCGCCGAGTTCCCGCCGTACGACGACGTGCTCGACCCCGTGGACCGCGTCCTGCTGCCGCGCGCCGACATCGCCACCGAGACCCTGTCGGCCGGCTTGCGCGACCGCGGCTGGGAAATCGACGACGTCACGGCCTACCGCACGGTCCGCGCCGCCCCGCCGCCCGCCGAAACCCGCGAGATGATCAAGACCGGCGGCTTCGACGCGGTCTGCTTCACCTCGTCCTCGACGGTGCGCAACCTGGTCGGCATTGCCGGCAAGCCGCACACGCGCACCCTGGTCGCGTGCATCGGCCCGAAGACCGCGGAAACCGCCGTGGAGTTCGGCTTGCGCGTCGACGTCCAGCCGGAGAAGGCCGACGTGCCACACCTGGTGGACGCCCTGGCGGAGCACGCCGCCCGGCTTCGCGCGGAGGGGGCCCTGCCGCCGCCTCGGAAGGCGAAGCGGGCGCGTCGTAGCTGACGGTTCGTGGTTGCTCAAGGCCCCTTCCTGCTTCGACGGGAAGGGGCCTTGTGTGTATAGTGTGTGTATGGCGAGGGTGAACGTCTATATCCCCGATGACCTGGCTGAACGAGTGAAGGCCGCGGATCTCAACGTGAGTGCCCTCGTTCAGGCAGCGCTTGCGGACGCATTGCAGCGTCAGGCCACCGACGCCTGGCTCGACGCGCTGCCGGCTCCGCGCCGCGCCGTTTCTCACGATGCCGTGCTCTCCGCGCTCGACGGCGCCCGGGCAGAACTGGGCGATGCGGCGGATGCCTGATTCTCCGGTGGAAATCGCGGTTCTCGACGCGTCCGTCCTCGTTGATCTCCTCGCAGGCACCAGCTACGCCGACGCGGCGAAGTCACGCTTGCGCGGCACCGTGTTGCACGCGCCCGCGCACCTGGACGCCGAAGTCCTTTCGGCCCTGGGTCGGTTGCAACGCGCGGGAGAGCTGACCACAGTGGAGGTTGAGGTCGCCCTGGGCGTGCTGACGAACTTTCCGGTCACGCGCCACTCGGTCTTCGAGCTTGCTCCCGGAGCGTGGGCTCGGCGTGCTGATCTCAGGCTGGCCGATGCGCTGTACATCGAGCTGGCCGCGCGGCTGCGTACGGCCGTGCTCACCACTGATCGCCGGCTTGCCCGCGCGAGCGCGCTCGCCGAAGAGATCGCCTGACGCCAGAGCGCGCGAAAAGCCCGGCCTTCTCGTGTCCTGAGTTTCCAGACACCTTGTCAGAACGTGGTTTTTCCCGAGGGCAGCCGAACTGATCGCCTGCGTGCCGGAGTACCGTGAACGGCGTGTTCCCTGAGCATCGACCCCGCAGACTCCGTACCACGCCGGCCATGCGCAGGCTGGTCGGTGAAACGACGCTTCGCCCGCGTCAGCTGATTCTGCCCATGTTCGTGGCCGAGGGCGTGGACGCGCCGCGGCCGATTCAGAGCATGCCGGGGGTTGTGCAGCACACCCGGGACACGCTGCGGAAGGCCGCGGTGGAGGCGGTGAACGCCGGCGTGGGTGGGCTGATGCTGTTCGGTGTGCCGGCCAAGAGGGACGCCGAGGGGTCCGGCGCGGTTGACGAGAACGGCATCCTCAACGTCGCGCTGCGGGACCTGCGCCAGGAGCTCGGGGACGCGACCGTCCTGATGGCCGACACGTGCCTCGATGAGTTCACCGACCACGGCCACTGCGGCGTGCTCGACGCGGACGGCGCCGTGGACAACGACGCGACCCTGCGCGTGTACGCGGAAATGGCCGTGGCGCAGGCGGAAGCGGGCGCGCACGTGCTCGGGCCCAGCGGCATGATGGACGGCCAGGTCGGTGTGATCCGCCGCGCGCTCGACGAGGTGGGCCACAGCGACAAGGCGATTCTCGCCTACTCGGCCAAGTACGCCAGCGCGTTCTACGGCCCGTTCCGTGAGGCCGTCGACTCGCAGCTCAAGGGCGACCGCAAGACCTACCAGCAGGACCTGGGCAACGCGCGAGAAGCGTTGCGCGAGATCGAGCTGGACCTCGGCGAGGGCGCCGACATGATCATGGTCAAGCCGGCACTGTCCTATTTGGACGTCATCAAGGCGGCGGCGGACATCTCGCCGGTTCCGGTGGCGGCGTACAACATCTCCGGCGAGTACGCGATGGTCGAGGCCGCCGCGGCCAACGGCTGGCTCGAGCGCGAGCGCACGATCCTGGAGGTGCTCACGTCGATCCGCCGTGCGGGCGCCGACCTGATCCTCACGTACTGGGCCGCCGAAGCCGCCGCCTGGCTCGACTGAGCCCGCACTGGGCTAGAGTCCACGAGTGGCCGAGAAGGACGACAACACCGCCGAACCCGCGGGGCTGACCAGCGACGACCTCGCGAAGCCGGAGCCCGCGCCGAACGAAGCCGGGCAGGCCGAGCACGTCGAGCAAGCCGAGCCGGCCGGGCCTGGCGGGCACGTCGAAGAGCAGGCGAAAGAGCTCCCGACCGGCTTCCCCAAGGCGCCGCCCGTCGCGTCGTACCCGGGGTACCTGGAGAACACCGAGGAGCCTGCGAAGGCAACGGCTCCCGGACCGGTGCGGGCCGCCTTCATCCTCACGATCGTCGCGTCCGTGGTGCTGCTGATCGGCCAGGTCGTCACGATCTTCTTCAAGCAGCAGCTCGTCGACCAGGCTGTGAAGGCGACTGCACCGGGCCGCAAGCTCGACATGGCGCAGCTCGAGTCCAACGCCACCACGCTCGTGTGGGCGCTGTTCGTCGGCGCGCTGTGCTTCGGCATCATCATGGTGCTGTTCGCCTACAAGGCCCGCGAGGGCACGCGCTCGGCCCGGACCGTGGTCACAATGCTGGCGCTGCTGGGGCTGGTGTTCCAGCTCGGGCTCGTGCGCAGCGTGTTCTCAGTGGTGTCGTCGCTGCTGCTGGTGATCCTGGTGGTGCTGCTGTACCTGCCGAGCACCAGGGACTTCTTCCCCAAGGTCGGCAAGAAGCTGTAATGGACCGCACGCTCTACTCCGAACCCGGTGTCGGCTGGCGCTCGCTGGTCTGGGGGCCGCTGTTCGCGGTGCTCGGCGCGGTGGCGGAGCTGGCGACTGGTGGCCCGGTGCACTGGATTCCGTGGTTGCTGATCGCGGTCGCGCTGTGCGGGCTCACGATCCCGTGGGTCTACGCGCGCCGGCGGTTCCTCTCGCTGGAAGTGACCACGCAGGCGTTGCGCCAGGGCCGCGAAAGCATCGAGGCCAAGCGGATCGCGGACGTCACCGACGTGGGCACCCCCGTCGGCGCGCGGGTGCTCGGCGGTGGCTGGAGCGTGCCGAACAAGTACGACGAGCTGCCCGTGAAGCTCGACGACGGCACGGTCGTGCTCGCGTGGGCCCGTGACGTCGAGGCGCTGAAGGCGGCACTCACCCGGCTCGTCGAGGCGAACGAGGCGAACGAGGCGAAATGACGCAGGGCCCGAAACCTGAGAGGCTTGATCCCGTGATCGACCTTCCCCAGCCGACCGGCGCCGACCTCTGGCCCGGCGATTCGGCCAAGGCGGCGCGGCTCAACCAGCCGTGGCGCGCGTTCGTGGCGCTCGGCGAGCTGGTCGTGGCCGCGGTCGTGCTGTGGCTGGCGTTCCTGCTGTGGCACGCGGGCGTCGTCACGGTCGTCACCACCGCCGGCGACGGCGCGCAGCTGGCTTCGCAGCGGTACTTCGGTGGGCACATCGCGGGGGCGCTCGCGCTCGGCGCGCTGTGCGCCGTGCTCGTGGTGGACGCGGTTCGTCAGCTGCTGCTCGCGGTGAGTGCGCGACACCGTCGCAACAAGCACTGAGTCCGCAACTCGAGGCGCCACATCCACAGCTGGCCCACAGGGAACCAACAGCTGACTGCTAAGCAGCGCCACCAGTGTTGCGCCCATGACGCGGCTGCGTACCCGGACATGGGTCATCAACGGGGTGCTGGTCGTACTGCTCGGCGGTGCGGCTTTCGGGATCTACCAAGCATTCACGCCGGCGGGCAACACCGCCCAGGCACAGACCCGCACCACCCCGGTGCGCCGCGGCGACGTGACCGAAACGGTCTCCGCCGCGGGCACCCTCTCGAGCGGCTACACCGGCGCCGCCAACTTCACCACCTCCGGCAAGGTCACGAGCATCGACGTGAAGGTCGGTGACGTGGTGAGCGCGGGCCAGAAACTGGCCACGATCGACTCGACTCAGGCCGAGAAACAGCTGCAGGTGGCCAAGGACAACCTCACCGTGGCCGAGGACAACCTCGCCGACGGCGAGGACGCCGCCACCTCGGACACGAGCTCCGGTTCCGGCCAAGGACAAGGCCAGGGCCAGTCCCAGTCGCCCCAGGAGTCCACCACCTCGCTGCAGGCCAAAGTGGACCAGGCACAGCTCGACGTCGACACGGCCCAGGCGGCCGTCGACGCGACGGTGCTCACCGCGCCGGGCGCCGGCACCGTGACCGCGATCAACGGCACCGTCGGCCAGCAGGCCGGCAGCGGCGGGTCCGGAAGCTCCGGCGGCACGGGCTCCTCGGGCGGCACCGGCGGCACCGGCGGCAACGGTGGCAACGGTGGCAACGGTGGCAACGGCCAGAGTGCGTCGAGCAGCTCGTCGTCCACCGGCTTCGTCCAGATCACCGACATGACCAACCTGCTCGTGGACACCTCCGTGGCCGAGATCGACGTGAGCAAGGTCAAGGCGGGCCAGAAGGCCACCGTCACGCTCAACGCCTCGCCCGACCAGCCGATCCAGGCGTCGGTGTCGAAGATCGACCTCACGCCCACGACCAGCGGCAGCGTCGTGTCCTACGGTGCGCAGCTCACGCTCAACAACCCGCCGTCGGGGCTGCGGCCCGGGCAGTCGGCGAGCGTCGTGATCACCGTCGCGGAGGCCGACAACGTGCTGAGCGTGCCGGCCGCCGCGGTCACCACGGCGGGCACCACGAACGTCGTCACGGTGCAGCAAAATGGCCGCGATGTGCCGAAGCAGGTGCAGATCGGCGTGCGCGGTGAATCCACTGTGGAGATCAAGTCGGGCCTCAACGAGGGCGACAGCGTGGTCCTCACGGCCGCGTCGCCGACCACGACCACGAGCGGCGCCGGACAGCGCGGCGGCGGAATCGGTGGCTTCGGTGGAACGGGTGGCGCCGGCGGCGGCTTCCGCGGTGGCCAGGGTGGCTTCGGTGGCGGGGGACGCGGATGAAACCCGTGATCGCGGTCTCCGGACTGCGCAAGACCTACGGCTCGGGCGAGACGGCCGTCCACGCGCTGCGCGGGGTCGAGCTGGTCGTGCGGCCGGGGGAGTACGTGGCCATCATGGGCGCGTCCGGCTCCGGCAAGTCGACGCTGCTGAACATGCTGGGCTGCCTCGATGTGCCGACCTCCGGCAAGTACCTGCTCGACGGCTTCAGCGTCGCGGACCTCAACGAACGCCAGCTCGCCCTGCTGCGCAACCGCAAGATCGGCTTCATCTTCCAGTCGTTCAACCTCGTGCCGCGCACGAGTGCGTTGTCCAATGTAGAACTTCCACTCGTCTACAGTGGACTGCGCCGGGCCGCGCGCCGGGCAAGGGCGTTGGCCGCGCTGGAAATGGTGGGGCTCACCGAGCGCGCCAAGCACCTGCCGAGTGAGCTTTCCGGTGGGCAGCAACAGCGGGTCGCCGTGGCGCGAGCGCTGGTGACCGGGCCGGCGCTGCTGCTCGCCGACGAGCCCACCGGCAACCTCGACCGCGCCAGCACCGAAGATGTGCTGGGCGTGTTCGACCGGCTCAACGCCCTGGGCCGCACCATCGTGGTGATCACGCACGAGGACGAGGTCGCCGAGCACGCGCACCGCGTGGTGCGGGTCAGCGACGGGCGGATCGTGGCCGACGAGCTCAACCGCAGCGTCGGAGTGGTCGCGTGAACGTGTTCGAGGTGCTGCGCTTCGCCGTGCGCGGCCTCACCGCCAACAAGCTGCGCTCGACGCTCACCACGCTCGGCATCACGATCGGTGTCGCGTCGGTGATCCTGCTGGTCGCGGTGGGCAACGGCGCTTCGGCTGCGATCGCCGCCAGCATCCAGGGGCTGGGCACGGACGTGGTCAACGTGTCGCCCGCGCGCGGCGGTGGCCAGGGCAGCGAGGCGCGGCCGCTGACCGTGCAGGACGCCCACGCGCTCGTGGACCCGGTCGGCGCGCCCGACGTGAAGGCCGCTTCGCCGGTGGTGAACACCAACGCGACCGCCACTTACGGGCAGACGTCGTACGACATCTCCTCCGTCGCGGGCACCGAACCGGCCTACTTCGCCACCACCAACCGCCAGATCGCCGACGGCGCGCTCTTCACCGCCGAGGACGTGACGCAGGCGCGCAAGGTCGTGGTGCTCGGGCCCACCACCGCGCAGTCGATCTTCGGCACCGCCGAGCCGGTGGGCAAGAACGTGCTGCTCAACAGCATCCAATTCACCGTGGTCGGCGTGCTGCAGGCCAAAGGCAGCACCGGGCTGACGAACGCCGACGACGTCGCCATCGCGCCGATCAGCGCGGTGCAGAACTCGCTCGCCGGCTACGGCAACCTCAGCCAGATCGCCGTGCAGGCCACGTCGGCCGACTCCGTGGCGCTCGCGCAGGCCGAGATCACCGCGATCCTCAACGCCCGCCACGGCATCCGTCTCGGCGGAACACCCGACTACCAGATCCAGAACTCCGAACAGCTGCTGGCGACGCGGACATCGGCCACGCAGACGTTCACCGTGCTGCTGGGCGCGGTCGCGGCGATTTCCCTGCTGGTGGGCGGAATCGGCGTCACGAACATCATGCTGGTGACCGTGACCGAGCGGATCCGCGAGATCGGCATCCGCAAGGCGATCGGTGCGCCCCGGGCGGCGATCCTCGGCCAGTTCCTCGCCGAGGCCACGATGCTGAGCCTCTTCGGCGGGTTCCTCGGCGTGGTGATCGGCGTGGTCGGCAGCCAGTTCAGCTTCGCGGGCATCACCCCGGTGGTGGTGCCGTCGTCGATCGTGCTGGCCTTCGCGGTGTCGGCACTGATCGGTCTCTTCTTCGGCAGTTTCCCGGCGAACCGGGCCTCGCGCCTGCGCCCGATCGACGCCCTCCGGCACGAGTAGGAGCCTTCGCACATGTCTTCGTCCACCCAGTCGCCCGGGTTGGGAAATCCCGTCCCCGACGAGCCGACGACCGAGTTTCCGCCGGTGACGGCGCCGTTGACTGCTTCGCTTTCTCCTTCTCCTGAGGAAATCGTGGCTTCCCCGGCCGTCGAGGGTGACCTCGACCAGGAGATGAAGCGGGTCGCCAAGCCGTTCGGCAAACCGACGTTCGTGCTGGCCGGCCTGCTCGTGATCGCCCTGTCCTTCGCCGGCGGCGCCTGGACGCACTCGGCACTCGGCTCGAGCGGTGGCGGCGGTGCCGCCGCCGCCCGCACCGGCGGCCAGCAGGGTGGCGCCCGCGGCGGCTTCGGCGGCCGCGGCACCGGCCAAGGCACCGGCACCGGCCAGGAAGGCGCCGGCCAACAGGGCGCGGGCCAGGGCGCCGGCGGCTTCACCGGCGCCCGCGGCGGCGCCGGCCGCGGCACCGTCGGCACGGTCGAAAAGGTCGACGGCACCACCGTCACCCTGAAAACCGTGCAGGGCGCCGACGTCACCGTGTCCACTTCGGACTCCACCACCGTCGGCCTCACCCAGCCCGGTAAACTCTCCGACCTCAAACCCGGCGCCACCGTCACGGTCCAGGGCCGCCCCGGCTCCGACGGCACCGTCGCGGCGCAGGCGATCGTGCAGCAGCCAGCCCGCTGACCCCACTCGCCTCTTGCGTAGCCATTTGTCGCTCTCGGTAGACCCCGTGGACGCGTGTGGGGGTCTACGTCGACGGTTGTATTACGGCGGCAGAGGACTGTGATCACACAAGGAGGAGAAGGGTTCCGATGTCAACGTGGCATCCCATCTTGTTTTGCGAGAGTCCGCTCAAGTGATCGCCAAGGTGTCCGGCTCCGAAACCGCGGTCGAGGTGATCAACGACCTGGTCAAGGTCGTCGGCGTCACCGCCTACGACGAGAACTTCCCCCTCGTCCGTCACCTCATGGACGCGCTGTCGTACCCGGTCCTCGAAGGCGGCAACGTCGGCGTCTGCCGCAGGCAGCTGCAGGAGCTGATCCGGACGCCCGGCTACGACCCGCCGTCCGCCTCCGGCCTGGCCTGAGCGGCGGTCAACGCCGGCACCAGCGGCGCGAGAGCGGACCGCAGCAGGTCCGCCACCGAGCCCGAAACCACGACAAAGCCCGAGGTCACTGGCTGGGCCCACTGTTCGAGCGCGATCCGCACGGCGGCGGCGACGGCGGCCGCCAGCACGCGGGCGGTGGGCCCGTCCGGCACCCGCTCGGCCAGCACGGAGGTCAACGGCGGTTCCAGAGCCTCCGCCGAGCGCGCGTACGCGGTGCGCAACGCGGGGCTCGTCGTGATGAGCAGCAGCGCTTCGCGGGCGTCTTTGTCGGGCTCGGTGTACTGCTTCACCACGGCTTCCACCACCGCGTCGGCCAAGCTGCCCGAAGAAGCCCGGACGGCGGCCGCGACCCGCGATTCACGATCGCTGGTCACCGCGAAGACGATCGCGTCCTCCCGGCTGGCGAAGTAGTTGTTGTACGTCCGCGGCGAAACCCCGGCGGCTTCGGCGATGTCGTCGACCCGCACGTTCTCCGGGCCACGTTCCCGCGCCAGCCGTAACGCGGCGGAGCTCAACGCCGTGCGGGTGGCTTGCTTCTTGCGTTCACGCAGACCGGTCACCGGCCCAGTAAAGCCTAAAAACTGCGGATCCGCAATCTTGCGTGCGCGCAACTTTGAGAGCTAGTCTCCCCGCCATGAGAGCCAACGGCATTGCCTACGACACCGGATTCCTCAAGAACGGGGCCACTTCCTGGGACGACTTCGACCCGGACGTCGTCCGGCGCGAGCTCACGATCATCCGCGACGAGCTGCACTGCACCGCCGTCCAGCTCGTCGGCGGCGTTCCCGAGCGGCTGGAGATCGCCGGCCGGCTCGCCGCCGAGCTGGGCCTGGAGGTGTGGTTCTCGCCGTACCCGCTGGACCTGACCGTCGACGGGTTGCACGAACTGTTCGCCGACTGCGCCGAACGCGCCGAGCGGATCCGCCGCACCGGGGCGGAGGTCGTGTTCGTCGCCGGGGCCGAGCTGTCCGTGATGGTCCAGGGCTTCGCCGACGGCGCCACGCTGGAGCAGCGCCTGGCCTGGCTGCTCGGCGACCCGGTCGACCGGCCCGCGCGCCTGGTGAAGGTGAGCGAACGCCTCAACGACTTCTTCCGCGAAGCCGTGCCCGCGATCCGCAAAACCTTCGGCGGCAAGGTCACCTACGCGGCCATCCAGTTCGAACGCGTCGACTGGGACCTGTTCGACTTCACGACGCTGGAGCTGATCCGCTCGGCCGCCGTCGCCGACGTGTTCCGCGAAGGCGTACGGACGTTGACACAACAGGACAAACCCGTGGTCATCACGGGGTTCGGCACGGCCACTTGGCGCGGCGCCGGTGACGTCGCGCCGCGCAGCATGGAGATCGTCGAGAACGACGAGCACGGCCGGCCGATCCGGCTGAAAGCCGTCTACGAACGCGACGAGCCCGGCCAAGCCCGGTACCTGACCGAGCTCCTGGAGATCTTCGAAGAAGAAGGCGTGGACAGCGCGTTCGTCTACCTCTTCGCCCTGCGCACACACCCGCACCGACCCGACGGCGACCCGCGCGACGACCTCGACCTCGCGGGCGGCGGCATCGTCAAGGTGCTCGAAGGCCGCAGCGGCACGACGTACCCGGGCCTGCCGTGGGAACCCAAGGCGGCTTTCCACGCCGTCGCCGAGCGTTACCGCATCCAGCGCTAGTTTCCCGGCCGGGTGCCGCCTTAACCGGCGGTACCCGGGCAGCGGCTCTTCACGAAGCCGCTCACTCTCGAACCGGTACGCACCACCGCCTTCAGCCGTGGCACCGTCGCCCACGTCTTCACGGCGCGCGAGGCTAGTTGAGGCTCTCGTTCAGCGCGATGATCGCCACGTTCAGCGCCGTCGCGTAGACGATCCAGAAGAAGTACGGCAGCAGCAGCACCGCGGCCAGGTGCGAGCGGCGGTAGAACAGCCCGATCGTCATCAGCGTGGTGAAGCCGAGCAGGATGATGTCCACGCAGGCCAGCCGCGTGGAGCCGCCCGCGAAGAACAGCGGTGTCCACAGCAGGTTGAACAGCAGGCTGACGCCGTACATGGCGAAGCCCTGCGTCTCGCCGTCTGTGCGCCAGTAGACCCAGCCGGCGAACGCGAGCAGCACGTACAGGAGTGTCCACACGGGACCGAACAGTTTCGCCGGTGGTGCCCAGTCCGGCAGGATCAGCCGCGCGTACGTCTCGGGCGCCGACGTGGCCGCGAGCGAACCCACGATGGCGACCACGGCGACCAGCACGAAGAACACCACGAGCACGACCCAGGGGTTGCGTCTGTGCGTGGGCGTGGTCACGTTCCCTCCCCGTCACGCCGCCTCGGCGGTACCTGGCTGAACCGCCGTGATCGGCAGGTTACCAATCCGACCAGAGGTAGGCGGGGACCAAACGGACGTTTACCAGGTTTCGCGACCGTCCCCGCCGTCACTGTGGTCGGATTGGCTACGAGCAGCACAGTGGAGCACCGCGGCCTGCGCGCGCGACGTCGGCCGCCGGCAATGCTCGGGGATTTGCGAGACTGGACGGGTGAGCACTGGCACCGAGCAGTCCAAGGTTTGGTTCGAACGCGCGAAGGCGGCCGTCCCGGGCGGGGTGAACTCGCCGGTGCGGGCGTTCAACTCGGTCGGCGGCACCCCGCGTTTCATGGTCCGCGGCGAGGGCCCCCACCTGTGGGACGCCGACGGCAACCGCTACGTCGACCTCGTCTCGTCCTGGGGCCCGATGATCCTCGGGCACACCCACCCGCGGGTGGTCGAGGCCGCGCGCGCGGCCGCCACGAGCGGGCTGTCGTTCGGCACGCCGACGATCGGCGAGGTCGAATTGGCCGAGGAGATCATCGGCCGGGTCGAGCCCGTCGAGCAGGTGCGCCTGGTCAACTCCGGCACCGAGGCGACGATGAGCGCGATCCGCCTCGCCCGCGGGTTCACCGGCCGCGCGAAGATCGTGAAGTTCGCCGGGTGTTACCACGGTCACGTCGACGCGCTGCTGGCCCAGGCCGGCTCCGGTGTCGCGACGCTCGGACTGCCGACCTCGCCCGGCGTCACGGGCGCGCAGGCCGCCGACACGATCGTCCTGCCCTACAACGACCTCGACGCCGTGCGGAAGTCCTTTGTGGAGAACGAGGGCGAGATCGCGGCGGTGATCACGGAGGCGGCCGCGGGCAACATGGGCGCGATCGCCCCGGATGCCGGGTTCAACGCGGGCCTCGCGGAGATCGCCCACGAGCACGGCGCGCTGCTGATCATGGACGAGGTCATGACGGGCTTCCGCGTCTCGCGCGCCGGCTGGTTCGGCCTCGAAGGCGTGGCCGGTGACCTCTACACCTTCGGCAAGGTCATGTCGGGCGGGCTGCCGGCCGCCGCGTTCGGCGGTCGCGCCGACGTGATGGCCAAGCTCGCGCCGGGCGGTCCCGTCTACCAGGCGGGCACGCTGTCGGGGAACCCCGTCGCGGTCGCCGCGGGCCTCGCGACGCTGCGAGCGGCCGACGACGCGGTCTACGCGGCGCTCGACGCCAACGCGAAGCGGCTCGGCGGCCTCTTCGACGCGGCGCTGACCGAAGCGGGCGTCGCGCACAACGTGCAGTACGCCGGCAACCTCGTGAGCGTCTTCTTCGGTGATAGCGCCGTCCGCGACTACGCGGGCGCGCAGGCAACCGAGACCTGGCGCTTCCCGGCCTTCTTCCACGCGCTGCTCGACGCCGGCGTGTACGCGCCACCAAGCGCGTACGAGGCGTGGTTCGTGAACGCCGCGATGGACGACGACGCGTTCGGCGTGATCGAGGCGGCGCTGCCGGCCGCCGCCCGCGCCGCGGCCGAGGCGGTCAAGCCGTGACCACTGTCGTCCACCTCCTGCGTCACGGCGAAGTCCACAACCCCGACAAGATCCTCTACGGCCGCCTGCCGAACTTCCGGCTGTCCGACCGCGGGCAGCGCCAGGCGCTCACCGTCGCGGAAGCCGTGGCCGGCCACGACCTCGCGCACGTCGTCGCGTCGCCGCTGCAGCGCGCCCAGGAGACGGCGGCGCCGATCGCGGCCGCCCACCGCCTCGACATCGCGACCGACGAGGGCCTGATCGAAGCGGGCAACGTCTTCGAGGGCCAGCGCGTGGCCGTCGGCGACGGGGCACTGCGTCAGCCCAAGGCGTGGCCGCACCTGGTCAACCCGTTCCGCCCGTCGTGGGGCGAGCCGTACGTCGAGATCGCGCACCGGATGCTCGGCGCGGTGTACCGCGCCCGCGAGCAGGCCGAGGGGCGCGAGGCGCTGTGCGTGTCGCACCAGCTGCCGATCTGGACGCTGCGCCGGTTCCTCGAGGCCAAGCGCCTGTGGCACGACCCGCGCAACCGCCAGTGCTCGCTGGCCTCGCTGACGTCGCTGGTCTTCGACGGCGAGGCCCTCGTGGACATCGTTTACAGCGAGCCCGCGGGCACCACGGACCCGAAGGTGACGGGCGCATGAAGCGGGCGATCGGCGCTCTGCTGGCCGCCGCGCTGCTGGTGGCCGGTTGCTCCACGGGCAAGGACGCCGTTGTCTCCGGCGGCACCTTCACCTTTGTCTCGCCCGGCGGGCAGATCGACATCACCTACCCGCTCGACAAGCGCCAGACGGCCCCGGTACTGGCCGGCGACGACCTGATGAACGAGGGCAAGCAGCTCTCGCTCAACGACTTCGCGGGCAAACCGGTGGCGATCAACCTGTGGGGCCAGTGGTGCGGGCCGTGCCGCGTCGAGACGCCGGAACTGGAGCAGGCGGCCAAGCAGCTCCAGCCGCTCGGCGCCGCGATCATCGGCCTCGACGTCCGCGACCCGGCCCGCGACGTCGCCCAGGACTTCGTCCGCGACCGCAACGTCACGTACCCGTCGATCTGGGATCCGTCCGGCCGCGTTCTCCTGCAGCTCCAGGGCTATCCGCGCAACATCATCCCGTCGACGATCGTGCTGGACAAGCAGCACCGCGTGGCCGCGGTGTTCCTGCGGCCGGTCCTGGCCTCGGACCTTTTGCCGGTGATGCAACGGCTGGCCGCGGAGAAATAACGCGTCCGGCGCAGCCGGTCACCGGCGGGACCTTGGTCCCCTTCGGGCTGTGGCGTACGTCCTGTGAGTTGCCCCCGCCCGTCTTACGCGAAGCTCACTGCCTACTCTCAAGTGCGTGAACTCCGTGTCCGAGCTGGCGATCTCCGGACCGCTGCTGCTCGCCGCGGGCGTGGCGTTGCTGGCCGGCGCGATCTCGTTCGCGTCGCCCTGCGTGGTACCGCTGGTGCCCGGGTACCTGGCTTACCTGGCGGCGCTGGTGGGAGCCGACGCGCCGGCGGTGAGCGTCAACGAGGAACGCAAGAAGGGTCGCTACGCCGTGCTCGGCGCCGCGGGTCTGTTCGTGCTCGGGTTCACCGTTGTGTTCGTCGCGACGCTCGGCACGCTCGTCTGGCTCGCCGACACCCTGCTGATCAACCAGGACCTGCTGCAGCGCATCGGCGGCGTGCTCACGATCGCGATGGCGCTGGTGTTCCTCGGCTGGATCCCGGGCCTGCAGCGAGAGGTCCGCTCGCACCGCGTGCCGGGTGGCGGGATCTGGGGCGCGCCGCTGCTGGGTGCGGTGTTCGGCCTCGGCTGGACCCCGTGCATCGGCCCGACGCTCTCGGCTGTCACGAGCCTCGCGAGCGCCACGGGCGGGGCGGCCGCGCGCGGCTACCTGCTGGTGCTCGTCTACTGCCTGGGCCTCGGCCTGCCGTTCCTGCTGATCGCGCTCGGCGCCCGCTGGGCCGTGCGCGCCACCGACTGGCTGCGCCGCAACGGCCGCCGCGTGCAGCTCATCGGCGGCGGGCTGCTGATGGTCGTCGGCATCCTGCTCGTCACCGGACTCTGGGGAGACGTCATGGGCTGGCTCCGCAACTCCGTCGCCTCGAACCTGGTGCTGCCACTGTGACGACCACCGAAGCGCCCCCCGCCAACCCGCAGCGCCCGTACAAGCCTTCGGCCGGCAAGCAGCTGCTCGCCTTCCTGCGCAACACCTGGCGCGGCCTCACGTCGATGCGCACCGCGCTCGTGCTGCTGTTCCTGCTGGCGCTCGCCGCGCTGCCCGGCGCGCTGCTGCCGCAGAACCGGCTCAACGCGGCCAAGGTCGACGAGTACATCTCGGCCCACGGCTGGTGGGGCACCCTGCTCGACAAGCTGGAGTTCTACGACGTCTACTCCAGCGTCTGGTTCTCGGCGATCTACCTGCTGCTGATGATCTCGCTCATCGGCTGCCTCACGCCGCGCAGCTGGGACTACGTCAAGCAGATGCGCGCGAAGCCCGTGCTGACGCCGCGCAACCTGGCGCGGATGCCGCACCACCGCATCGTCCGCACCTCGCGCACGCCCGAGTCGATCCGCGAAGACGTGCGCAAGCAGCTGTCCGGCTGGCGCAAGATCGAGCGGGATGAAGACGGCGGCTACAGCATCTCCGCCGAACGCGGCTACCTGCGCGAGACCGGCAACCTGCTCTTCCACTTCGGCATGCTCGGCCTGATCATCTTCTTCGCCCTCGGCAAGCTCTACAGCTACGAGGGCCAGGTCATCGTGCAGGCCGACGGCAGCCAGTTCTGCAACTCCGGCATCTACAACTACGACTCGTTCGAGGCCGGCCTGCGCATCGACGGCACCGACCTCGACGCGTTCTGCGTGAAGGTCAACGACTTCACCGCGAACTACACGCCCGCCGGTGAGGCCGACTACTACCACTCGAACATCCAGTACCAGTCGGGTGCCGACCTCACCACGAACACCTGGCGGCCGTACAACCTGCAGGTCAACGACCCGCTGCGCACTGTCGGCGACCGCGTCTACCTGCTCGGCAACGGCTACTCGCCCCAGTTCACCGTGACTTTCCCGAACGGCGAGAAGCGCACGCAGAACACGCAGTGGCGGCCCACCGACACGACCACGATGCTTTCGCAGGGCGCCACCAAGTTCGACCAGCCGGGCGTGACCGACGAGATCCAGCGCCGCACCAAGCAGCTCGCGATCACCGGGGTGCTGGCGCCGACGTCGTTCGTCCACGAGGGGATCCTCACCTCCACTGCGCCCGAGCTGAACAACCCGATGGTCGCCGTCGACGTGCTGCGCGGCGACCTCGGCCTCGACGCGGGCCGCGGGCAGTCGGTGTTCGAGGTCGACCAGGGCCTCGTGGCCGACGGCCGCCTCAAGCGTGTGGCGCGGCAGAACCTGGCCATCGGCCAGTCGGTCACGCTCGACGACGGCACCAAGGTGCGCTTCGACGGCGTGAACAAGTGGGTGAACCTGCAGATCTCCCACGACCCCACGCAGGTGTACGTGCTCGGCTTCGCGATCGTGATGTTCGTGGGCCTGGGCGGATCGCTGCTGGTCAAGCGGCGGCGGGTGTGGGTGCGGGTGCGCCCGGGTGACGACGGACACGCGGGTACCGTGATCGAGGTCGCCGGGCTGGCGCGCACCGACCAGGCAGGGTACGGCGAAGAGTTCCAGCGGATCAGCGAACGGCTGGTCACGGGCCGGAAAGGCAGCTGAGGCATGCAGATCAATGAGACGTTGTCGCAGTACAGCGACTGGTTCTACACCACCACGGTGGCGATCTACGTCCTCGCGCTCCTGCTCTCGCTGTTCGAGCAGGCCTTCGGCGCGAAGGGCCGCCGCGCCCACGAGCGCAGCGCGCAGAAGTCGCTGGTCGGCGCCGGCGGGCCGGTGATCGAGGACGCCGACAACCCGGCCGAGCCCGATGCCCCGCGCGAGGTCGGCCGCGCCGAGCGCATCGGTCGCATGGGGGCCTCTCTGCTGGTGCTGGGCGCGCTGCTGCAGCTCACCGCGATCGTGCTGCGCGGGCTCGCCGTGCACCGCGCGCCGTGGGGCAACATGTACGAGTACGGCATGGCGGTCACCTTCATCACGGTGGTCGCGTGGCTGATCGTGATCCGGAAGTTCCCGGTGCGCCACCTCACGGGCTTCCTGCTGCTGCCCGTCGTGATCCTGATGTTCATCAACGGCACGCTGCTCTATACGGTGGCCGCGCCGGTCGTGCCCGCGCTGCAGTCCTACTGGCTCTACATCCACGTGTCGGCCGCGATCATCGGCTCCGGCGTGTTCCTCGTGCCCGGCGTGGCGAGCGTGCTCTACCTGTTCCGCACCGCGTACGACAGCAACCCGGCCAAGTTCCCCGGCTTCGGCCCGAAGCTCCCGGCCGCCGACGTGCTCGACCGCATCGCCTACCGCGCCACGATCGTGGCCTTCCCCATCTTCACCTTCGGCGTGCTGTGCGGCGCGGTGTGGGCCGAGGCCGCGTGGGGCCGGTTCTGGGGCTGGGACCCGAAGGAGACCGTCGCCTTCATCGCGTGGGTCGTTTACGCCGCATACCTGCACTCCCGCGCCACCGCGGGCTGGCGCGGCACGCGGGCGGCCGTGATCAACATCGTCGGCTTCGCGGTGACGATCTTCAACCTGTTCTTCGTCAACCTGGTGACTGCCGGACTGCACTCCTACGCAGGGGTGAACTGACCGGGGGTCCACGCGGTTCGTAACACTCCACCCGACTACCGTCGATACCTGGAGGATCCAGCAGGCGGTGCGATCGGGAGGTTGGCAGCGGTGACCGGACCCAGCGAAGAGGCGGCCACCCGGACGGAGTCCGGCGGTGTTCCAGGGCAGCCCGAGCAGGCTCAGGCACAGCCCGAACCCACTCCGGAACCGGCGGCCGAACTGTTCTCCGACGAACGTACGGACTCGACGCCGCACCCGTCCGCGGACGCGTACGAGGCCCAGCCGACTCAGGTCGTGGCCTCGCCCAACCCGAACTCGGGCCCGCACGCCGTGCCGGGTCAGCCTGTTGCTCAGGCGGGCCAGCCGGCACAGCCCGGCCAGGTTCCGCCCGGGTATGCGCAGCAGCAGTACGACCAGAACCTCCCGCCGCTGCAGCCGCAGCAGCAGTACCCGCCCGCGGGTTACCCGCAGCAGCAACCGCCGTCGCAGCAGCAGCCTTCGGGCCTGCCGCAGCCGGGCGGCCGGCACTCGGCTGTGCCCGACGACCTGACCACCGCGCACCTGGTGAAGCAGGCGAAGCGCACGCCGCAGTCCGGCTGGCGCAAGGCGCTGTACGTGGGCACCGGCAAGCTGCTCAACCCCGGCGAAAGTCCGGCCGACACGCGCCGGCGCGAGCTGATCGCGCGCGTGAACCAGCCGCTGCGCGGGTGCTACAAGATCGCGATGCTCTCGCTCAAGGGCGGAGTCGGCAAGACCACCACCACGACGACGCTGGGCTCGACCTTCGCGTCGCTGCGCGGCGACCGTGTGGTGGCCGTGGACGCGAACCCGGACCGCGGCACGCTGTCGCAGAAGATCGCGATCGAGACCACGGCGACCGTGCGGCACCTGCTGCGCGACGCCGAGAAGATCACCCGCTACAGCGACGTCCGCTCGTACACCTCACAGGGCTCCAGCCGGCTGGAGATCCTCGCCAGCGAGCAGGACCCGGCCGTGTCGGAGGCCTTCTCCGAGACCGACTACCGGCGCACGGTCAACCTGCTGGAGCACTTCTACAACATCGTGCTCACCGACTGCGGCACCGGCTTGATGCACTCGGCGATGAAGGGCGTGCTCGACGTCGCCGACTCGCTCGTGGTCGTCTCGTCGGGCTCCGTCGACGGTGCGCGCAGCGCCTCGGCCACGCTCGACTGGCTCGAGGCCCACGGCTACGGCGACCTGGTGAAGCGCTCGGTCGTGGTCATCAACTCCGTGCGCCCGAAGGGCAGCTCGGTCGACCTCGACAAGCTCTCGGCTCACTTCGGCGCCAAGGTCCGCGCCGTGTGCCGCATCCCGTTCGACGCGCACATCGAGGAGGGCGCGGAGATCGAGCTGGAACGCCTCGGCGGCGACACGCGTCTGGCGCTGCTGGAGCTGGCGGCGACCGTGGCCGATGGCTTCGGGGCGCAGCAGTACCGCTGACACTTGATGGATGAACGGCGCCCCGGGCCTGCCTGGCCTGGGGCGCTCTTTACGTTCCGGCGGTCACGCGTCCGGGTCGTCGGTGGGCCGCTTGCGCTGCTGCTCGCCGAGCTTGCGCAGGAAGTCGGGGTCGTCGTCGGGGGCGAGGGTCGGCCGCCGGTCCGGCACGCCGATGCGTTGCGCCCCGAAGGCCCGCCACAACAGAACGGCGATGGTGATGGCGCCCACCGCTGCGAGCAGAGCGATCATGCCCGGTCCTTCCGTCGTGCAAGGCCTTGCCGACTCCCCACATTACCAATCCGGCCAAAAGTAGGTGGGTACGCAACGGAGGGGCGCCCTGTCTGGCACCGTTCCCGCCGTGGCTGTGGTCGGGTTGGTCACCGGAAGCACAGTAACCCGAAATCTCCTCGGCGGCCCGGAGCGAGGTCACGACGACACGACCGCGGTTCGTGGACCGGGTACGACGAAGGGTCGTGACCGGTAAGAGGTGCGGGAAGTCACCTCTTACCACTCACGACCCTCTCGTCGCGGTGGTTCAGGCCTTGCGGGCCGGTTCGCTCGCGTCGGTGGTGAGCTCGGCGAGGAGCTCGTTCACCTCGGACTCGCGGAACCTGCGGTGCCCGCCCGGGGTTCGGATCGAGCCGATCCGGCCGGCCGTGGCCCACCGGGTGACCGTCTTCGGGTCCACCCGGAACAAGGCGGCCACCTCACCCGGAGTGAGCAACCTTCCGCCCATCGTCGCGGTCATTTTCCGCCTCCTTAACGACCTACTTGCTATACCGGAGGCATCGGGCCTTTCGCCCGTCGCGCCGGGGTAGCCAACGCGGCAATCGTGGCACTTCACCCGTCGGGTACTCGAACGGTTGTCCTTGAGTAAAGAGCCCTTAAAGTGCAAAAGGGACATAACCTCTGGCGTCCTCCCGTGTGTGAAGTCCTTGTTCAAATGGCTCTGACCAGGAGGTTTTCTTCTGCGGAGCGGCGACCTCAGGTAAAGACGCGCTAAAGGGGCATCGCGGGCGATAGCGGCCATCGGCGACGTTGTGACGCAGTAGACACTCTGTGGCGTTGATCGGGGCGCCTTACCTTCCCTGCGGCCGGCGCGGGCCGCGAAGCATAATGAGCCCGTGGATCAGCTGGACCGGAAGATCATCGCGGCGTTGCGGGTCAACGGCCGGGCCACCTACGCCGACCTCGGCCGCTCCGTCGGTTTATCGGCCTCGTCGGTGCACGAACGAGTCGGCAAGCTCGAGGCCGCGGGGGTGATCACCGGCTACCACGCGATGGTGGACCCGGGCACCGTCGGCCTGGGCGTCACGGCGCTGGTGGGCATCCACCCGACGGACACCGCCACCGACGAGGACGTGGCCACCGCGCTCGGCGAGCTCGCCGAGGTGGAGAGCTGCTACGCCGTGGCCGGCGACGAGGCGTTCGTGGTGAAGGTGCGCGTGTCGACCGTCGACGAGCTGGAGCACACCCTCGGGCGGCTGCGGCGCATCCCGGGCGTCGGGCGCACCAACACGACGGTGGTGCTCTCGACGCGCTTCGAGGGCCGTCCGAACAACGCGGGCCTGGACGAAGAGGCCGAGAACAAGGCGTAGCCTCCCTTGATGTGAGCGAATCGCCGGAACACGAATCGCCGGAACACCTGCCCCGTGACCTGACGCTGTACCTGGTCGCGCGCTTCGCACTGGTGGCCGTGGTCGCCTTGGTGCTGTCGCTGGTCGGGGTGCCGCTGCTGGTGTCCCTCCTCATCGGGCTCGTCGTGGGCCTGCCGCTGGGTCTGCTGCTCTTCCGCAAGCTCAACGCGCGCGTGACGGCCGGGCTGGCCAAGCGCAACGAGTCGCGGGCTCGCGCGCGGGCCGCGCTACGCGCCCAGCTGCGCGGTGACCTCCCGGCGAACCCGGGCGACGAGGCCGCGTGAGCAGGCTCCACAACCGCGCCTGGGTGCGTGAGGCCGTCCGCATCATCGAGGCCGACGCGAACCGCAGCGCCGACACCCACCTGCACGTGTTCCCGCTGCCCCAGGAATGGGGCGTCGACCTCTACCTGAAGGACGAGTCCGTGCACCCCACGGGCTCACTCAAGCACCGGCTCGCCCGGTCGCTGCTGCTCTACGGCCTGGTCAACGGCCAGATCGGCCCGGACACCACGCTCATCGAGGCCTCCAGCGGCTCGACGGCGGTGTCCGAGGCGTACTTCGCGCGCATGCTGGGGCTCAAGTTCGTGACCGTGGTGCCGCGGCGCACGAGCAAGGAGAAGATCGCCCTCATCGAGTTCTACGGCGGCGAGTGCCACTACGTCGACCGCGCCCCGGACATGTACCCGGAGGCCGAACGCCTCGCCGCCGAGTGCGGAGGGCACTACCTCGACCAGTTCACCTACGCCGAGCGCGCGACCGACTGGCGTGGCAACAACAACATCGCGGAATCGGTGTTCGCGCAGATGCGCGCCGAGCGGCATCCGGTGCCGTCGTGGATCGTGGTCGGCGCCGGGACGGGCGGCACGAGCGCGACGTTCGGGCGGTATGTGCGGTACAAGCGCCACACGACCAAGATCGCCGTGGTGGACCCGGAGAACTCATCGTTCTTCAGTGCCTGGGAGACCGGGGCGCTGGACTACTCGACGGGGATGCCGTCGCGGATCGAGGGGATCGGCCGGCCGCGGGTGGAGCCGTCGTTCGTGCCCGGGGTGATCGACGAGATGTTCTCGGTGCCGGATGCCGGGTCGCTTGCCGCCATCCGGTTGTTGCGCGATCACACGGGGCACTGGGCGGGTGGGTCCACGGGGACGAACCTGTACGGCGCGTTTTTGCTGATCTCGCGGATGATCGCCGAGGGACAGGCCGGGTCTGTCGTCACGTTGTTGTGTGACGGTGGGGATCGGTATGCGAACACGTACTACTCGGATGAGTGGTTGGCGGAGCAGGACCTCGACATCGCGCCGTATCGGGCGAAGTTCGATGAGTTTCTGCTGACCGGTCGGTTTGAGGGGTAGGCCTTGTAGGTCCTTGTGGTCCTCGCAGGGCGTGTTGCGCTGGGAGAGCACCCCGAAGCTGGATTGTGTTGACGGCCGGTGAGCCGTTGTCAAGGCGGGAAAGCGTGCCTTGACAACGGCTCGCCGGCCGCACGGAGGCTTCGGATCGGGGTGCCGGGGCGGGTCTGGGTGCTGGGTTTGGTTGGGTGGGTCTGTTGCGTTGAGTGGGGGGCGGTGTGTCGCCTGGGTGTGGTCAGAGGCTGAGTGCGAGGGCGCTGAGGACTGCCCAGGCGAGCATGGCCAGGCCCGTGTCGCGGAGGGCGGGGATGAGTTCGCGGCCGACCTTGCCGCTGCCGACTGCGCGGACGGACTTGAGCAGCATGGGGGCCGTGACCAGGGCGATGAGTTGCAGTGGGTGCCAGATGCCGAGGACCACCGTGAGCACGTAGGGCACCGTCACCAGTGCGAGGTACAGGCGGCGGGTGCCGGTGTCGCCGAGGCGGGTGGCGAGGGTGCGTTTGCCCGACTCGATGTCGGTGGGGATGTCGCGGAGGTTGTTGGCCGTCAGCACGGCCGTGGAGAAGCAGCCGACCGCGACGGCGCAGCCCAAGCCGGCCCAGCTGACGCGCCCGGCCTGCACGTAGAGGGTGCCCAGGACGCCGGCGAGGCCGAAGAACACGAAGACGGCGATCTCGCCGAAGCCGTAGTAGCCGTAGGGCTTCTTGCCGCCTGTGTAGAACCACGCGCCGAGGATGCAGACGCCGCCCATGATCAGCAGCCACCAGAAGCCGGTGAGGGCCACGAGCAGCAGGCCAAGGACGCCGGCCAGGCCAAGACACACCAGCGCCGCCGCGAGGACGGCCTTCGGGGCGGCTGTGCCGGAGCCGACGAGTCGCAGCGGGCCGACGCGGTTCTCGTCGGTGCCGCGCACGCCGTCGGAGTAGTCGTTGGCGTAGTTCACGCCGATGATCAGAGCGAGCGCGACCAGCAGCGCGAGCACCGAACGCCACCACGAGAACGCGTCCAGCGCGATCGCCGCCCCGACGCCCGCGACCACCGGCGCGATCGCGTTGGGCAGCGTCCGCGGGCGGGCGCCTTCGATCCACTCACTCACTGTCGCCATGGTCGTTATTCAACGCCATGCGATCTTCACCCGATCAGGAACCCGTGACCTGCCACGTGAGGGTCCCGCTGCTGTTCGGCTCGTCGGCCGACGCGGCGCCCGCGCCGATGAGCAACCCCACCGCAAGAGTCACGACCGCCACGGCAGCCTTCGTCCACCTCGTCATACCCCGAGGCAACCGTGATCACTGGCACCCTGTCAACGATCCGGCGGGATTTCACGCCGTCCGTCGGGCGAACAGGGCTTTGACGGCTGCCCGGTCGATCTTCCCGGGGCCACGCAACGGCAGTTCGGCCGTGAACTCGACCTGCTTCGGCGCCGCCGCGGCACCCAGTTCCTCGCGGACGACGGCCCGGAGCGTTTCGCCCGCGACCGGTCCCTCCGCGACCACCAACGCGACCACTGCTTCACCCCATTGAGGGTCCGGGATCCCGACCACGCAGACGTCGCGCACGCCCTTGATCGCACCGAGCGCCCGCTCCACCGACCCCGCCGACACCTTCACACCGCCGGTGTTGATCACGTCGTCCGCGCGGCCGAGGACCTCGACGCGGCCGTCGTCGAGCAGCCGCCCACGGTCGGACGTGCGGAACCAGCCGTCCTGGAACGACTCCTCGGTGAGCGATGGTGCGAGCCGGTAGCCGTGGGCCAGCACCGGCCCGGAGATCCGCAGCCGCTCATCGGCATCCGGCTCCACGCGCACCCCGTCGAGCGGCACCCCGTCGTAGACACAGCCACTCGCGGTCTCGCTCATGCCGTACGCGGGGACGATCCGCACGCCGGCCTCGACAGCCCGCGTACGCAGCTTCGCCGACGTCGCCGCAGCGCCCAGCACGATCCCGTCGAACGCGCGGGCCGCGGACAGCCCGGCCCCGCCGTCGTCGAGCAGCCGGACGAGCTGCGTCGGCACCAGCGCCGTGTACCGCGGCCCGTCCTCGGCCAGCACCGGCGCGGCGGCCGTGGCGAACTCGTCCGGCCGGAAGCCCGCCCCGGTCAGGACCGCGGCTTTCGTGCCCGCCAGCCGCGCGCGGACCAGCACTTGCAGGCCGCCGATGTAGTGCGCCGGCGTGGCGAGCAGCCAGTGGCCCGCCCCGCCGAGCCGCGCGTGCGTGGCGGTGGCCGACGACGTCAGCGCCCCCGGCGAGAGCAGCACGCCCTTCGGCGCGCCCGTCGACCCGGACGTGGCGATGATCACGGCCGTGTCCGGTTCGGCCGGGGTGTCCGGCGCCATGGCCTCGAGCACGCCGGGCGCGGCCGGGTCGGCCGAAGACAGCGGCAGCACGGCCTCGCCGCCGTCCAGCGCCGCCGCCACGGCCGTGTCCAGGGTGGACACCGCTTCGGCGCTCCCGTCGAGCCACACCACACGCACGAGGTCTCCCGGTGGATCAGTAGTAGTACGGGACGTCGGACCAATCCGGGTCCCGCTTCTGCAGGAACGCGTCGCGGCCTTCCACGGCTTCGTCCTGCATGTACGCCAGCCGCGTGGTCTCGCCGGCGAAGAGCTGCTGGCCGACGAGGCCGTCGTCGATCGCGTTGAACGCGTACTTCAGCATGCGCTGCGCCGTCGGGGATTTGCCGACGATGGCCCAGCCCCACTCCAGCGCCACCTTCTCCAGATCGGCGTGGGGGACGACCTCGTTCACCGCGCCCATGTGGTGCATCTGCTCGGCGGTGTAGTCGCGGCCGAGGAAGAAGATCTCGCGGGCGAACTTCTGCCCGACCTGGCGGGCCAGGTAGGCGGAGCCGTAGCCGGCGTCGAACGAGCCGACGTCGGCGTCGGTCTGCTTGAAGCGCGCGTGCTCGGCGGAGGCGAGCGTGAGATCGCACACGACGTGCAGCGAGTGCCCACCGCCCGCGGCCCAGCCGGGAACGACCGCGACCACCGGTTTCGGCATGAACCGGATCAAGCGCTGGACCTCGAGGATGTGCAGCCGGCCGGCGCGCGCGGGGTCGACCGTGTCGGAGGTCTCCCCGCTTGCGTACTGATACCCGGAGCGTCCGCGAATACGCTGGTCACCGCCGGAACAGAACGCCCAGCCGCCGTCCTTGGGCGACGGCCCGTTGCCGGTGAGCAGGACGCAGCCGACGTCGGAGCTCATCCGGGCGTGGTCGAGGGCGCGGTAGAGCTCGTCGACCGTGTGCGGGCGGAAGGCGTTGCGGACCTCCGGACGGTCGAACGCGACGCGGACCACCCGTTTGCCGGAGCGGCTCTCGGCAGAGCGGTGGTAGGTGATGTCGGTGAAGGCGAAACCTTCGACCTCGGTCCACGCGGCGGGGTCGAACAGCTCGGAAACTAGGGCGTCATCCACGTTTGGGAGAATAGGACCTGTGGACATCTCTGCTGTGCCTGATGCCGCCTCCGCGGGAGGTAGCGCGTCTGTGGGCGACCTACCCGGAGCCTGCCGGTGAACCCCTCCACCGCGCAGGCCAGGGTCATCGTCGACGAACTGGTCCGCAACACCGTGTCCCACGTAGTCCTCTGCCCGGGCTCGCGTAACGCACCGCTGTCGATCGCGCTCTACGACGCGGCCGCGGCCGGGCGCCTCAAGCTCCACGTGCGCATCGACGAGCGCGGTGCCGCGTTCCTCGCGCTCGGCATCGCCGCCCGCACGGGCCGGCCATCGGCGGTGGTCTGCACCTCCGGCACGGCGGCCGCGAACTTCCACCCGGCCGTACTCGAGGCCGACCGCGCGGGCGTGCCGCTGATCGTACTCACGGCCGACCGCCCGCCCGAGTTGCGTTCCGCCGGTGCCAGCCAGGTGATCGACCAGTACCAGCTCTACGGCGACGCGGTGCGCTACTTCGACGAGCTGGCCGTCGCCGAGCGGCGCGCCGGCCAGAACTCCTACTGGCGCAGCCAGATCTGCCGCGCGTGGAACGCCGCCTACGGCGAGTGGCGCAGCGGCCCGGTGCACCTGAACATCCCGTTCCGCGAGCCGCTGGTGCCGGACCTCGACGACAGTGCCGGCGCCGACGAGTGGTACGAGTCCACCGAAGGCCGCGCCGACGGCGAACGCTGGACCGAGCTCCCCGACTTCGGCGCCCTGCCGTCCTTTGTGGTGCCCTCGGCCCGCCACGGCCTCGTGATCGCGTGCGACACCGGCGTGCAGGCGGCCAGCGAGTGGGCCGAGCAGCACGGCTGGCCGGTGGTTTCGGAGACCGGTGGTTTGGGCCTGTCCGGCTCCACGGCCATCTCGTCGGGCGCGTGGCTGCTGGGCGTCGAGGAGTTCATCTCGCGGCACAAGCCGGAGCAGGTCCTGTGCCTCGGCCGGCCGACGGTGTTCCGGCAGGTCCAGAAGGTGCTCTCGGACCCCGCGGTGGAAGTTCTGCTGGTCCGCCCCGACTCCGACTGGCCCGCGCCGGCGCACAACGTCCGCCAGGTCGGCCAGTGGTTCGCCGAGCCCACGAAGCCCGCGGACCCGGAGTGGCTCGCCGGCTGGCAACGCGCCGACGCGGCTGCTGCCGCGGCCGTTTCTCGCGCTCTGGCCGAGGAGCCCTGGCCCAGCGGGTTGAGCGTCGCTTCGGAGCTGGTGGACGCCCTGCCGCAGGGTGCCCTTCTGGTGGTGGGTTCCTCGAACCCGACCCGCGATGTCGCCCTGGCCGGGACCCTGCGTCCCGACGTGCTCGTCCACCGCAACCGCGGCGTCGCGGGCATCGACGGCACGGTCTCCACGGCCATCGGTGCGGCCACCGTGCACCGCGCGCCTTCGTACGCTTTGCTGGGCGATCTGACTTTCTTGCACGACGCTTCCGGCCTGCTGACCGGCCCCGCCGAGCAACGTCCGGACCTCACCATCGTCGTCCTCAACGACGACGGTGGCGGGATCTTCTCGCTGCTGGAGCAGGGCGCACCCGAGCACGCGGACAGCTTCGAGCGAGTGTTCGGCACTCCCCACGGCGCCGATCTGGGCGCGTTGTGCGCGGGCTACCGGGTGCCACACGTGGTGGCCACTTCGGTGTCGGAGTTCCGCGCTGCGTTGAAGCCCGCGCCGGGCCTGCGGGTCGTCGAGGTGCGTGTGGACCGCTCGCGCCACCGCGACCTGCACGCGCGGCTGCGCAAGGCCGTGGCCTCGGCCGTCGGCAACGGCTGAGGTTCAATCCAGCGCGGTCCGCCACGCGTCCTCGTGGGCGTCGAGGTAGTCGGCGGTCGCGAGCCAGTACGGGCCGTCCTCACGCCAGATGCGCGACCACGGCTGCACTGGGGCGTTCGTCCGCAGGAAGCCGTGCATCGCGCGGGCGCGGCGGCCGAGCGCGTCCGGGAGCTCGGCTCGTTGGCGCTCGTCGAGGCCGTAGCCGTCGGTGAACGCGCGCAGGCGGGCGGCGACTCCGCGATCGGCCGGTCGGCGCGCAGGTCCGCCGCGGTCTGCGCGGTGTAGGCGAGGTCCCACATCGTCGACGCCGGCGCCGTGCAGTCCCAGTCGATCAGCACCCACCCACGCTCGGCGCGCACGATGTTCCACGGCGCGACGTCGTTGTGGCACACGAGTTCTTCGCGGTCCGGCGGGATGAGCCGCTGCCAGGCCGCGTCCGGCGGCGGCGCGAAATCCGCCAACGCCTGGTGCAGCTCGGCCAGCGTCCGGCCGAGGTCGTGCAAGTCGCCGGGGGAGTACGGACCGCCCACCTCGCCCGGCACGAACTCCAGCACCTGCCGGCCGCGCTCGTCGCGCCCGAGTGGCCTCGGGGCCGCGCGGAACCCGACCGAACGCAGGTGCGCCAGCACCGCGTCCACGGCCTCGGTCCACGGCCCGGCCGGGCGCCGGACCGTGTCACCGACGCGAACGATGCCGCTTGTCACGTTCCCGACCAGTGGTTCTTCCATCACACGATCGAGAATCGCCGCCCCGTCAAGCGATTACCTTTCGCAGTCCCAGCGGGTAAGAACCTCCCAACGGACGTACCTCGCAACTCGAACTCTGGCTACGTTCGAGCGCGTTGATCACCGTCTGGGAGGAAACGCCATGCGTGGAAGAGGTCGGGCCGGGCTCGGGTTGGTCGCGGCGGGAGTGGTGTCGGTGCTGGTTGCGGGGGTGGCGTCGGCCGCGCCGCAGCCGGGGGCGCCGGGGGTGGGTGATCCGTACTACCCCAACGCCGGCAACGGCGGCACCGACGTCCTGCACTACGACATCCGCCTGACCTACCAGCCGGACACCGACCGGCTGGCGGGCACGACGACCCTGCTGCTCACCGCGACGCAGGATCTGTCGCGGTTCGACCTCGACTTCGCGCTCAAGGCCAAGAGCGTGCTGGTCGGCAACGAGGCCGCGACCTTCGCCAACCAGAACGGCAACGGCGAGCTCGTCATCACCCCCGTGCACCCGCTGCTCAAGGGCCAGACCACCACCGTCGTCGTCGCCTACGACGACACGCCGTCCACCGAGGCCGTCGACGGGCTGCACGGCTGGAAGCACGGCGCGTTCGGCGCGCTGGGCGTCGATGAGCCGCAGAGCGCGCAGTGGTGGTTCCCCTCGAACGACCACCCCACGGACAAGGCCACCTACGACGTCAGCATCGAGGCGCCGGACGGTAACGCGGCCATCACGAACGGGACCCTCGTGCGCAAGACCCAGTCGCGCGCCGGCTGGACGCGGTGGAACTGGCGCAGCACGAAGCCGCAGGCCACCTACCTGACGTCGTTCGTCGTGGGCAAGTACGAGGTGAACCAGTCGACGACGCCGGACGGCAAGCCGTTCATCACCGCGTACGGCTCCGACCTCGGCGACTCCCTCTACGCGGCCAAGGCGAGTGTCGAGCGGACGCCGGAGATCGACGCGTTCCTGGTCACGCAGTTCGGGCCGTTCCCGTTCGAGGCCGAGGGCGGCGTGGTCACCAGCGGCATCACGTTCTCGCTCGAGAACCAGACCCGCCCCACCTACGGCCTGAAGAACTTCCTCAACGGCTCCAACACCACCCTCATCGCCCACGAAAACGCCCACCAGTGGTTCGGCGACAACGTCTCGCTCGGCAAGTGGAGCGACATCTGGCTCAACGAGGGCTTCGCGTCCTACGCCGAGTACCTCTGGTCCGAGCACGAGGGCGAGGGCACCACGGCCGAGCTCGCCCAGTACGCCTACGACTCCTACGCCGCCGACGACGCGTTCTGGCAGGTCCTGCCCGGCGACCCGGGCGAGGAGAACCAGTTCGACGGCGCCGTCTACGACCGCGGCGCGATGGCTTTGCAGGCCCTGCGCACCACCGTAGGCGACGACGCGTTCTTCGCCATCCTGCAGAAGTGGCAGGCGACGAAGGCCGGCGGCCACGGCGTGATCCCGGAGTTCGAGGCGCTGGCGGAGCAGGTGTCGGGCAAGCCGTTGCAGGCGTTGTTCCAGACGTGGCTGTACGCGTTGGGCAAGCCGGCCGTCGGTCCGAACGGTGCTGCCGCTCGGGCTGTGCGGGCGGGCCACGCTCTGGTCAAGCCGAAGTCCTACGACCAGATCCGGGCCAACCACCGCATGCTCGCCGCCGCAGGGGAACGGTGAGGCACTAAACTCGCGACGTGACGGTCAGGCGTGAGCGGGCGAGGCGCATCGGATGGTTCGCCGTCCTCGGTGCCGCCTCGCTCCTCACCGTGATGTGCGTGAGCCTGCTCTTCGCGGCGATCCGCAACGACAACGCCATCGAGTCCCACCTCGGCACGGCCACGGCCACCGTCGAGTCCGTGAACTTCGACCGCACGATCATCCAGTTCCAGAGCCCGGACGGCATCGTCCACAGCCCGGCCAACGGCGTCCTCTACCCGTCCGGCCTCCTGGCGGGCCAGCTCGTGGCCATCGAGTACGACGTCACGAACCCCGACCGCACCGCCCGCGTCGCCGGCCGCACCGCGACGCTCACCCTCCTGCCCCTGGGCACGACGATCCTGTTCACCTGGCTGGTCGCGGGTCCGCTGATGTGGTGGCTGCGCCGTCTGATCAAGCGCGACCGGGCCGCTCGGGCGGCGGCCGAGGTGCCGGAAGTCCCGGTCGCCTGACCCGCGTGGTTCGTCTTGGCCTGCGGCGCCGACCCTCTCGCTGCGTGCCTCGGTCGCTGCGACGTGGTTATGGCGGCTCCGCCGAGGCGCGCGGTGTTGGCTTCGTGTCCACCCGGCGCCGAATTCGCGGCGACGTGATCGCTGCGCGGCCTGATCGAGCGCAGTGCTCAGACGACCGAGAGCCGGCCGCCCGAGCGCCGGATCAGGTCGTGGCGACCGTCGCCGTCTCCTGCCACCAGCTCAGGACCTCGTCCGCGACCCCCGGGGCGGCCACCAGAAGGCCGTCCGTCGGCAGCGTCGTGTCCTCGCCGTGCTTGTCCAGCACCACCGCGCCGGCCTCGATGGCCATGGCGACGGAGCCCGCGACGTCCCATTCGTGGTAGCTGTGCAGCACCGCGGCGGCCGCGTGGCCGAGCGCGACCTGCGCGATCGACAGTGCGGCCGAGCCCAGCACCCGCACGCCCGCGTGGGCGGCCGCCGCGCGCTCGATGAAGCCGCCCATCCCCGGCCACGGCCCCTTGCGCGCGAGCTCGGTGCAGACGATGGCGCCGGCCGTCACGCGGCGGTCGACGAGCTGGATGGGCTTGCCGTTGGCGCGGGCGCCGCGGCCGCGGGCGGCGGCGTAGATCTGGGCGCGGTACGGGTCGGCGACCACCCCCACCACCGGCCCGGACGCGTCGATCAGCGCGAGGCTGTAGGCGCACCACGGCACGCCGGCGACGTAGTTGGCGGTGCCGTCGACGGAGTCCACCACCCAGCGGTACTCGGCCACGTCGGCGCCGTGGTCGGCGCCGAACTCGTGGCCGACCACGGGTATGCCGGGGAACTCGGCCGTCAGCACCCGGCGGGTGTGGCGCTCGAGGATGCGGTCGGTGTCGGTGACCCAGTCGAACGGGGAGTCCAGGGTCGAGGGGTGGGCTCCGCGGCCCGCCGTCGCGGTGATCACGTCGGTGGCGTCGTTGGCCAGCCGGCCGGCCACCTCGAGAGCCCTCGAGAGCAGCCCCGGCTCCACGGGCTGCGACGGCCTGGAGGACAAGAGGGTCATGCCTGCTTAGTCTGGGCCGTCCTGGTTTCCGGGACACGACCTTGAGGTGACATGTCGTGGCGAATCTGTCGACGGACTGTGTTCGGAAGCCAACGCTTCGGAGTGTTCGAACACCGTTGGCCCATCGGTCACGAAGGATTGGTCCGGGTCGCGCACGCCGGTGCGACAGTGGCCGGGTGCGAGTCGCCATAGTCACCGAAAGTTTCCTGCCCCAGGTGAACGGCGTGACGAACTCTGTGCTGCGGGTCGTCGAGCACCTGGTCGACCGCGCCCACGACGTGCTCGTGGTGGCGCCGGGACCAGGGCCCGAGTCCTACCGCGGCGCACCGGTCGTCCGCATCCCCGCGCTGGACGTGCCCGGCGTGCACTCCCTGCCGATCGGCCTGCCGACGCGCACCGTGCTCACGGCGCTCAGCGGCTTCCGCCCGGACGTGGTGCACCTGGCCTCGCCCTTCGTGGTGGGCGCGCGCGGCCTGGCCGCGGCGCGCCGCCTGCGGGTGCCGTCGATCGCCGTCTACCAGACCGACATCGCGGGTTTCGCCACGTCGTACGGCTTCGGCATCGGCGCGCGCGCTGCCTGGCGCTGGGTGCGCCGCGTGCACTCGCGCGCCGACCGGACGCTCGCCCCGTCGTCGGACTCCGTCGAGCAGCTGCGGCTGCACGGCGTGCCCCGCGTGCACCGCTGGGCGCGCGGCGTGGACATCGACCGCTTCTCGCCGTCGCACGCCGACCCCGCGCTGCGGGCCGAGCTGGCGCCCAACGGCGAGCTGCTCGTGGGCTTCGTCGGCCGGCTGGCGCCGGAGAAGGAAGTCGACCGGCTGGTGTCACTGGCCGGCGTGCCCGGCATCCGCGTGGTCGTGGTCGGTGACGGCCCCGAGCTGCCCTCCCTGCGCGAACGCCTCCCCGGCGCCGCCTTCCTCGGCGCGAAGTACGGTGACGAGCTGTCAGTCGCGTACGCGAGCCTCGACGTGTTCGTCCACACGGGACCGCACGAGACGTTCTGCCAGGCCGTGCAGGAAGCCATGGCCTCCGGCCTGCCGGTGCTCGCCCCCGACGCCGGCGGCCCGAAGGACTTGGTGTTGCCCGGCCGCACGGGGTACCTGCTGCCCGCCGACCGCGACGAGTTCGGCCGCGCGCTTGTCGAGCGCATCGACGACCTGCGCGACGCCGCCCTGCGGGCGCGGCTGGGGGAGAAGGCCCGCAAGGTCGTGCTGGGCCGGACGTGGCCCGCGGTGTGCCGGGAGCTGGTGGGTCACTACGAGGCCGTGCAGGACCGGGCCGCGCGCGCGGCCTGAGCGATGCACATCGTCCAGCTGGCGAACTTCTACGGGCCGCGCTCGGGAGGGCTGCGGACCGCCCTGCACCACCTCGGCGCGGGCTACGTCGCCAGCGGGCACCGCGTGACCCTCGTCGTGCCGGGCACCCGCTATGCCGTGGAGACGCTGCCCACGGGCGTGCGGCGGTACTCGCTGCCGGCGCCTCGGATCCCCGGCACGGGCGGCTACCGGGCGGTCGACCCGCATCGCGTGCGGTCTGTGCTGCGGCGGCTTTCGCCGGATCGCCTGGAGGTCTCGGACCGGCTGACGCTGCGCGGGATGGGCACGTGGGCTCGCCGCAATGGTGTTCCCAGCACGGTGATTTCCCACGAGCGTTTAGATCGTCTGCTGGAGCAGTTTCTTCTGCCGCGGCCGGTTGCGCGCGGTGTCGCCGACGTCGCCAACCGCCGGATGGCCGCCAGCTACGACACGGTCGTGTGCACCACCGCCTTCGCCCGCGCCGAGTTCGACCGGATCTCCGCGCCCAACGTCCGCCGGGTCCCCCTGGGTGTCGACTTGGCGACCTTCGCGCCGTCGATGCGCTCGGACTCGTGGCGGCACTCACTGGCCGATGGCGCGGATGCGCTGTTGGTCCACTGTGGACGCTTGTCGCCCGAGAAACACGTGGAGCGCAGCGTGGATACGGTCGCCGAGCTCACGGAGACCGGCGCCCGCGTGCGCCTGGTGATCGCCGGCGACGGGCCTCGAAGACGCGCGCTGGAGCGCCGCGCCCGCGGCCTCCCCGTGACGTTCCTGGGATTCCTCTCCGGCCGCGACGAGGTCGCTCGCTTGCTGGCCACCGCCGACGTCTCGCTCGCCCCGGGCCCGCACGAGACGTTCGGGCTGGCCGCCCTCGAAGCCCTCGCCTCCGGCACCCCCGTGGTGGTCTCCGCGTCGTCCGCCCTGCGCGAGATCGTCCGCCCCGGCTGCGGCGCCGCCGTCGACGACCACGCCCCTGCCTTTGCGACCGCGGTCACGGGGCTCTTGGACAGCCCCGAAGACCTCCGCCGCGCTGCCGCTCGGGCCCGTGCGGAGGAATTCGCGTGGCCGGAGTCGGTGCGGGGGATGCTCGCCGCTCTCGGCTGACGTCGGGTGGGTTGACGTCGGGTGGGGTCGACGTCGGGTGGGTTTGATCCGCGCGGGCCAGCCCAGCCCGGGGCAGTCCACTCCGACCAATCCACTCGGGCAGTCCCGGGCCCGACCGCATCGCGACCGGCGCGACGGGTCCCTTCGCGCCGCGCGACGGCCACGAGCGGACCTTTCGTGCCACAGGCGGAGCGTGAGCGGATCTTTCGTGCCATCCGCGCGGCACGAGGGGACCGTTCGTGCTGGTCTGCTGGGTGCGAGTGGTCCTGTCGCGAGGGGCCGGGTTGCGCCAACTCGAGCTGCGCGAGTGGACCTTTCGTGCCGCAGCCCGGCGTGCGAGGGGACCGATGGTGCCGTGTTGGTGGCGCGAGTGGGCCGTTCGTGCCGTTGGCCGGGTGCGCGGGGACCGATCATGCCGTGTCGGAGGGGCGATTCGGCCGTTCGTGCTACGTAGGTGCGGCGAGTGGGCCGTTCGTGCCGTTGGCCGGGCGCGACGGGACCGACGGCGCCGTGTTGGTGGGGTGAGTGGATCTTTCGTGCCATCCGCGCGGCACGAGGGGACCGTTCGTGCTGGTCTGCTGGGTGCGAGTGGTCCTGTCGCGAGGGGCCGGGTTGCGCCAACTCGAGCTGCGCGAGTGGACCTTTCGTGCCGCGGCTGGCGTGCGAGGGGACCGATCGTGCCGTGTTGGTGGGGCGAGTGGATCTTTCGTGGCATCCGTGCGGCACGAGGGGACCGTTCGTGCTGTGCGGATGGGTGCGAGTGGTCCTCTCGCGAGGGTCCGGTTGCGCCAACTCGGGCTGCGCGAGTGGAACTTTCGTGCCGCCGGCAGGGTGCGACGGGACCGATCGTGCCGCGGGCGGTGGGGCGAGCGGACCGTTCATGCCGCGTTGGTGGTGCGAGTGGACCTTTCGTGCCGATCGCAGGGCGCGAGTGGACCGTTCATGCCGCGGGCGGCGGGCGAGTGGATCCCTCGCACCGAGCCAGCCGCATCGACCGGCCCCCGCCCCCGCGCACCCGCGACCGCAGGCCAACCCACAGCCCACCCCACCCCGCGCCCACCCGAGCCCAACCCACCCACCTCAGCCACCTGACCAGCAGCTGAGCCACCCTCAGCACCCACCCCGCACACCACTGTCTAGATTCGACGCATGCCCCGCGCAAGCCTGGACAAGGATCCGCACGAAGTCGCCGCCATGTTCGACGGTGTGGCGTCCGGTTACGACCGGGCCAACTCGTTCATGACGTTCGGGTTCGACCGGCGCTGGCGCACCACCACGGCGCGGGTGCTCGACGCCAAGGCCGGTGAGAAGGTGCTCGACCTGGCGGCCGGCACCGGCGTCTCCACGGTCGAGTACGCGCGCAACGGCGCCTACTGCGTCGCCGCTGACTTCTCGCTCGGCATGCTGCGCGCGGGGCTGCGCCGGAAGCTGCCGATGGTGGCGGCCGACGCGCTGCACCTGCCCTTCGCCGACAACTCGTTCGACGCCGTCACGATCTCCCTCGCGCTCAGGAACTTCGTCGACACCAAGGCCGCGCTCACCGAAATACTCCGCGTGGTCAAGCCCGGCGGCCGGCTGGTCATCTGTGAGGTGTCGACGCCCTCGTTCGCGCCCATCCGGTTCTTCTACCGGCGGTTCATCCTGAAGCTGCTCACCTGGGTCGGCAGCCGCTCGTCGACGAACCCCGAGGCCTACTCCTACCTGGCCGAATCCATGCTCGCGTGGCCCGATCAGCGGGCGCTGGGCGAGATCATCGCGAGCGCCGGGTGGACCGAGGTCGAGTGGCTGAACCTCACATTCGGCGTCGTCGCCATTCACCGCGCGAAGAAGCCCTCCGTAGACTCGTCAGCATGACGATCTCCCGCCGCAGCCCGGACCACGACGCCGAAGTGATCGTGGTCGGCGCCGGACCGGCCGGTTCCACCGCGGCCACGTACCTCGCGCGCGCGGGGGTCGACGTGCTGCTGCTGGAGAAGACCGAGTTCCCGCGCGAGAAGGTCTGCGGCGACGGCCTCACGCCCCGCGGCGTGAAGCAGCTGATCGACCTGGGCATCGACACCAGCGAGGACAACGGCTGGGTCCACAGCCGCGGCCTGCGCATTCTCACCGGCGACCTCACGCTCGAGCTCGACTGGCCCGACCTCACCAGCTACCCGCCCTACGGCGTCGCCCGCACGCGTCAGGACTTCGACGACCTGCTGGCCAAGACCGCGGTCAAGGCCGGCGCGCGCCTGTACGAGCGCACCACCGTCACCAACGCCATCACCAGCTCGTCCGGTCGCGTGATCGGCGTCGAGGCGAAGGTCGGCCCCGAGAAGACGCCGGTGAGTTACCGCGCGCCGCTCGTGCTGGCGTGCGACGGGGTGTCCGCGCGGCTCGCGCTAAGCGTCGGCATCGAGAAGAACGAGAAGCGCCCCATGGGCGTCGCCGTGCGCCGGTACTACAAGAGCCCGCGCCACGACGACCCGTTCATCGAGGGCCACCTCGAGCTGTGGGACCGCTCGGACCCGCGCAACCCGAAGCTCCTGCCGGGCTACGGCTGGGCGTTCCCGCTCGGCGACGGCACGGTGAACGTCGGGCTCGGCATGCTCTCGACGTCCGCCTCCTTCCGCAACACCGACTACCGCGCGCTCCTGCGCCAGTGGCTCGACGGCACGCCCGAGGAATGGGGCTACCGCGAGGAGAACGCCATCGGCAAGGTCGGCGGCGCCGGCCTCCCCATGGGCTTCAACCGCACCCCGCACTACCGCGACGGCCTGCTGTTGCTCGGCGACGCCGGCGGCATGGTGAGCCCGTTCAACGGCGAAGGCATCTCCGCCGCGATGGAGTCGGCGCAGCTCGCGTCGGAGGTCGTCGTGCAGGCGCTCGCCCGCCGCGAAGGCCCTTCGCGCGAGCGCGCGCTGCAGGGTTACCCGCGCGCCGTCGGCGAGCTGATGGGCGGCTACTACCGCCTCGGAAACGTCTTCGCGAAGCTCATCGGCAACCCGAAGGTCATGCACGTGTGCACCAAGTACGGTTTGCGGATCAACAAGATCCTTCCGTTGGTGTACAAGGGACTTTCCGGCTGCTATGACGCCAAGGGCGGCGACGGCGTCGACCGCCTCATCGCGGCCCTCGCCCGCGCCACGCCCAGCCCCCGCTGATCCGAAGCGACAACCCGAGCGACACCCCGGGCAACATCCGAACGACCCCGCACCGGCTCGCAGGCGTCCCGCGAGCCGGTGCGCCAATACCCGGCTGGAGCAATGGTTGCCCAGCCGGTCAGGTGGGATACGTCACAAGATCACGTCCGGATTGTCCCCGGCTACACCGGTAATCAACCCCTTATTCGCTGGTCCCGCGAGTGCGACCTGCGCTGCACCGTCCTGGCCGTGCGGTCAAGTTAGGTAAGCCTTATACCACGGCCCCTAGAGACGGCCGTGTGAGTCGCGTCCTACACTCCCCCCATGCTTGTGAATCGCTTCACATCCACGACGAGTGGCTTGTGAACTATTTCACAAGCGACCTGCGGTCCAACCACGGGCCGTAAGGGTGCCCTGACCCTCGGCGGTGTGACCCAGCTCCCTTAGGGTGCCGACGAGGAAGCGGACCACCACCCGAGAAGCAACCCGCAGCGGCGCGGAAAGGATGGCGAAGACCCCGTGCTGATGTTGCCCGTGCTGGCGCAGGCCGACCCCAGTGGAGCTGCGGCCGCGCCTGGCCTGAAGGTGTACCTGCCGCTCGTCCTGTTGTTCGTGCTGGCGCTCGGTTTCGCCACCCTGTCGGTGCTGCTGGGCCCGCTCGTCGGCCCCAGCCGCTACAACAAGGCGAAGCTCGCGGCCTACGAATGCGGGATCGAGCCTTCGCCGCAGCCGCTCGTCGGCGGCGGCCGGATGCCGGTGGCGTACTACATCACGGCGATGCTCTTCATCCTGTTCGACATCGAGATGGTGTTCCTCTACCCGTTCGCCGTGAACGCGAACGCGCTCGGTGTGTTCGGCCTGGTGGAGATCGTGCTGTTCATCGTTACGGTCGGGTTCGCGTACGCCTACGTGTGGCGGCGCGGCGGCCTGGATTGGAACTGAAGCCATGGGCCTCGAAGAGAAACTCCCCAACGGCATCCTGCTGGCCAGCCTCGAGGGCCTGGTCAACTGGGCGCGCAAGAACTCGCTGTGGCCCGCCACCTTCGGGCTCGCGTGCTGCGCGATCGAGATGATGACGGTCGGCGGTTCCCGCTACGACATCGCGCGCTTCGGCATGGAGCGCTTCTCCGCCACCCCGCGCCAGGCCGATCTGATGATCGTGGCCGGCCGCGTGACGCAGAAGATGGCTCCCGTCCTGCGCCAGATCTACGACCAGATGGCCGAGCCGCGCTGGGTGCTGGCGATGGGCGTGTGCGCCTCCTCCGGCGGCATGTTCAACAACTACGCCGTGGTGCAGGGCGTCGACCACGTGGTGCCGGTCGACATGTACCTCCCCGGCTGCCCGCCGCGTCCCGAGATGCTGCTCGACGCGATCCTCAAGCTGCACGCCAAGATCCAGGACGAGCCGATCAACGCCCGCCGCGCCGCCATCCGCGCGGCCAGCGGCGCGCGCACCGAGCTGATCGCCTCGTCGATCAAGTACGCGAAGAAGTGAGCCCGGTGCCCGAGAACCCCGAAACTCCTCAGACGCCCGAGACCGGTGGCGAGCAGTCCAGCGCCGAGCGGCCCGAAGCCGGCCTCGAGCCGCAGGGCACCACGCCCGCGGCTCCGGTGGAGCCCGTCGTCGCCGGCCGCGCCCGCAAGGGCATGTTCGGCGTCACCGGCAGCGGTGACACCTCCGGTTACGGCGGCGTGCGCCTGCCCGCCTACAGCCCGCCCCCGGCTGAGCGCCCGTACGGCGGCTGGTTCGACGAGTTCGCCGACGAGTTCTACGCGGCCTTGGCGGACAACAAGGTTCCGGCCGCGGCGATCCTGCAGACCACGGTCCACCGCGACGAGATCACCTTCTACGTCGACCGCGAGCACCTCCTGGAAGTGGCCCGCGTGCTGCGCGACGACACCGGCCTGCGCTTCGAGCTGCTGAGCTCGGTGTCCGGCGTGGACTACGGCGTGGACGTGCCGCAGCGCCTGCACTCCGTGTACCACTTCACGTCGATGACCTACCGGCGCCGCATCCGCGTCGAGGTCACCCTCGACGTGGACGACGCGCACGTGCCCTCGCTCGTCGGGCTCTACCCGACGGCCGACTGGCAGGAGCGCGAGACCTGGGACATGTTCGGCATCGTCTACGACGGACACCCCGCGCTCACCCGCATCCTCATGCCGGACGACTGGGACGGTCACCCCCAGCGCAAGGACTACCCGCTCGGCGGGATCCCGGTCGAATACAAGGGCGCGGAGATTCCGCCGCCGGACCAGCGGAGGTCGTACTCGTGACAACCAGCGAGAACCTTTCTGACGTCACCACCGGCACCGACACGTCCGCCGAAGGCGCCGAGAGCTTCGAATACGCCGACTCGCGCGACACCACCGAAGGCCGCGTCTACACGGTCTCCGGCGGCGACTGGGACGACGTCGTCTCCGACGCGCAGCACGACGAGCGCATGGTCATCAACATGGGCCCGCAGCACCCGTCGACGCACGGCGTGCTCCGGCTCGTGCTGGAGATGGAGGGCGAGACCGTCACGCAGCTGCGGTCGGTCATCGGCTACCTCCACACCGGCATCGAGAAGAACTGCGAATACCGCACCTGGACGCAGGGCGTCACGTTCGTGACGCGCATGGACTACCTCGCGCCGCTGTCCACGGAGATGGCCTACTGCCTCGGCGTGGAGAAGCTGCTGGGCATCAAGGCCCCGCCGCGCGCGGAGCTGCTGCGCGTGATGCTGCTGGAGATCAACCGCATCGGCTCGCACCTGGTCTACATCGCCACCGGCGGCATGGAGCTCGGCGCCACCACGGCGATGACGCTCGGCTTCCGCGAGCGCGAAGAGGTGCTGCACCTGCTGGAGCACCTGACCGGGCTGCGCATGAACCACGCGTTCATCCGCCCCGGTGGCCTCGCGCAGGACATGCCGGCCGACTTCCAGGAGAAGGTCTCCGCGTTCTGCAAGGTGATGGACAGCCGTCTTCCCTTGTACGACAAGCTCTTCACCGGTCAGCCGATCTGGCGCAACCGGCTCAAGGGCGTGGGTGTCCTGCCGGTCGACGCGTGCCTCGCGCTCGGCGTCACCGGCCCGATCCTGCGTTCGGCGGGCCTGCCGTGGGACCTGCGCAAGACCGAGCCCTACTCGCGCTACGACGAGATCGAGTTCGACGTCCCCACCTCGACCGACGCCGACTGCTGGGCGCGGTACCTCATCCGCGTCGAGGAGATGCACCAGAGCCTGCGGATCATCAAGCAGGTCCTGAAGATGCTCGAACCGGGCCCGGTCATGGTCGAGGACAAGAAGGTCGCGTGGCCCGCGCAGCTCTCGATCGGCAGCGACGGCATGGGCAACTCGCTCGAGCACGTCAAGAAGATCATGGGCCAGTCGATGGAGTCGCTGATCCACCACTTCAAGCTCGTCACCGAGGGCTTCCACGTGCCGCCGGGCCAGGTGTACTCGCCGGTCGAGTCGCCGCGCGGTGAGCTCGCGGCGCACCTGGTGTCCGACGGCGGCACCCGGCCGCTGCGCGTGCACGTGCGCGAACCGAGTTTCGTGAACCTGCAGTCGATGCCCGCGATGGCCGAGGGCGGGCTGGTGGCCGACGTGATCGCCGCGGTCGCGTCGATCGACCCGGTGATGGGGGGAGTGGACCGATGACGTACTCGACGGCAGTTCCGGAGCCGGGGCCGCACGACGCGAAGACGACGCACGCCGCGGCGGGCGCCGACACCGACGTGGTCGGCATCGCGCCCGACCCGGCCGCGGCCGCAGGCATTCTGGCGGACAACCCGGCCGTGGACGTGTTCGAAGAGGACACCCACACGCGGGCGAAGGAGATCATCGCCCGCTACCCGGTGGCGCGCTCGGCGCTGCTGCCGATGCTGCACCTCGTGCAGTCGGTGCAGGGGTACGTCAGCCAGGAGGGCATTTCCTTCTGCGCCAAGCACCTCGACCTCTCCGACGCCGAGGTCAGCGCGGTCGCGACGTTCTACACCATGTACAAGCGCCGCCCCTGCGGTGAACACCTGGTGAGCGTCTGCACCAACACGCTGTGCGCGGCGATGGGCGGCGAGGCGATCTACAAGAAGCTCCAGACGCACCTCGGTTCCGATGCCGCGCCGCTGGGCCACGAGGAGACGGCGGGCACGCCGAACGAGCCCGGCTCGATCACGCTGGAGCACGCCGAGTGCCTCGCGGCCTGCGACCTCGCCCCGGTCATCCAGGTCAACTACGAGTACTTCGACAACCAGACGCCGGAGAAGGCGGTGGCGCTGGTCGACGCGCTGCAGGCGGGCAAGAAGCCGGCCCCCACGCGCGGCGCGCCGCTGACGAACTTCAAGGGCGCGGAGCTGCAGCTGGCCGGGTTCTTCCCGGAGGACGAGCAGACTTACCGCGGGGACGTCGACGGGCCGTCGCAGGCCGTCGAAACCCTGCGGGGCGCGCAGATCGCGGCCGATCGCGGCTGGACCGCGCCGGCGACGCAGGACGTTCCGCTGCCTGAGTTGGAGAAGAAGTAATGCCCGATCCCATTACTCCGGTCCTCACGAAGCGCTGGCTGTCGCCGAACTCCTGGCGCATCGAAACCTACGAGCAGCTCGAGGGCTACACGGCCGCGAGCAAGGCACTTGCCGGCACGCCCGAGCAGCTGGTGCAGGTCGTCAAGGACTCCGGCCTGCGCGGCCGCGGCGGCGCGGGGTTCCCGGCCGGCGTGAAGTGGTCATTCATGCCGCCGAACTTCGACAAGCCGCACTACCTGGTGATCAACGCCGACGAGGGCGAGCCGGGCACGTGCAAGGACATCCCGCTGATGATGGCCGACCCGCACTCGCTCATCGAGGGCTGCATCATCGCCTCGTACGCGATGCGGTCGAACCACTGCTTCATCTACGTGCGCGGTGAGGCCCTGCACTGCATCCGCCGGCTCAACGCGGCCGCGCGCGAGGCGTACGCCAAGGGCTACCTCGGCAAGAACATCTTCGGCACCGGCTACGACCTCGAGCTGACCGTGCACGCCGGCGCCGGCGCGTACATCTGCGGCGAGGAGACAGCGCTGCTCGACTCGCTGGAAGGCCGCCGCGGCCAGCCGCGCCTCAAGCCGCCGTTCCCCGCGGCCGCCGGTCTCTACGCCGCGCCGACCACGGTGAACAACGTGGAGACCATCGCGAGCGCGCCGTTCATCATCAACGCGGGCTCCGACTGGTTCCGCGAGATGGGCCGCGAGAAGTCGCCCGGTCCGAAGATCTACTCGATCTCCGGCCACGTCGAGAAGCCCGGCCAGTACGAGTGCCCGCTCGGCACCACGCTGCGCGAGCTGCTGGAGCTCGCCGGCGGCATGAAGGACGGCATCCCGCTGAAGTTCTGGACGCCGGGTGGCTCGTCCACGCCGATGTTCACCGCCGAGCACCTCGACGTGCCGCTCGACTTCGAGGGCGCGGCCGAGGCCGGCTCGATGCTCGGCACCACCGCGGTGCAGGTCTTCAACGAGACCGTGTCCGTGCCGTGGGCCGTGATGAAGTGGACCGAGTTCTACGAGCACGAGTCCTGTGGCAAGTGCACGCCGTGCCGCGAAGGCACGTACTGGCTCGCGCAGATCCTGGAGCGCATGGTCGAGGGCCACGGCACCGCCGAGGACATCGACACGCTGCTGGACGTCTGCGACAACATCCTCGGCCGCTCGTTCTGCGCCCTGGGTGACGGCGCCGTGTCGCCGATCCAGAGCGGGATCAAGTACTTCCGCGAGGAGTTCCTCGCGCTGTGCGAAAAGAACAAGGCCGCCCAGCCCGAATTGGTGGGAGCTCAGGCATGACGATCGCGCCCGACAAGCCCGCGACCACGGAGACCCCGGTCCCCGAAGGCCACGTGAAGCTGACCATTGACGGTGAAGAGGTCATCGCGCCCAAGGGCGAGCTGCTGATCCGCACCGCCGAGCGGCTCGGCACGGTCATCCCGCGCTTCTGCGACCACCCGCTGCTCGACCCGGCCGGCGCCTGCCGCCAGTGCCTCGTCGAGGTGGAGATGGGCGGCCGGCCGATGCCGAAGCCGCAGGCCTCCTGCACGATGACGGTCGCCGACGGCATGGTCGTGAAGACGCAGCTCACCTCGCCCGTCGCCGACAAGGCGCAGCAGGGCGTGATGGAGCTGCTGCTCATCAACCACCCGCTCGACTGCCCGATCTGCGACAAGGGCGGTGAGTGCCCGCTGCAGAACCAGGCGCTGGCGCACGGCCGCACGGAGTCGCGGTTCGTGGACACGAAGCGCACGTTCCCGAAGCCGCTGCCGATTTCCACGCAGGTGCTGCTGGACCGCGAGCGCTGCGTGCTCTGCCAGCGCTGCACGCGGTTCTCCGCGCAGGTGGCGGGCGACCCGTTCATCGAGCTCCTCGAACGCGGCGCCCACCAGCAGATCGGCACCGCCGAGACGGCCGACGTGCTGGACCTGGCCTCGCGCACCACCAGCGGCCAGCCGTTCCAGAGCTACTTCTCCGGCAACGTCATCCAGATCTGCCCGGTCGGTGCGCTCACCAGCGCCGCGTACCGGTTCCGGTCGCGTCCGTTCGACCTGGTGTCCTCGCCGAGCGTGTGCGAGCACTGCTCCTCGGGCTGCGCGGAGCGCACCGACTTCCGCCGCGGCAAGGTGCAGCGCAAGCTCGCGGGCGACGACCCCGAGGTCAACGAAGAGTGGCTCTGCGACAAGGGCCGCTTCGGGTTCCGTTACGTGCAGGCCGACGACCGCATCCGCCGCCCGCTGGTCCGCAACGAGGCCGGCGAGCTGGAGGAGGCCTCCTGGACCGACGCGCTGCGCACCGCGGCCGCCGGGCTGGCGAAGGCCAGGAACGGCAAGGGCGTCGGGGTGCTCACCGGGGGCCGGCTGACCGTCGAGGACGCCTACGCGTACTCGAAGTTCGCCCGGCTCGCCTTGCGCACCAACGACATCGACTTCCGCGCCCGCGCGCACTCGGCCGAGGAGCTGGCGTTCCTCACCTCGTCGGTCGTGGCCACCACGCCGGAGACCGGCGTGACCTTCGGCGAGATCGAGCGGGCCCGCACGGTCCTGTGCGTGGCCTTCGAGCCCGAGGACGAGGCGCCGATCGTGTTCCTGCGGCTGCGCAAGGCGGCCCGCAAGAACCGCACCCGCGTCGTCCACTTGGGACAGTGGACCACCTCGTCGGTGCGCAAGACCTTCGGTGAGCTGCTCGCCTGCGTGCCGGGTGGCGAAGCCGCCGCGGTCGACGGCATCGCGCAGCACGCGCCGGACCTCGACTCCGCCCTGGCCGGCGGCAACGCGGTGATCCTCGTCGGCGAGCGTGCCGCCGAGGTGCCGGGCCTGCTCTCCTCGCTGCGGGCGCTGGTCGAGCGCACGGGCGCGCGCCTCGCGTGGATCCCGCGCCGGGCGGGCGAACGCGGCGCGCTGGCCGCCGGTTGCACGCCGACGCTGCTGCCGGGCGGCCGTTCCGTCTCCGACGACGCGGCCCGCGCCGAGGTCGAAAAGCACTGGGGCACCGCGCTTCCGGCAGAGCCCGGCCGCGACACCACGGGCATCCTGGAAGCCGCTTCCGGCGGCGGCCTCGACGGCCTGGTCGTCGGCGGGCTCGACCCCAACGACCTGCCCGACCCGGACCTGGCCCGGCGCGCGCTCGACAACGCCGGCTTCGTTGTCAGCCTGGAGCTGCGGGCGAGCGAGGTCACCGAGCGGGCCGACGTGGTCCTGCCGATCGCGCCGTCGGTCGAGAAGGCGGGCAGCTACCTCAACTGGGAAGGCCGCCGCCGCCCGTTCGACATCACGGTGGAAGGCACCGGGGCTCTCTCCGACGGCCGGGTGCTCGACACCCTCGCCGTCGAGATGGACGTGGACCTGTTCACGCAGACGCCGGCCGCCGCGGCGGGCGACTTCGCCAAGCTCGGCCAGGGCACCACGAACTGGGGCCACATCGCCACCGGGGCGCAGGCCGCGCCGGTGCCGGGCGCCGGCCAGGCCGTGCTCGCCACCTGGCGGCAGCTGATCGACAACGGCTCGCTGCAGGACGACGAACCGCACCTCAAGGGCACGCAGCGCAAGCCCGTGGCCCGGCTCTCGGCGAAGACCGCCGAAGGCCTCGGCGTCGCGGTCCGCGTGTCCACCGAGCGCGGCTCGATCACGCTGCCCGTCGAGGTCGCCGACCTGCCCGACGGGGTCGTCTGGCTCCCGGGCAACTCCGACGGCTCCGCCGTCCGCGCCGCACTCGCCGCGGGCCACGGCGCGCTGGTGCAGATCTCCGGAGGTGAACAGTGAGCCCGCAGCTCATGCCGTTCCTGGCGCAGATGCCGGACGCCGCAGAACGCGCTCGCCTGCTCGCGGACGACCCGTGGTGGCTGATCCTGCTCAAGGCGGTCGTCATCCTGCTGATCGGCCCGATCCTCACGATCTTCCTGATCGTGTGGGAGCGCAAGGCGGTCGGCCGGATGCAGAACCGGCCCGGCCCCAACCGCGTGGGCCCCGGCGGGTACCTGCAGTCACTGGCCGACGCGATCAAGCTCCCGTTCAAGGAGCAGATCATCCCGGACACCGCCGACCGCAAGGTGTACTTCCTCGCACCGGTGCTGGCCGCGGTCCCCGCGCTGATCGCGCTTTCGGCCATCCCGTTCGGCCCGGTCGTCTCGATCTTCGGCCAGACGACCACGCTGCAGCTGGTCGACCTGCCGGTCGGCGTGCTGGTGATCCTCGCGTGCTCGTCGATCGGCGTGTACGGCATCGTGCTCGCCGGCTGGTCCTCCGGCTCGCCGTATCCGCTGCTCGGCGGTCTCCGCTCGGCGGCGCAGGTGATCTCCTACGAGATCGCGATGGGCCTCTCGATCGTCGCGGTGATCCTCTACTCCGGGTCGCTGCAGACGTCCGAGATCGTGGAAGCGCAAGCCCACGGCTGGTACTTCTACATGCTCATCCCGAGCTTCGTGATCTACCTGATCTCGATGGTCGGCGAGACGAACCGCGCGCCCTTCGACCTCCCCGAGGCCGAGTCGGAGCTGGTCGGCGGTTTCCACACCGAGTACAGCTCGATGAAGTTCGCGATGTTCTTCCTCGCCGAGTACGTGAACATGGTGATCGTCTCGGCGTTCTGCACCACGCTGTTCCTGGGCGGCTGGCGGTTCCCGTTCGTCGGCGACGACTCGCCGCTGAACCAGAACTGGTGGCCGATGCTCTGGTTCTTCGCGAAGCTGTTCGTGCTGCTGTTCGGCTTCATCTGGCTGCGCGGCACGCTGCCGCGGCTGCGATACGACCAGTTCATGCGCCTGGGCTGGAAGGTCCTGGTGCCGATCAACCTGGTCTGGATCCTTGTGGTCGTCGCGATCAAGACCATCCAGTGGAGCTGGCCGCAGATCCTCGTCGGCGTCGGCGTCGTGCTGGTGGTGCTCGTGCTGATCAGCCTGGCGGTGCCGAACAAGAAGCTGCCGGAAGGCGACTACGTCGACCTCACGGGTGGCGGGTTCCCCGTGCCCCCGCTGGACCTGAAGGTCCCCGAAAGCACTCCGCGCCAGAAGGCGCTGGCCAAGGCGGAAGCGAGGGCGGCCCGGCGCAAGCCGGCGGCCGTCGGCACCGCAGCACAGGAAGGGGCAGAAGATGGCGGCAACTGACTTCCTGAATCCCATCAAGGGTTTCGGCGTCACCTTCGCGATGATGTTCAAGAAGGTCGCCACCGAGGAGTACCCGGAGGCCGGTGCCCCGGCCGCGCCGCGGTACCACGGCCGCCACCAGCTCAACCGCCACCCGGACGGACTCGAGAAGTGCGTCGGCTGCGAGCTGTGCGCCTGGGCCTGCCCGGCCGACGCGATCTTCGTCGAAGGCGGCAACAACACCGAGGAGGCCCGCTTCTCCCCGGGTGAGCGGTACGGCGCGGACTACCAGATCAACTACCTGCGCTGCATCGGCTGCGGGTTGTGCATCGAGGCCTGCCCCACGCGGTCCCTGACGATGATCAACTTCTACGAGCTCGCCGACGACGACCGCCAGCGGCTCATCTACACCAAGGAAGACCTGCTCGCCCCGCTGCTGCCCGGCATGGAGCAGCCGCCGCACCCGATGCGCCTGGGCGACAACGAGCAGGACTACTACGTGAACGGTCCCGAGCTGGAGAAGGCGCAGCAGCAGGAGGCCAAGCAATGATCGCGGCAGTTCTCGCGCAGGCGCCCGCCGCCGCGTCGACCACCGTGACGGTGGGCGAAGCGATCGCGTTCTGGATCCTCGGCCCGCTCGCCCTGCTCGGCGCGCTCGGGATGATCTTCTCGCGCAACGCCGTGCACTCGGCCCTGTGGCTGGTGCTCACGATGCTGAGCCTGGGCGCGCTCTACATGACGCAGTCGGCGCCGTTCCTCGGGTTCACGCAGATCATCGTCTACACCGGCGCGATCATGATGTTGTTCCTGTTCGTGCTGATGCTGGTCGGCCGCGAGAGCTCCGACTCCGTGGTCGAGGTCCTGCGCGGGCAGCGGTTCGCCGCGACGATCCTCGGCATCGGGCTCGCCGCGCTGATCGCCGCCGGCGTTTTCCGCTCGATGGTGAACGTGACTCCGGCTCCGGCGCTGGATCCGTACGCCGCCAACGGCGGTGGCGCGGGCGGCCTCGGGCGGATCATCTTCACGCAGTACCTCTTCCCGTTCGAGCTCACGTCGGCGCTGCTCATCACCGCCGCGCTCGGCGCGATGGTGCTGGCGTTCACCGACCGCCACAAGAAGGGCGGCAAGCTCCCGCAGCGCGAACTCGTGAAGCTGCGTTTCCGCGGCGAGCACGACCGCCCGTCGCCGCTGCCCGGCCCGGGTGTGTTCGCGACGGCCAACTCCGTCGCCGTGCCGGCCCTGCTGCCCGACGGTTCGATCGCGCCGGAGTCGCTCTCGGCGATCATCGAGTCCACGTCGGCGCTGCAGCTCATGCGCGAGCGCAAGCTCATCGCCGACGAGGGCCCCAAGCCTGACGCCCACGCGCTGGTCGGCGGCGACAGCGTTGCCGCGGGCACCGAGGAAGAAGGGGAAGGAAAGTGACCCCGAGCTACTACCTGCTGCTGTCGGCGTTGCTGTTTTCCATCGGCGCCGTGGGCGTCCTGGTCCGCCGCAACGCGATCGTCGTGTTCATGTGCATCGAGCTGATGCTCAACGCGGTGAACCTCAGCCTGGTCACGTTCGCCCGCATCAACGGCGGGCTCGACGGCCAGGTGATGGCGTTCTTCGTGATGGTGGTCGCGGCCGCCGAGGTCGTGGTGGGCCTGGCGATCATCATGGCCATCTTCCGCACCCGGCGCTCGGCCTCGGTCGACGACACCAACCTGCTGAAGTACTGAGAGGGCGAGCGTGACCGCATCATCGTGGCTGCTGGTGGCCCTTCCGGCCCTCGGCGCCCTGATCCTCCTGTTGGCCGGGAAACGGGCGAAGGCCTGGGGGCATCTGCTCGGCACCGCCACCGTTGCCCTGGCCTTCGTCTACGCCGTGATCCTGTTCTTCTCGACGGCGGGCAACGCGACCGAGAACGTCAACCTGTACTCGTGGATCCCCGCGGGTCAGCTGCAGGTCGACTTCGGCCTGCGCATCGACGCACTGTCGCTGACGTTCGTCCTGCTGATCACCGGCGTCGGCATGCTGATCCACTTCTACTCGATCGGCTACATGGCCGACGACGAGGGCCGGTACCGCTTCTTCGCGTACCTGAACCTCTTCGTCGCGTCGATGCTGATCCTGGTGCTGGGCAACAGCTTCGTGACGCTGTACCTCGGCTGGGAAGGCGTGGGTCTCGCGTCCTACCTGCTCATCGGCTGGTACCAGAACCGCCCGTCCGCGGCCACCGCCGCGAAGAAGGCGTTCCTGATGAACCGCGTCGGTGACGTCGGGCTCGCGCTGGCGATCTTCCTGATGTTCAAGTACACGGGCTCCACCGGCTACACGCAGGTCTTCGAGGGCCTGACCAACGGCCAGATCCCGCCGGGCGCGATCACCGCGATCGGGATCCTGCTGCTGCTGGGCGCCTGCGGTAAGTCGGGCCAGTTCCCGCTGCAGGCCTGGCTCCCGGACGCGATGGAGGGCCCGACCCCGGTTTCGGCCCTGATCCACGCGGCAACGATGGTCACCGCGGGCGTCTACCTCGTCGCCCGCTCCAACGTGATCTTCTCCGCGACGCCGGACGGCCGCCTCGTAGTCACGCTCGTCGGCGCGGTCACGCTGCTGATCGGGTGCATCGTCGGCTGTGCCTACGACGACATCAAGAAGGTGCTCGCCTACTCCACCGTCAGCCAGATCGGCTACATGATGCTGGCGGTCGGCCTCGGGCCGGGCATCTACGCGCTGGGCATCATGCACCTCGTGGCCCACGGCTTCTTCAAGGCCGGGCTCTTCCTCGGGGCCGGTTCGGTCATGCACGGCATGAACGACGAGGTCGACATGCGCAAGTTCGGCGGCCTCGCCAAGAAGATGCCGATCACGTTCGTCACCTTCGGCCTCGGATACCTCGCGCTGATCGGCTTCCCGTTCCTCGCGGGCTACTACACCAAGGACGCGATCATCGAAGCCGCGTTCGGCCAGGAAGGATGGCGCGGCTGGGTGTTCGGCCTCGCCGGCATCATCGGCGCCGGGCTCACCGCGTTCTACATGACGCGCCTGATGATGATGACCTTCTTCGGCAAGTCACGCTGGAAGGAGATCAAGAGCTCCGACGGGCGCGACTTCCACCCCCACGAGTCCAAGCCGATCATGTGGATCCCCATGGCGATCCTGGCGATCGGGTCGGTCGGCTCCGGTGCGTTCTTCGCGATCGGCGACCGGTTCGAGAACTGGCTGGCCCCCACTGTCGGCGCGTTCCACGAGGCCGAGCACGCCCCGATCTCGGCGGCGGCGATCCCGTGGCTCACCCTCGCGCTCGCCCTGATCGGCGCGCTGCTCGCGATCTGGATCTTCCGGCCCGGCCGCGACATCCCGGTCGAGCGCCCGCAAAACGTCTCCTGGGTCGTCCGGGCGGCTCGCAAGGACCTGTACGGCAACGCCCTCAACGAGACGCTGGTCGCCCGCCCGGGCACCTGGCTCGCGCGGGCGCTGGTGTACGTCGACAACCGCGGGGTCGACGGGGCGGTCAACGGCCTCGCCGCGGCCCTCGGCGGCGGGTCCGGCCGGCTGAGGCGCATGCAGACCGGGTTCGTCCGGTCGTACGCGCTGTCCATGCTCGGCGGCACGTTCCTGCTTCTGGCGGCCCTTCTGCTGGTGAGGTTCTCCTGACATGACTTGGCTCCTGGCGCTCATCCTGCTGCCGCTGGTCGGCTCGCTGGTGCTGGCGTTCCTCAAGGGGAACGACCGGGCCGCGATCGCGACCGCGCTCGTCGTGTCCATTGTGGAGTTCCTGCTGATCATCCCGTTCTGGGCGAGCTACTCGCCCTCAGGCGCGCGGATCCAGCAGGCCACCTCGATGGACTGGATCCCCACCTTCGGCATCCACATCTCGTTCGGCACCGACGGCATCTCGCTGATCATGATCGCGGTGATCGCCCTGCTGGTGCCGATCGTCGTGGGCGCGCTCGGGCTCACCGACAAGCTCCCGGCCGGCCGCAGCGCCGGCGGGTTCCTGTCGCTGATCCTGCTGCAGGAAGCGATCACGATCGGCGTCTTCGCGGCGACCGACGTGTTCCTCTTCTACGTGCTGTTCGAGATCATGCTGATCCCGATGTACTTCCTGATCGGCGGCTACGGCGGCGCGAACCGGCAGTACGCGGCCGTGAAGTTCTTCCTCTACTCGTTCCTCGGCGGCCTGATCATGCTGGCCTCGGCGATCGGCGCGTACTCGCTGGCGTCGGACAAGCTCGGCAAGGGCACGTTCGACTGGGCCACGCTGGTCACGGTCGTGCGCGACGCCCCGACGGGCACGCAGATCTGGCTGTTCCTCGGCTTCTTCCTCGCGTTCGCGATCAAGGCGCCACTGGTGCCGTTCCACACCTGGCTACCGGACGCCGCGAGCCAGGCCCCGATCGGCGTCGCGGTGCTGCTGGTGGGTGTGCTGGACAAGGTCGGCACGTTCGGCTTCCTGCGCTACTGCCTGCCGATGTTTCCCGAGGCGAGCAAAGCGCTCGCGCCACTGGTGCTGGTGCTCTCGGTGATCGGCGTGATCTACGGCTCGATCCTCGCTGCCGGGCAGAGCGACATGAAACGGTTCATCGCCTACGTCTCGATCGCCCACTTCGGGTTCATCTCGCTGGGCATCTTCGCCTTCAACGAGCAGGCGATGATCGGCTCGGTGTCGTACATGCTGAACCACAGCCTCTCGACCGGGATGCTCATCGTGGTGATCGGCCTGATCGTGATGCGCGGCGGGTCCACGCGGATCTCCGACTACGGCGGCATGGCGAAGGTGACCCCGCTGCTCGGCGGGATGCTGCTGATCGCCGGTCTGTCCGCGCTGTCGCTGCCGGGCACCAACTCGTTCGTGAGCGAGTTCCTGGTGCTCATCGGCTCGTTCGTGACCCAGCCGGTGTACACGATCATCGCGACGGTCGGCATGGTGCTCGCCGCGGCCTACGTGCTGTGGCTCTACCAGCGGATCATGCAGGGCCCGGTGCGCGGTGACGCGCTCATCGGCGTGGGCGGCGGCCCGGGCACGGCGATGGCGCCGGAGCTCGGGGCCAAGAAGGCCATCAAGGACCTCGGCGGGCGGGAGATCGCGATCCTGGCCCCGATGGTCATCCTGATCATCGGCCTGGGTTTCTACCCCAAGCCGGTGCTCGACACGATCACCCCGTCGGTGCAGGCGACGCTGTCTGCCGTGCAGGGAGGCAAGTAAACCGTGCTCGACAGTCTCATTGGGCCTGTTCTCTCCCAGGCTCCGTCGGCCCAGGTGGCGACACCTTCGGTCGACTACGCGGCCGTGCTGCCGTTGCTGATCATCTTCGGCGTCGCGTGCGTCAGCGTGCTGGTGGAGGCGTTCGCGCCGAAGGCTTCCCGCTGGCACGCGCAGGTCTTCGTGACCCTGGCCGCGATCGTCGCGGCCGGCGTCGCCCTGATCAAGTACGTCACCGGCTCGTCGTCGACGAAGGCGGGCGTGACCACATTCGCCGGTGCGATCTCGGTGGACCAGCCGTCGCTGTTCCTCTGGGGCACCCTGCTCCTGCTGGGGCTCGGCGCGGTGTTCCTCATCGCCGACCGCAAGGTGGAGCCCGGCGGCGCGTTCGTGGCGCAGGCCGCGATCAGCCCCGGCACCGTGCAGGACCGCGCGCAAGCGGTCGGGACGGTGACGTCGCAGACCGAGGTCTTCCCGCTCACGCTCTTCGCGCTCGGCGGCATGATGGCCTTCACCGCGGCCAACGACCTGCTCACGATGTTCATCGCGCTCGAGGTGCTGAGCCTCCCGCTGTACCTCATGTGCGGCCTGGCCCGGCGGCGCCGGCTCATCTCGCAGGAGTCGGCGGTCAAGTACTTCCTGCTCGGCGCGTTCTCCTCGGCGTTTTTCCTCTACGGCCTCGCGCTGCTCTACGGCTACGCGAACTCCGTGAAGCTCGCCGACATCGCCAACGCCGCGGCCGGCTCGGACCGTTCCGACACGCTGCTGTTCGCGGGCCTCGGCCTGCTGGTGGTGGGTCTGCTGTTCAAGGGTTCGGTCGGCCCGTTCCACACCTGGACGCCGGACGTCTACCAGGGCGCGCCGACTCCGGTCACGGGCTTCATGGCGGCGTGCACGAAGGTCGCCGCGTTCGGCGCCATCCTGCGCGTGTTGTCGGTCGCGTTCTCTTCCACGAGCTGGGAGTGGCGCGGGGTCCTGTGGGCCGTCGCGATCATCTCGATGGCGATCGGCGCGATCCTCGGCCTCACGCAGACCGACGTGAAGCGCATGATCGCGTACTCCTCGATCGCCCACGCGGGCTTCCTGCTCGTCGGCGCGATCGCGATGACCGAGGACGGCCTGTCGAGCACGCTGTTCTACCTGCTCGCCTACGGCTTCACCACGCTCGCCGCGTTCGGCGTGATCAGCCTGGTCCGCGACTCCAGCGGTGAGGCGACGCACCTGTCTGCCTGGGCGGGGCTGGCGAAACGGTCGCCCGTACTGGCCGGGGTGTTCACGTTCTTGCTGCTGGCGTTGGCCGGCATTCCGCTGACCAGTGGGTTCGTGGGCAAGTTCGTGGTGTTCTCCGCGGCCTTGTCGGACGGCATGGCTCCGCTGGTGGTGATCGCGCTCGTGTTCAGCGCGGTGGCCGCGTTCTTCTACCTGCGCGTGATCGTGCTGATGTACTTCTCCGAGCCCGCGGCCGACGGCCCGACCGTCGCCATCCCGGGCGGCTTCACCACGGCGGCCATCACGCTCGGCGTGGTGGTGACGCTGGTGCTGGGCCTGGTGCCTTCGTTCGCTCTGAGCTGGGCCAGTTCGGGTGGTTTTGCTTCGTAGGGTTCTGAACCACTCCGCGAGATCGCGCCGGTTTCTTCCTGCCCGATGTGGGCGGCCCCCGGGGCCGACCATGTCGGGCAGGAAAAAGCCGGCTTAAAGGCGATCTCGCACGCGGCGGCGGAGCCGACGCCAAAAGCACAGCGGCCTTCTGCTTGTCCGGGCAGATATGCTTTTTCACATGCACATCGAGCGGGTGCGGATCACGGACGTCCTGGGGTTCCGTGGTGCCCGCACGGTGGACCTGAAGCTGCCGGGGCCGGGCTGGACGGTGCTGGCCGGGCGCAACGGGTCGGGCAAGACGACGTTCCTGCGCGCGCTGGCGCAGGCGCTCGTGCAGCCGCCGTTCGCCGAGAGCCTGGTCGCTGAAGGCAGTTCGATCGACGTCGACGTGGTGGGCGAGGGGCCGGCGTTCTGTGCCGGCTACGGGCCGTTCCGGCGGCTGGCCGGGGGAGCGCCGGAGGCGCAGTCGCTGATGCGCGGCGAGTTCGCGCGGGTGGCGAGCCTGTTCAGCGAGGACGCTTCGCTGGCCGAGGGCGTGGCGTGGCTGATCAACCAGCACCTGCGCGCGCTGGAGGGCAAGGCGGGCGCGCGCGAGCTGAAGGACTCCGTGCTGGAACTACTGGGGGACGGCCTGCTGCCCGACGGCTACCGCGTGCGCGACGTCGACTCCGACGGCCTCTGGGTCTCCTACCGCGGCGACCGGTTCCCTCTGCGGGAGATGAGCGACGGGTACCGCACGGTCACGGCGCTCGTCGTCGACCTGGTGCGGCAGCTCGCGGACGCGGGGCTGGGCATCGACGCGTCGGGCGTGGTGCTGATCGACGAGGTCGACGCGCACCTGCACGTGTCGTGGCAGAAGCGCATCGGGCCGTGGCTGAAGGCGCACTTCCCGCGGATCCAGTTCGTGGTGAGCACGCACAGCCCCTATGTGTGCCAGGCCGCTGATCCGGGTGGCCTGATCCGCCTGCCGGGGCCGGACGAGCAGGAGCCGCCGCGCGTGGTGACCGACGAGCTGTACCAGCGCGTGGTCTACGGCAGCGGCGACGACGCCGTGCTGTCGGACCTGTTCGGGCTCGACACACCGTACTCGCCGCGGGCCGTGGAGCTGCGTGAGCACCTGGCCGAGCTGGAGCTGCTCGTTGCCACGGGCCAGGCGGACGCCAACGGCCTGCGCGAGTGGGAGCAGCTGCGCGACCGCCTGAGCAGCTCACCGCCCAGCCGCGTCGACGACGCCACGCGCCACTTCGACGAACGGTGATCGCGCTGCGCCGGGTGGCGCTGCCGTTGACTGTGTCCGCTGAGCTGGTGCGGCTGACCGCGCGGATTCCCGCAGGGGACAACAAAACCGCGCGTCGCTTGTGGACTTCCGCGCGCGGGGCCCGCCGGTCGATCCGCTCGCAGCTGGCGCTGATGGCCTCGGGCCGCGGCTACTGCATGTACTGCGGCGATGGTCTCGGGTCCACTGTGGACCATTTCGAACCGGTGGCGCGGGCGCCGCATCGCGCGTTCGACTGGCTGAATCACCTGCTGGCGTGCGAGTACTGCAACAGCCACCACAAGCGCGACCGGTTTCCGCTCGACGCGTCGGGACAGCCACTGCTGATCGACCCGACGGCCGAAGACCCGCTCGATCACCTCTTCCTGGTGCTGTCCATCGGCACCTACCGCGCGTTGACCGACAAGGGCCGCGCGACGATCGAGGTGTGCGGCCTGAACCGGCCCCTGCTGGAACGCGGGCGCGCCGCCGCCGTGGACCAGGTGGCGGCGCTGGTGTTCCACTGGTGGAACGGCTCCGCCGAGACCCGCCGCCGCGCCATCTGGACCCTGCGCGACCAGCCCCACGCCGACGTCCTGCACGCCATGCTCCGCCAGGCTCTGCTGCCAGGCGCCCCGCGCATCTTCTCGGACGCCTCTCTGCTCGACCTGCTGCGTGACTCCGAACTCCGTGCCGCTTTGTTGGCCTGAACGCAGTGAAGGGCACCTTGAGGAACTCCCTCAAGGTGCCCTTCACGGTCTCTTGATTACGGCGTGGGGGAGCAGGCTGTACGGCCGACCGTCACCGAGCCGGTGATGCCCGAGGTCGGGAGGAAGTCGATGCGCAGCATGGTGAGACTGATGCTGCCGTCGCCGGGGAGGGTCTGGGTGTTGAACACCGCGTTGGCCAGCACGGTGCCCCCGGCCTTCGTGATCGGCTTCGTGTAGCCCGCCGGCACCGGGGATGGCGGGCCGGTGATGCCGGCCAGGCCGCTGAAGGTCCAGTTGGCGCTCGTCTGCCGCTGCACGGCGTCGCACGTGACGGTGTAGCTCGACAGCCGGATGCGCGGCCCGCCGGCGCTGACGAGGGCCGAGAGCTCGAAGTTCTTGCCCGTGGCCGTCGACTTGGTGCTGGTGGTGTCGTTGTCGGGGTCGACCACCGTCGTCGTGCAGGACGACGTGCCGCCGCCCCAGCTCAGGCCCGTTTTGCTCAGCGAGCCCGTCGACGCGCTGGTCGGGCCCTCCACCGCACACGGCGCCAGCGTCGGCACGGTCACCGTGGTGGAGCCCTTGGTGAAGCTCGCCTCCCCGAGGTCAGCCGCGCCCGCGGGCGTCTGCGCGTGCGCCACGCCGCCGGCCACCACGCTCCCCGCCATCACCACCGCCGCGACGAGCCCCGTCTTCACGTTCTTCAGCATGTCCTGACCTCCCTGCACTCAAGCCGCACGGACCGCGCCGGCGAACTCCCACTGAGTGAATATCCGCGCGCCCGTTTCGCCCGTTGCGCTGCCGGGCGTTGATCACTCGTCCGTGCCGGGGGATCAACCCGTTCGGGGCCCGGGCTTGACTTCTGGGACCGGGTTGCCCCTCGGTGTCATGTTCGTCACCGTTTCCCCTGGACAGCGGGTAAACGGCGTACCAGGGGTAGCCACTACTCTGAAAGCCGGATAACCCGACCGGCGCATGAGAGAGCGGAGCCGACGTGTCTGTGTCTTCACCACCCCCGGGGGCGGGAGCCACCGCTGCGCGGGATGGCGCCGTCGAGGACCTCCGCGCGACCGTCGGGCTGCAGATCGAGGACGAGAAGCTGCTGAGGGCGATCGCCGGCGGGCTGGCGGACGTCGAGGCGATGCTGCGGGACGTCGTGAAGAGCGATGTGCAGGCGGTGCACGACGCGGCGTTGCACCTGGTCGAGGCGGGGGGCAAACGTTTCCGGCCCCTGTTCACCCTGCTGTCGGCGCAGTTCGGGCCCCGCCAGGATGACCACGTGCTCATCGCGGCCGCCGCGGTGGAGCTGGTGCACCTGGCGACGCTGTACCACGACGACGTGATGGACGAGGCGACCATGCGGCGCGGCGCGGAGAGCGTCAACGCGCGCTGGGACAACACCGTCGCGATCCTGACCGGCGACTTCCTCTTCGCCCACGCCTCGCGCCTGGTCGCCGACCTCGGGACGGACGCGGCGCGCATCATCGCCGAAACGTTCGGCGAGCTCGTGACCGGCCAGATGCGCGAGACGGTCGGCCCCGGCCCCGGTGACGACCCCGTGGAGCACTACCTCACCGTCATCGCGCAGAAGACCGGCTCGCTGATCGCGACGTCCGGGCGGTTCGGCGGCATGATGTCCGGCGCCCCCGAGGGGTACATCCAGGCGTTGCGCCGGTTCGGCGAAATCATCGGCACGGCGTTCCAGATCTCCGACGACATCATCGACATCGCGTCGCCGTCCGACGAGCTGGGCAAGGCGCAGGGCACGGACCTGCGCGAAGGCGTTCGCACGCTGCCCATGCTCTACGCGCTGGCCGACCCGGACACCGACCCGCGGCTCGTGGAGCTGCTAGCCGGCCCGATCGCCGAGGACGAGGTGGTCGCCGAAGCTCTGGAGCTGCTGCGCCGCTCGAGTGGACTCGAACGCGCGCGCGTCACCCTTTCCGACTACGCTTCGCGGGCACGTGCCGAGCTCGCCGCGCTGCCCGCTTCCCCTGCGCGCGACGCTTGCGAGTCGGTCGCCGACTACCTGGTCGCGCGGACGCATTAAAAGGGGCAGAGAAGATGTCCATTTTCGGACAAGTCTGGCTGTGGAGCCTGTTGGCGTTCTTCGTCGGCGCGCTCGTGGCCTGGTTGGTCCTCGTGGTGCCTGCGCGCAAGCGCATCCGTGAGCTGGAAGAGGCGCTGGCGTCGGCGCACACCGAGAACGCGCGCACGCCGGCCAACGCGGCCGCGCTGGCCGCCGCGTCCAGCCGGACGTCGGTGCTGCCGCCGGTGGACGCTCCCGTGGCTTCGGAACCAGCGTTCACGTCCGACTTCGCGGAACCCGACAGCGAGCCGGCGTGGGCCCGCGACGAGCGTGAGCACGCGCCCACCGAGCTGATCGCCGCGGCGCCGCCCGCCGGGTTCGACCCGGAGGCGGAGTACGACGCCGAGTACCGCACCGCGCAGGAGCCGGGCGCTTCGCCCGAACCGGACGAGCCGGCCCTGGCGTCCTCCGTGGACAGTGGCGACGTCTACCGCGCGGCCGCGACGGAGTACCTCAGCCCGGTCTCGCGCGAGCCGGACAGCGATTACCGCCACGCGGCCGATCTCGAGGACGAGGACCTCGCCAGCGGCTACCACCGCGCGGTGGAACCGTTCGAGAGCAAGCTCGAACCCTTCGAGAGCACGCTGGAGCCCTCGTCGTTCGAGAGCCGTCCGGAGCCCTCCGACGAGCCGGTGTCGCTGTTCCAGCCCGCGCCCGCGGCGGAACAGTCCGAATCGGACTGGTTCTCGAAGGAACTGCCGGAGCGTTCGCCCTTCGAGGACACGCCGGGTGGTGACTACCTCGACGAGCCCGAGTCCACTGAGCACCTCACGCCGGCTCCGGCCATGGCGAAGCAGGCGACCACGGTGGAGGAGTCCGAAGAGTCCACAGAGGAATCTCTAGAGCCCGGCGGCCTGCCCAAGCGCCAGCCCCGCGAGTCCCCACGCGGCGGCTTCGAGGCGCCGCGGCCGATCCAGCCGTCGATGCGCCCCGTCGAACGCCGCGAGCCCGACCTCACGGGCGCGCACAGCGGTTCGCTGTTCGAGCCGTCGGTGCAGCCCAACCAGGTTGCCGCCATGGCCGCCCCCGAACCGCCCCCGGCCCGCGACACCGGCGAGGACTCCGTGCCTCCCGGCCCCTTCGGCCCCGGCTCCGCCATGCCCCGCCCCGGCGGCGGCCGCCCCTCGGACGCCTTCGCGGTCAAGGCCAGCGTCACGGCGCTCCGTTACTGCACTGAGGAATCGCCGCAGTTCCCCCGCATGGTCGCCGAGGTGTGGTTTCGCACTTCGGCCGATGCTGAACGAGTGGGGTTCCGGCCGCTTTCCTGATCTGCCTTCGGCTGTATTTTTGGCGTCGGCTCCGCCGCCGCGGGCGAGATCGCCTTTGAGCCGGCTCCTTCCCACCCGACATGGTCGGCCCGGGGCCGCCCACACCGGGCGGGAAGAAACCGGCGCGATCTCGCAGCGTGGTTGAGTTAAGTCTTACCCAGCAACGAAAGAAGGCCTCCCCGCCGAGTGCGAGAAGGCCTTCTTTCGTGTCAGACCGAGGCCTAAACAACAGTCCAGGTGTCTTTGCCTCGCAGGAGGCCCTGCAGGTCGGGCTTGCGGGCGGCGCGGGCCTCTTCCACCTGGGCGCGGGCGCCGTCGTCGTAGGTCGGGCGCTCGACCTGGCGCAGGATGCCCGTGGGGACGTGCGTGAGGTTCTGGTCGCCCAGGCGGGTCAGCGCGAAGGCGTACGACGTGTCCGCGATGGTCGGGTCGTGGACGACCAGGTTGTCCTCGCCGATGTCGCTCACCTTGGCGATGTCCAGGCCACCCCACTCGCCGCGGCGGACGCCGAACTCGCCCTCCGCGCCGAAGCGCATCGGCTCGCCCGCCTTCAGCGGGATGAGCCGGGAGGCGGCCTCGTCCTTGTCCTTCAGGACGTCGAACGCGCCGTCGTTGAAGATGGGGCAGTTCTGGTAGATCTCGACGATCGCCGAGCCGCGATGGCGGGCCGCCGCCTCGAGGACTTCGGTGAGGCCCTTGCGGTCGGAGTCCAGCGCGCGGCCCACGAACGACGCCTCGGCGCCGATCGCCAGCGACAGCGGGTTGAACGGCGTGTCCACCGAACCCATCGGAGTCGACTTGGTGACCATGCCCTGGCCCGAGGTCGGCGAGTACTGGCCCTTGGTCAGGCCGTAGATCCGGTTGTTGAACAGCAGGATCTTGATGTTCACGTTGCGGCGCAGCGCGTGGATCAGGTGGTTGCCGCCGATGGACAGCGCGTCGCCGTCGCCGGTGACGACCCACACCGACAGGTCCGGGCGCGTGGTGGCCAGGCCGGTCGCGATCGACGGCGCGCGGCCGTGGATCGAGTGCATGCCGTAGGTGTTGAGGTAGTACGGGAAGCGCGACGAGCAGCCGATGCCCGAGATGAACACGATGTTCTCGCGCTTGAGGCCCAGCGTCGGCAGGAACGACTGCACGGCGTTGAGCACCACGTAGTCACCGCAGCCGGGGCACCAGCGCACTTCCTGGTCGGACTTGTAGTCCTTGGCCTTCTGCGGTTCGTCGGTGGTGGGAACGAGGTCCAGACCGCCGAGCTGCGGCAGTCCGAGGTCGATGGCGGTCACTTGACGCCCTCCGGGATGGTGCTGGTGATGATGTCGGCGAACACGTTCTGCAGCTCTTCGGCCTTGAACGGCAGCCCCGCCACCTTGGTGTACGAGTGCACGTCCACCAGGAACTTGCCGCGCAGCAGCAGCGCGAGCTGGCCCAGGTTCATCTCCGGCACCACGACCTTGTCGTAGGACCGGAGCACCTCGCCCAGGTTCGCGGGCAGCGGGTTGAGGTGACGCAGGTGCGCCTGCGCGATCGGCATGCCCAGCTTCCGCACGCGCCGGCAGGCCGCGCCGATCGGGCCGTAGGACGAGCCCCAGCCGAGCGCGAGCACGCGCGCCTTGCCGCCCGACGGGTCGTCGACCACCAGGTCGGGCACGTCGATGCCGTCGATCTTGGCCTGGCGCAGCCGCACCATCTTGTCGTGGTTGTCCGGGTCGTAGGAGATGTGCCCGGTGCCGTCGGCCTTCTCGAGGCCGCCGATGCGGTGCTGCAGCCCCGGCGTGCCCGGCACGGCCCACGCGCGCGCCAGCGTCTCCGGGTCGCGCACGTACGGCCAGAACTCACCGGAGTCGTTGGTGGCGTTGGGTTCCGTGGCGAACTCGACGCGCAGGTCCGGCAGGTCCTCGACGTCGGGGACGAGCCACGGCTCGGAGCCGTTGGCGATCGCGCCGTCGGACAGCAGCAGCACCGGCGTGCGGTACTTCAGCGCGATCCGCGTGGCCTCCAGCGCCGCGTCGAAGCAGTCGGCGGGCGACAGGGGCGCGATGATCGGCACGGGCGACTCGCCGTTGCGGCCGAACATCGCCTGCAGCAGGTCGGCCTGCTCGGTCTTGGTCGGCAGGCCCGTGGACGGGCCGCCGCGCTGCACGTCGATGACCACGAGCGGCAGCTCCGTCATCACGCCGAGGCCGATGGTCTCCGACTTCAGCGCGATGCCGGGGCCGGAGGTCGAGGTCACGCCCAGCGCGCCGCCGTACGAGGCGCCCAGCGCCGCGCCGATGCCGGCGATCTCGTCCTCGGCCTGGAACGTGATGATGCCGAAGTTCTTGTGCTTGGACAGCTCGTGGAGGACGTCCGACGCCGGGGTGATCGGGTAGGTGCCCAGCAGGATCTGCAGCCCGGACTGCTGCCCGGCCGCCACGATCCCGTACGCCAGCGCCGTGTTGCCGGTGATCTGCCGGTAGGTGCCCTGGTCGAGCTTTGCCGGCGCGACCTCGAACGTCGTGGCGAACGACTCGGTGGTCTCGCCGTAGTTCCAGCCCGCGCGGAAGGCCAGGATGTTGGCCTCGGCGATGTCCGGCTTCTTCGCGAACTTCTCGCGCAGGAACCGCTCCGTGCCCTCGGTCGGCCGGTGGTACATCCACGACAGCAGCCCGAGCGCGAACATGTTCTTGCACCGCTCGGCGTCCTTCTTGCCGAGGCCGGTGTCGGCGAGCGCGCCCTGCGTCAGGGTCGACATGGCGACCCGGTGGACCTGGAAGGCCGACAGCGTGTCGTCGTCGAGCGGGTCGTTGTCGTACCCGACCTTCACGAGGTTGCGCTTGGAGAACTCGTCGGTGTTGAGGATGATCGTGCCGCCCTGCGGGACGTCGCGCAGGTTCGCCTTCAGCGCCGCGGGGTTCATGGCCACCAGCACGTCGGGCCGGTCGCCGGGCGTGAGGATGTCGTAGTCGGCGAAGTGCACCTGGAACGACGAGACGCCCGGGATCGTGCCTTGTGGCGCGCGGATCTCGGCGGGGAAGTTCGGCATCGTCGACAGGTCGTTGCCGAAGGCCGCGGCCTCGGACGTGAACCGGTCGCCCGTCAGCTGCATGCCGTCGCCCGAGTCACCGGCGAACCGGATGACGACCCGGTCGAGCTTGCTGACTTCGGTCGACCTCGAGCTGGTCAAGGCGGCGTGACCGTTACCGGCCTCCGCGCCCCCGAGACCGCCGTTCGCACTCGTGCTCATAGGTCAGGGAATCCCTCTCTCCCGACGTGCTGCGACCCCGGGTCGGCCCCCGGGGAAACGCCCGCCCGGCGATGTCGGCTGGATCACCAGGCCTACCCCGAGGTTACTCGTCGAGGACTCGGGAGTTCCCGAAGTGTGGGGTACCCGGAGTGGAAGCCTTCATCCCGTTACCGGCGGCAGGCGCCCTTTGTTACCTGTGACCGATGGTAACGGGATTTCCGGGGGACCCGCAGTGACGCACGTCTCCCACCGATGGGCCACACAAACCGGATTTCCCGGTCTGTGGCATGGACGATGCCACCGGATGGACTGGTCCCGCATCTGCGTCCCGGCATGTGGATAAGTTCATTCGAGTTCCCGATGAAGTCCGGTGGTTCGACCAGGCCCGCCGGTCAGCTCTGCGGGTTCGGCGGCCGCTCCAACAGCCGCGACAGGACGACCGTCGAAACGGTGCGGTCGATGATCTCCAGCCCGCGCAGCCGTTCGAGTGCCGTCTCGAGGTGGTGGATGTCGGCGGCGCGCAGGTGCACGATCGCGTCGGCCGCGCCCGAGACCGTGTAGGCGGCCACGACCTCCGGCAGCGGTTCAAGCCGCGCGCGGATGCGGGCGGGTGTGACGTTGCCCTGGCAGTGCACCTCGACGAAGGCCTCGGTGCCCCAGCCGAGTGCCTCTGGGTCGACAACCGCCGTGAAGCCGCGCAGCACGCCGGTTTCCAACAGCCGGTCGACGCGGCGCTTGACCGCCGGGGCGGACAATCCGACGACTTTGCCGATCTCGGCGTAGCTCGAACGCGCGTTGGCCACCAGGCAGGAAACGATTCGCTGGTCGATGGTGTTCACACGCAATGTTTAGCAGGTATGTGCGCAGCGAACAGCGATTGATTGCGCGGTTAGGCCGACCTTACCCTTCAATCATGCAGGCAGAGTCTGTGCAGCGAGTTCCCACCACCCGCCGTTACCTGATGTGCCCGCCGCGGTTCTTCGCGGTGGACTACGTGATCAACCCCTGGATGGACCCGACCGCGCCGGTCAGCGCCGACGTCGCGGTGGCCCAGTGGACCGAGCTGCGCGACACCTACCGCCGCCTCGGCCACACCGTCGAGGAGATCGAGCCGCAGCCGGGCCTGCCCGACATGGTGTTCGCGGCGAACTCCGGCACCGTCGTGGACGGGCGTGTGCTCGGTTCGCGCTTCCGGGCGCCCCAGCGCGCGGCCGAGGCCGAGCACTTCCGCCGCTGGTTCGTCGAGCACGGCTACCGCGACCTGACGATGCCGGAGCGCATCAACGAGGCCGAGGGCGACTTCGCCTGGACGGGCAAGCTGCTACTCGCCGGCACCGGCTTCCGCACCGACCCGGCCGCGCACGCGGAAGCGCAGGAGGTGCTCGGCGTGCCCGTGGTGTCGCTGAGCCTCGTCGACCCGCGGTACTACCACCTCGACACGGCGCTGTTCGTGCTCACCGAAGCCGACGCCGGGACCGACACCACGGCCGCGCAGATCGCCTACTACCCGGAGGCCTTCTCGCCGGGCTCGCAGCGAGTGCTGCGGCGCCTGTTCCCCGACGCCGTGATCGCCACGGCCGCCGACGCCGAGTGCTTCGGCCTCAACGGCGTCTCCGACGGGCGCAACGTCGTGCTGCCCCTGGAGGCCGTCGGGCTGGGTGCGCAGCTGGCCGAGCGGGGCTATGAGCCCGTCTACCTGGACATTTCCGAACTGCGGAAGGCCGGCGGCGGGCCGAAGTGCTGCACTTTGGAGATTCGCAAATAACTTTGTGTAGATAGTGTAACTACTCCATTTGCCACGTCGATTAATCGAGATACAGGAGGTCCGAGGCTCCGAACCGGGACGAGGTGCGATGGTCAACTTCACCGTGCACGGCATCGGCAGACCCCAGCGCGCGCTCGATCCGGGCGAAGACGAGCGCTGGATCACGGTGGAGCAGTTCGAGACCTTGCTGGACGTCGTCGCGAAGTGTCCTGAATCGCGGCTGACCTTCGATGACGGCAATGTCTCCGACGTCGAGATCGCGTTGCCGAGGTTGGTGCAGCGCGGGCTGCGTGGGGAGTTCTTCCCGCTCGCCGGCCGCGTCGGCTCGCGTGGGTTCGTGGATCGCGCCGGGTTGCGTTCGCTTGTTGCCGCCGGGATGGATGTCGGCTCGCACGGCTGGGACCGGTTCGGTGCGCGGCGGTTCGAGGAACGCGTGCTGCGGCGCGAGCTTGATGCGGCGCCGCGGTTGCTGGGGGAGTTGAGCGGGCGGGCGGTGTGCCGGTACTCCCTGTCCGGGCGTCGGGTGGACCGGCGCGTGCTGGGCCGGTTGAGGGCGGCCGGGGCGACGCGGGTGTACGCCGGCTCTGGGCCCGGCAGTTCGGGTGTTCGAGGTGGCGAATGGTTGCAGAACCGCGTCGAGGTGCATCGGGATCTGGACCGTCAGTGGGCTGAGGGTGTGCTGGTGGGTCGGTACGGGCACCGCTGGCCCGGTCGATTGACGGGGTTGCTGGCGTTCTGAGTCTGCGGTCCGTCGCGGGGCGGCTCGCGTTGGTGCCGGGCGGGGTTTTGGGGGCGGCGTGTGCGGTCGGCTGGCTTTGGGTGGGTGGGGGTCCGCTGCGCCGCGTTGTGTACCGGTGTTCGGGACTTCGGTTTTCCGGTTTCGTGAACGGTTTCCCGGTGCACCAGCGGTTTCGTCAAGCATTGCCGGCTGGTGGGAAAACCACTGACGGCCGAGGTCTTGTCACCGTGCGCGCCCGGGTGCATCCTGTGCGCTACGCCGCATGAGTAAGGAAACTTTCCTAACTAACAGTTTCTCTTGACTGACAGGGAGCCTCGATGAGGAAGCTGATCCTGTTCGCGACCATGGCGATCGTCGCCGCGGTGATGCCGGCGGCGGTGGCGTCGGCCTCGGCAGCGCCGGCGGGTCCGGACCACGCCCAGGTCGCCGCGGCGCCGGCCGCGGGCCCGACGGCGGCGCAGCTGCTGGCGAAGACCAACAGCTGCAACCAGATCTCGAACGGCAAGTACAAGACCGACGAGGACGCGGGCTCCAAGACCGTCGCCGTGTGCGACGCCAATGGGGCCGTGTTCTGGAAGGCCGACATGGACATCGACTGCGACGGGCAGCGCACGTTGCAGTGCAACGAGGACACCGACTGCTGTTTCCAGGGCGACACGGCGTTCCACCAGAGCGACGGAAAGCCGCTGAATGCCGCGACGTTGCCCTACATCGTCGTGCCGAGCTCCAGTGGCACGTGGAACTACTCGTCCTCCGGTCTCAAGGGCGGCGGTTCGTGCGCGGTGATCTACAACGGAAAAGTCGAATACACCGTCATCGGTGACACCGGGCCGACCGGGATCATCGGCGAGGCTTCCTACGCGACGGCCAAGGACCTCGGCATCAACCCCGATCCGTCCAACGGTGGCACCGACTCCGGCGTGACCTACATCTGCTTCAAGAACTCGAAGGTCTCACCGATCGAGAACCACGGCACGGCCACGAGCACCGGGCAGAACCTGGCCGGCACGTTCGTGAACAACAACTGAACGCGACGGACAACGGCGCCGGGGAAGCTTTGTCGAGCTTCCCCGGCGCTTCGTCGATTCTTGGCGGAAATGGCGCTACGGCAACGAAAAATGTTGTCGAGACCACTACGAGAGGCCGAAAAAGCGCACAATCGATACGCAAATCCGGTTGCCATTTCTCCACTGGCCTGAACGGGTAACGAACTGCGTCCGCGCGCCGACCAACCGATCAGCGAATGCGGGCGGAGGTTCAAGCGTGAGGATCAGTGTCTTCGGGCTGGGGTACGTGGGGTGTGTGTCCGCGGCTTGTCTGGCGGGGAACGGGCACGAGGTCGTCGGGGTCGACGTGAACCCGGTGAAGGTGGACCTCGTGACGCGCGGCAACGCGCCGGTGGTCGAGGAGCGCATCGGAGAGCTGACGGCCGAGGTCGTGGCGTCGGGGGCGCTGCGCGCGACGACCGACGTGGCCGAGGCGGTGGCGGCGACCGACATGTCGCTGGTCTGCGTGGGCACGCCTTCGGCGCCCAATGGCAGCCTCTCCACCGAATATCTCGAACGCGTGGCCGACGAGATCGGCGAAGCGTTGGCGCACAAGGCTGTGACGTCCAAAGAGCGCCGCCACACGGTGGTGTTCCGCAGCACGATGCTGCCGGGCACCTGTCTCGACCTGCTGGTGCCGATCCTGGAGAAGTCCAGCGGCCGAACCGCGGGCGTCGACTTCGGCGTGGCGGTGAACCCGGAGTTCCTGCGCGAGGGCACCAGCGTGCGCGACTTCTTCGACCCGCCCAAGACCGTGATCGGCGAGCTCGACACGGCCAGCGGCGACATCGTGGCCGAGCTCTACACGGGCCTGCCCGGCGACGTCTTCCGCGTGCCGATCCCGGTCGCGGAGATGACCAAGTACGCCGACAACGCCTTCCACGGCTTGAAGATCGGCTTCGCCAACGAACTCGGCGCCGTCTGCCGCGCGCTGGGGCTCGATTCGCACAAGGTGATGGACGTCTTCCTCGCCGACCGCAAGCTCAACGTGAGCCCCGCGTACCTGCGCCCTGGCTTCGCGTTCGGCGGTTCGTGCCTGCCGAAGGACCTGCGCGGACTGGTCTACGCCGCGCGCCGCGCCGACGTGTCGGTGCCGATCCTCGAGCACGTGCTGCCCTCGAACGAAGATCACCTGCAGCGCGCGTTCGACCTCGTCGCGCGCACCGGCAAGCGCAAGGTGGGCCTGTTCGGCCTGTCGTTCAAGCCGGGCACCGACGACCTGCGTGAGAGCCCGCTCGTCGAGCTCGCCGAGCGGCTGCTCGGCAAGGGCTTCGACCTCAAGATCTACGACGCCAACGTGAGCCTCTCTCGGCTCATGGGCGCCAACCGCGAGTACATCGATGCCCGGCTGCCGCACCTCGGGCAGCTGCTCGCGGGTTCGGTCGAGGAGGTGCTGGAGCACGCCGAGGTGTGCCTCGTCGGCACCTCCGACCCGGCCGTGCTGGCCGCGCTTCCCCACGGTGGCGAGCAGACGCTCGTCGACCTCGTCCGCATCCCCGACGCCGAGGTGCGCCGGGCCGAAGAGGGATATGTCGGCCTTGCCTGGTGACAAGAAAAAAGCCCTGATCCTGGTCGAGAACCTCTCGGTGCCGTTCGACCGCCGCGTGTGGCAGGAGTGTCAGACGCTGCGCGACGCCGGCTGGGAGGTGCACGTGATCTGCCCGCAGGGCACGAAACGCGACACCGAACCCGAAGCCGTGATCGATGAGGTGCACATCCACCGCTACCCGCTCAAGGCGGCGACCGGTGGCCCCGCCGGCTACCTGCAGGAGTACGGCTCCGCGGTGTGGCACACGTTCCGGCTGGCCCGCAAGGTCGGCCCCGTCGACGTGGTCCACGCCTGCAACCCGCCCGACCTGTTGTTCCTCGTGGCGCGGATGCTCAAGCGCCAGGGCGCGAAGTTCATCTTCGACCAGCACGACCTCGTGCCGGAGCTGTATTTGTCGCGCTTCGACCGTGGTCAGGACTTGCTCTACCGCGGCGTCTGCGCGCTCGAGCGCGCCACCTACCGCGCGGCCGACGTCGTGATCGCCACCAACGAGAGCTACCGCCAGGTCGCCCTCATCCGCGGCGGCAAGCGGCCCGAGGACGTGTTCGTGGTCCGCAGCGCGCCCGTGGTCGAGCGATTCCACGAGGTGCCGGTGGAGCCGGAGCTCAAACGCGGCAAACCACACCTGCTCTGCTACCTCGGCGTGATGGGGCCGCAGGACGGTGTGGACTACGCGTTGCGCGCGCTGGCTTCCCTGCGTGACGAGATCGGCCGCGACGACTGGCACGCCGTGTTCGTGGGCGCCGGCGACGCGTTCGACGACGTGGTGGCGCTGTCGAAGGAGCTGGGCCTGGAGAACCAGGTCGAGTTCACCGGCCGCGTCTCCGACGCCGACCTGCTGCGCTACCTGTCCGCGGCCGACGTGTGCCTTTCGCCCGACCCGCTCAACCCGCTCAACGACGTGTCGACCATGAACAAGATCATGGAGTACATGGCGATGAGCAAGCCCATCGTCTCGTTCGAGCTGCGGGAGGCCCGCGTCTCCGCGGCCGACGCCGCGCTCTACGCGCCGGCCAACGACGTCACCGAGTTCGCGAAGCTCGTCGCGGTCCTGCTCGACGACCCGGACGAGCGCGTCCGGATGGGGCAACTCGGCAAGGCGCGGGTCAGCGGGCCACTGGCCTGGGCGAACTCGCAGAAAGCCCTGCTCGCCGCGTACGAGCGGGCAGTGCGCTGAGCCCACGTGCTTGATCGCGGTTTGAACAAGGTTCGTGCGTTCGGTGTAACCAACGCCTCCAGCACGACGACGGGGTCAGTGACCGGTACGCCACTTTCGGAGGGGAGACCCCGGTTTTGAGTGACGACACGGTACGACTTTCGATGGTGGGACAGGTTCTGCGCAGACGCTGGAGGGCGCTGCTGATCCTGGTGGTCGTGGGGGCGGGCGTCGGTGCGGGGGCCTCTGTCGTGCTCTCGCCCGGTTACGAGACCACGGCGAGCGTGCTGCTGCAGGGCCCGCGCCAGGCCGACGAGCTGCTGACGCAGGCCCAGGTGGCCACCAGTTCGGTGGTGCTGGACCGCGCGGCCGCGGCGCTCGGCATGCGCGAGGCCGGTCCGGACCTCCAGAAGAAGGTCACGGCCTCGGTGGCGCAGGGCAACGTCGTGGCCATCAGTGCTTCGAGCGACAGCCCGGAGCACGCCCAGCAGCTGGCCGATCAGGTGGCCAAGGAGTTCGTGAAGTACTCCACGCAGCTGCTGTCCAACTCGGCCGGCTCGTCGGCCCAGCTCGCGCAGGAGCAGCGGGAGGCGCTGCGCCAGCAGGTGGCGCAGACCAACCAGCGCGTCCTCGACCTGTCCCGTTCGGTGTCCGACGGCCAGACGGTGGAGGGCGTGCAGGTCCGCACGGAGCTGCAGGGCCTGCGCACCTCGCTGGAGCAGGCGATGAACAACCTCGACGCGGCCGACGCGGCCACGGGCGCCGGCAACATGGTCGTGATGGGGCCGTCGGAGAAGCCGACCTCACAGGCTCCGCCCACGCTGGCGCAGCTCGCCGGGGGCGGCGCGATCCTGTTCTTCCTCATCGGCCTGCTCAGCTACCTCTTCGGGGCGCGCAGCGACCGCCGGCCGCGCAGTGAGATGGAGATCGGCTCGGCGCTGGGCGCGCCGGTGCTGGCGAGCGTCGACGTGCCGGAGACCGGTGAGCCGGAGCGCGCGACCGGCTTCCGGGGCGCGCTGCGCCGGATCACGGGCAGCGACAAGCCGTGGAACCTGCCGGAGGTGCCGGCTTCGGCCGACGAGTCCAGCCGTGAGGTGCGCTACCGCCGGGTGTTCGCCCGGCTGGGCACCGACCGCGACGGCGTGCTGCGGGTGCTCGTGCTCGTCGCCGCCGGCGACAGTGCAGCGCGGCGCGCGGCGACGCAGTTCGCGAAGGTCGCCGAGACCGAGCGCGTGCGGGTGGAGCTGACGATCACGGAGGTCACCGTGGGCTCCGGCGTGCAGCCGACCGTGCCGGACGGCACCGCCGGGGTGCTCGTGGTGCTCTCGGTCGGCAGCCGCAGCGCATGGGAGCTCGTGGCGATCGCCGAGGCGTGCGCCGACGCGGGCCACGAGGTGCTCGGCGCCGTGCTCACGCGTCAGGTCCGCGTCACCGGGAAACCGCGGAGAGTTCCCGCCTCGGCGGATCCACCCCAGGTCCCGGTGGACCGTGACGCGATGGCAGGTTCGTCATGACCAGTTCGCAGAGCTCCTCGCCGCCACTGATCGACCTGCAGAGAATCGTCGTCGCCGTGCGCCGGCACCGCCGGCTGTGGGTCACCTTCGCGTTGCTGGGCCTGGTGGTCGGCGGCGCCGTCGCCGTGCTGCTGCCGGCCCCGCCGACCGCGATCACCAAGGTGATCGTGATCCACCCGGACGACTCGCCGACCGACAGCGGCACGCTGATGCGCACCGACGTCGCCGTGCTGGAGACCGCGAAGATCGCGTCGGCCGCGCTGCAGAAGGTGCACAGCACCGAGGCGACCGAAGACTTCCTGAAGGACTACACCGGCCTCGGCCTGACCAACAACGTCATGCAGGTGACGGTCACGGCCAAGACCAAGGAAGACGCCGTCGCGAAGGCGCAGGCGCTGGCCGACGTCTTCATCGCCGACCACGTGCAGCGCAACCAAGCCGCCGCGACCGCGCAGGCCAAGGCGCTGCTCGACCAGCGCACGCAGGCGCAGCAGCAGCTGGCGCAGATCGACTCGCAGGCCGCGACCGAGGCCGACAAGGGCAGCCGCGCGAACGCCGGCACGCTGGAGCAGCTGTACACCCAGCGTGCGGACCTGGTGTCGAAGATCGCCGACCTGCAGAACCAGGCGCAGCAGGCGGGTATCGGCACACCGCAGGTGGCCGCGGGCACGCAGATCGTGGACGCGCCGGCGATCCAGAAGGTGTCCTTCCTCAAGACGGTCGCCACCAACGGCGCCATCGGCTTCGCGCTCGGCCTCGCCCTCGGGCTGGCCCTGGCGATGGTCACCGCGCTCGTGCGCGACCGGCCGGTGCTGCGGCGCGAGGTCTCCGAACACCTCGGTGCGTCGGTGATCGCGCAGCTGCCGTCGAAGCTGCGCGGCCCGAAGCGGTTGTGGGCCAAGTCGAAGCCGGTCGTCGAACGCAAGCGCGTGGCCGTGACGCTCGTGCGTTCGGCCCGGGCCGAACGCGGGCCGCTGTCGTTGCTGGAGCTCGGCGCGCCCGGCGTGGCCGCGGGGCTCGCGGTGGACATGGCGGCGGAGCTGGCCGAGGACGGACCGGTCGTGGTGATCGACGATCTGCCGCGCCACGACGCGAAGCGCCTGGCGGTGGCCGGCGACGTGAAGGTGGTCGAGGTCGGAGACCCGTCGATCAAGCGCGCGGTGTACCGGCTCGGCGTCGGCACGGTCGCGCCCGGCACGGCGTGGACGGACCTGGAGTACCTCGGCACGGAGACGGTGCTGGTCGTGCGCTCGGGGCACGCGAACACGTTGTGGCTGCACACCGTAGCCCGGCAGCTCGCCGACTGCGGTATCCCGATCCTGGGTGTGGTGCTCGTCGATCCGGACCCGAAGGATCAGACCGACGGGACGCTGTGGGACGGCCTGCACACCGCGTTGCGCGGGCGGGCGTCCGTGGTGGCGGCCAAGCAGATCGAGAAGCCGGCCGAGCCGCCGCGGAAGTTCGTGGAGCAGGAGCCGGAGAAGCCGATCGACTGGCCGGTCGAGCATGACGTGAACGACGCAGCGACGACCATTGAGGCGTCGGTCGTCAAACCGGCCAAGCCCGCGATGCCCGTCGAGACCAAGGGTCACCTCGAAGCGCCGACCCGCCGGCTCAGCCCGGTGCCGCGCAAGCCCGAGGAGCGCGCGCCGGAACAGCGCAAGTCCCAACCCGGCAACTCCGAGATGCCGACCAAGAAGTTCGCGCCCGTCCAGTCCGGTCCGGAAAGCTAGAGAGGGTCACGCACATGTGCGGCATCGCAGGTGCCTACCACTGGCCGGACGGCGGCCCGCTCACCGATCGGCTCACGAAGTGCCTCGCGCACCGAGGGCCGGACGGTTCGGGGCGCTACGACCAACGCGCCGGCGCCGGGGAAGTCCACTTCGGACACCGCAGGCTGTCGATCGTCGACCTGTCCGAGACGGGCGCGCAGCCGATGGTGGCCGAGGGGCTCGCGCTGACGTACAACGGCGAGCTCTACAACGCCCCGGAACTGCGCGCGGAGCTGGAGGGCAAGGGCGTGCGGTTCCGCGGCACGTCCGACACCGAGGTGCTGCTGCGCGCGTGGCGCGAGTGGGGCGTCGACTGCCTGCCGCGGCTGCGCGGGATGTTCGCGTTCGGCGTCTTCGACGAACGCACCGGTGAGCTCACGCTGGTGCGCGACCAGCTGGGCATCAAGCCGCTGTTCTTCGTGCGGCGAAACGGTGGCGTCGCGTTCTCCTCGGAGCTCAAGGCGCTGGCCACCGAGCTCGGCGGCACGCTGGAAGTCGACAAGGCGGCACTCATCGCGTCGCTGCTGTACTACTGGGTGCCCGACAGCCGCTGCGCGTACCGCGAGGTCGAGAAGCTGCAGCCCGGCACGTGGGTGCGCTTCCGCCCGGGCGGCACGAGCGAGCGCGGCGCCTACTGGTCGCTGCGGCAGGTCGCGGAAGAGGGGGAGGCCTACAGCCGTCAACACAGTGGCGACGTCGACCTCCACCAGGTGATTGCCGACTCCACGAGCAAGCACCTGCTCTCCGACGTCCCGGTCGCCACGTTCCTCTCCGGCGGCCTCGACTCCAGTTACCTCACCGCGCTCGCCGCGCGTCAGCAGCCCGGGATCTCCGCGTACACCATCGGTTTCCGCGCCGAGGACGCCAAGTTCGAGGCGATGCCGGACGACCTGAAGTACGCGCGCATCGTCGCCGAGCAGTTCGGCGTCGACCTGCACGAGATCGAGATCGCGCCGCAGGTGCTCGACCTGCTGCCGCGCATGACCTACCACCTCGACGAGCCCATCGGCGACCCCGCGGCCATCAACTCGTTCCTCATCTGCTCGGCCGCGCGCGAGGCCGGCGTGAAGGTGATGCTGTCCGGGATGGGCGCCGACGAGATGTTCGCCGGCTACCGCAAGCACTACGCGAACCAGCTCGCCCTGCGCTACCAACGCGTTCCTGGCCTGGTGCGCAAGCCGATCGAGACCGTGGTGGACCGCTTGCCGGTCGCGTCCGCCAGCCGCGGCTACCGCACGGTGCGGTTCGCCAAGCGGTTCCTGTCGTTCGCGGAGCTGCCGGAGGAGACGGCGTTCCGGCGCAGCTACACGATGTACGACCGCGGCGAGCTGCTCGGCCTCGTGAACCCGGACCTGGCCACCGACGTCGACGACGTGCTCACCGAACACGCGGACACCTACCACGACCAGGCGCTGAGCGACTACGTCAACCGCATGTGCCTGGCCGACACGCGGATGTTCCTGCCCGGCCTGAACCTCACCTACACCGACCGCTCGACGATGGCCGCCTCCACCGAGGTGCGCACGCCGTTCGTCGATGTCGAAGTGGTCAAGGCGGCGTTCCGGGTGCCGGGAAACAAGAAGATCGTCGGCCGCCAGGGCAAGGCGGCGCTCAAGGAAGCCGCGCTGGCGATCCTGCCGAAGGAGATCGTCTACCGCCCGAAGGGTCTCTTCAGCGCCCCGCTGCGGGCCTGGATGAGCCGCGACCTGGCCCCGCTGGTCCGGGAGGTCGTGAACGAGGGTGTGCTCGTCGAATCCGGGTTCCTGCAGCGGGAGGCCCTGCAGAAGCTCGTGGCCGAGGACGCCGCCGGGCAGCAGGACCGCGCGAAGCACCTCTGGCACGTGTTGACCCTCGAGTACTGGTACCGCGCCGCTTCTTCCACCGTGATCTCAAGCAGCTAGGAGTGCTGTGAAGCAGGTAGTGCAGAACTACAAGAGCGGGGAGCTGGCCCTCCTCGACGTCCCCGTCCCGGCCTGCAAGCCGGGCGGCGTGCTCGTGCGCACGGTGTACTCGCTGATCTCGACCGGCACCGAGATGATGAAGGTGTCCGAGGCGAGCATGTCGATGATCGGCAAGGCGCGTTCGCGGCCGGACCAGGTCGCCAAGGTGATGCAGAGCGTCGCGACCAACGGCCTCGCCGCCACCTACCGCAAGGTCACCAGCAAGCTCGACTCCTACACGCCGCTCGGCTATTCGCTGTCCGGGGTGGTCGTGGAGGTCGGTGCCGGGATCGACGACGTCGCGGTGGGCGACGTCGTGGCGTGCGCGGGCAACGAGCACGCGCTGCACTCCGAGCTCAACTGGGTGCCCAAGAATCTCTACGCCCGCGTGCCCACCGGCCTCGAACCGCGGCACGCGGCGTTCGGCACGGTCGGGTCGATCGCGATGCAGGGCGTGCGCCGCGGTGAGCCGCAGCTCGGCGACCTGGCGCTGGTGATCGGGCTCGGCCTGATCGGACAGCTCGTGGTGCAGCTGCTGGTCGCCTCCGGCGTGCGCGTCGTCGGCGTGGACCCGGACCCGTCGCGGTGCGAGCTGGCCGAGCGGCTCGGCGCGCTGACCTGCGCGCACCCGGGCTCGGGCACGGTGGACAACGCCGTCGCGGAGCTGTCCGGCGGCCACGGCGTGGACCAGGTCTACCTCGCCGCGGGCGGCGCCTCGAACGACCCGGTGGAGCTGGCCGCGCGGCTCGCGCGAGACCGCGGCCGCGTGGTCGACATCGGCAAGATCTCGCTCAACCTGCCGTGGAACGCCTACTACGAGAAGGAGCTCGACGTCCGCTTCTCGCGTTCGTACGGACCGGGCCGCTACGACCCGGAGTACGAACTCGAGGGCCGCGACTACCCGATCGGTTACGTGCGCTGGACCGAGCGCCGCAACATCGAGTGCTTCCTCGACCTGGCCGCGCGCGACAAGCTCGACGTCGAACCGCTGATCACGCACACCGCCGACTTCTCGACGGCCGTGGAGACGTACAAGTCGCTGCAGGACGGTGAGCTGAAGGCCGTCGCGGTGCTGTTCCAGTATCCGGCCGGCCCCGAGGACGAAGCGGGCCCGGTGGTGTCGTCGGTCGCGCTGCCCGCGGAGACGGGCACCCGCGCGACCCCGCGCGGCCGGCTGCGCGTCGGGTTCGTGGGGGCCGGCAACTACGCGTCGTCGATGCTGCTGCCGCACCTGGTGGAACAGGACCGCGTGGCGCTGTCCGAAGTGGTCACCACGTCGGCGCTCTCGGGCGCCAACGCCAAGCGCAAGTTCGGTTTCGCCCGTGCCACCACGGACCTCGACGCGCTGCTCGCCGACGAGTCGGTGGACACCCTGTTCGTGGTGACGCGCCACAGCTCCCACGCCGAGCTCACCCGCCGCGCGCTGCTTGCCGGCAAGGCCGTGTTCGTGGAGAAGCCGCTGGCGCTGTCGGAGAAGGAGCTGCGCGGGATCGTCGAGGCCATCGAGGAGTCGGGCAACAACCGGCTGCAGGTGGGCTTCAACCGTCGCTTCGCGCCGCTGCTCAACGAGGCCAGGGTGCAGTTCGGCCCGCGGCTGGGTCCGGCCTCGGTGCGCTACCTCGTGAACGCGGGCCGCCTGGAGTCCAACAGCTGGTACAACCAGGCCGACTCCGAGGGCTCCCGGTTCGTCGGCGAGGGCGGGCACTTCATCGACACGGTGAGCTGGTTCCTCGGCAGCGACCCGATCTCGGTCTACGCCACCGCGACCCCGGGCAACGACGACCTGCAGGTGCTGCTGCGCTACGCCGACGGCTCGACCGCGGCCATCAGCTACGTGACCAGCGGCTCCACGTCGTTCCAGAAGGAGACGCTGGAGGTGCTGGCCGACGGCAAGGTGCTGAAGTTCGACGACTTCGCCCGCGCCTCGGTGTACGGCAAGAAGCGCTGGGCCAGCTCGCGCATCCCGAAGGGCCGCGACAAGGGCCAGAAGGCCGAGATCGAGGCGTTCGTGACCGCGCTGACCACCGGTGTCGCGATGCCGATCGGCGTCGAGTCGCTGGTGAACACGACGCTGGCCACGCTCGCCGTGAACCGCAGCCTCGAGACCGGCGCGCCGGTGCGGCTGGAGCCGAAGGAGGTGCTCGGCTGATGGATCCCGCCTGGTACCTGCGAAGACTCTCGGCGATGAGCCCAGCCGAGGTCGCCGGGCGCGCCACCGACATGCTGCGCAAGCAGCAGTGGCGTGGGGTCGCGAAGCAGAAGGCCACGTGGCTGTCGCACCGCGCGTTCGAGCGGCCGGCGGGCATCGAGGACGTGTCGGCCGAGGCACGCGCCGAATTGCTGGCCACGGCCGAGCGGCTGATGGACGGCCACGCCGAGTACTTCGGGGTGGAGCGCGCTGACCTCGTGACACCGGACTGGTCGTTCGACCCGAAGACCGGCCGGCACGCGCCCGCCGACGCGTACTCGTTCGACATCGCCTACCGCAGCGAAGACGCGGTCGGCGACATCAAGCAGATCTGGGAGCCCTCGCGCCACCAGCACCTCACCGTGCTGGCCGCCGCGTACGCGCTGACTGGCGAAGACCGCTACGCCCACCGTGTGGCCGACCACCTGAAGTCCTGGTGGGCGGCCAATCCGCCGATGCGCGGCGTGCACTGGGTGAGCGGCATCGAGCTCGGCATCCGGCTGCTGTCGTGGGTGTGGGTGCGCCGGCTGCTCGACGGCTGGACGGGCGCGTCCGGCCTGTTCGAGGACAATCCCGAGGCGCTGCACCAGATCTGGCATCACCAGCGCTGGCTCGCGGCGTTCCCGAGCCGGGGTTCGTCCGCGAACAACCACGTGATCGCCGAGGACGCCGGGCAGCTCGCCGCCGCGTGCGCGTTCGACTGGTTCCCCGAGTCACCCGCCTGGCGTGACGCGGCACTGAAGTCGCTGGACACGCAGCTACAGGCCAACACGTTCGCCTCCGGGCTCAACCGCGAGCTGGCCACGGAGTACCACGGCCTGGTGCTGGAGCTGGGGCTCGCGGCCGCGCTGGAAGCCGGCCCGCTGGTGCCGACGTCCACCTGGCTCGTGCTGCGCCGGATGTGCGACGCGCTGGCGTCCATTGTGGACGCCGAACTGCGGCCACCGCGCCAGGGCGATGCCGACGACGGCTACGGCCTGATTGTCGACGGCACCGGCACCAGCCGCTGGGCTTCGCTGCTCGCGACCGGCGACGCGTTGTTCGGCCGGCAGGAGTGGTGGCCGAAGGTGCCGGACGGTCTCAGGAACACCGTCCGGACCTCTCTGTTCGCTTCGCTCGGCGGTGTCCCCGAGCTCACCGATCCGCGACCCCCTCGGCGGATGGACGACCTCTTCGACGCCGGCATGACGATCCTGCGCACCCCGGCCGAGAGCACCGCCGAGCCGGAGATCTGGGTCCGCTGCGACGGCGGCCCCCACGGCTTCCTCGCCATCGCCGCCCACGCCCACGCGGACGCGCTGGCACTGGAGGTCCGCCACGAGGGCGTCGACATCCTCGCCGACCCGGGCACCTACTGCTACCACGGCGAACCCGAGTGGCGCTCCTACTTCCGCTCGACGCTCGGCCACAACACGCTGCAGCTCGGCGACACCGACTCCTCGGCGTCCGGCGGGCCGTTCCTGTGGACCCGGCACGCGCAGACCCGCACGCTCGCAGTCGGCCCGGTGCGCTGGCGCGCCGAGCACGACGGCTACGCACCGGCCGTGCACCGCCGCTGCGTGGAGCTGGAGGACCGGACGCTGACGATCCTCGACGAGGTCGACGGCGACCTGATGCTGCCGGCGAAGCTGGCCTTCCACCTCGGCCCGCTCGTCGAGGTGACCCTCGACGACAGCACAGCGCTGCTGAGCTGGCCCGGCCACACGGCAACGTTGGCGCTGCCGCCGACGTTGACCTGGACCGCGCACCGCGGCGAGACGAGCCCGCCGCTCGGCTGGTACTCCGCCGGCTTCGGCCGGCGCGAACCGTCGACCACACTGATCGGCACTGGTACGGCCGCCGAACCCTTGACCACCACGTTGAGTTTTCAATAGATCGAGAGGATCCACCCGGTGCGATCGACCAGCAGGCTTGTGCTGTTCCTGGGTCTGCTGTGCCCGCTCGTCCTCGCCGGGTGCACGAGCGCGCCCGACGACGACGCCGCGTCGAGCCAGGCCGCGGCGACCTCGGCGGCGCCGTCCGGGCCGGTGGCGGCGGTGTGCGACAAGACGCCGCCCGGACCCGCCACCGCACCCGCGGGCGCGGCGGCCGTGGCGGTGACCGACGACTTCGCCGCGAAGGTCCGTGGCGCCCCGGCCGGCACCACGTTCTGGCTCGCGCCGGGCAGCCACCACCTCGGCGACGACCGGTTCGACCAGGTCCAGCCCAAGGACGGCGACGTGTTCGTCGGCGGGCCGGGCGCGGTCCTCGACGGGCGCAAGATCAACCAGTACGCCTTCACCGGCCACGCGAAGAACGTGAAGATCACCAACCTCACCGTGCAGAACTTCGTCGCCCCGCGTGACGAAGGCGTGGTGAACCACGATTCCGGCGATGGCTGGGTCATCCAGCACACCACTCTGCAGGACAACGACGGCGCGGCCCTGATGGCCGGCAACAAGCAGCAGGTGCTGGACAACTGCCTGCGCCGCAACGGCCAGTACGGCATGAACGCGTTCTCCGCCGACGACGACATCACCGGGCTGGTGGTGCGCGGCAACGAGATCACCGGCAACAACACCGGTGACTGGGAGAAGAAGATCGACGGCTGCGGCTGCACCGGCGGCATCAAGTTCTGGTCCGTGAACGGCGCGGACGTGATCGGCAACTGGGTGCACGACAACCGCGGCACCGGCCTGTGGGCCGACACGAACGACAACGACTTCCTCATCGAGGGCAACCTCATCGAGAACAACGACAGCGCGGCGATCATCTACGAGACCAGCTACAACGCCGTGATCCGCAACAACACCATCCGGCGCAACAACCTCGTCGACGGCCGCGACTACGCCGACCGCGGCGACTCGTTCCCGACCGCGACGATCTACATCTCCGAGTCCGGCGGCGAACCCCGGGTGAAGGCCCGCACGTCGAAGCTCGAGATCTACGGCAACGTGTTCGAGAACAACTGGAACGGCATCACCCTGTGGGAGAACGCCGACCGCTTCTGCAACAGCCCCGCCAACACCTCCAGCGGCGTCTGCACGAAACTCCAGCCCGACACCGCCAAGTGCGCCGCGCCGGCGATCGCGCAGAAGCCGCTCTACGACGACTGCCGCTGGAAAACCCAGCGCGTGGACATCCACAACAACCGCTTCACGCTGCAGCCCTCGGCGATCGGCTGCGAGGAGACGTGCGGGCGCATGGGACTGCTGTCGAACTTCGGCACCTACCCGGACTGGTCGCCGTACAAGGGTGACGTGGTGCAAAACGCGATCACCTTCAAACAGGGCAACAGCTGGCACGACAACGCGTACACCGGCCCGTGGACCTTCATCGCCACCGACATGAGCCACGTCCTCGGCATCGGCGAGTGGGAGGGCGCGCCCTACAACCAGGACGCGCGCACGACGTACGAGCGCGGCGGGGGAGGGTGACCATGGCGGTACTGGCCGACATCCGGCGACCGACACCGGCGGAGACCGGCGAGCGCACCCCGAAGCTCGTCGGGGCCGCGTGGGCGCTGCTGATCCTCAACACGCTCGGCTCGACCGGCGCCGAGACCGTGATCCCGCTGCCGCGCGCGGTGAGCCAGCTCGTGACCATGGGCGCGCTGATGACCGCGTTCGTGATCGCGCTGGCGCTGAACCCGCGGCTGAAGATCCGGCCGAGCGCGTACCTGTTGCTGCTCACGCTGCTGCTGGTCACGAGCACCGTCGCGAGCCTGCACCTGGAAGCCGGGTTCGGGTCGCTGTTCCGGTGCTTCCGGTTCGGGGTGTTCCTCGCGACGCTGTGGCTGCTCACGCGCTGGTGGAACGGATCGTTCACGTTCGTGCGCCACCACATCAAGATGTTCAGCGCCGTGCTCGTGTCGGTGGCGATCGGGCTCGTCATCGCGCCGGGCAAGGCCATGCCGGAGAGCTACGGCGGCCGGCTCGCGGGCGCGATCTGGCCGCTCACACCGCCGCAGGTCGGGCAATACGCGGCGGTGATCGCGGGCCTGGCGGCGCTGCTGTGGCTGGGCAAGCGCACGACGATGACCAGCGCGCTGATCGTGATCGTGCCCTCGCTCGGGCTGCTCCTGCTCTCGCACACGCGCACGGCGACGCTCGGTCTCGTGGCCGGGCTCGTGGTCGCGCTGCTGTCGCTGGCCATGACGAACGCCCGCGCGCGCAAGGTGTTCACCACGTTCGTACTGGTGGCGGGCTTCTCCGTGGTGGTGCTCGGCGGGCTGTTGCAGGCGTGGTTCTTGCGCGGGCAGAGCGAGGAGAACTTCTCCAGCCTCACCGGCCGCGCGAAAGTGTGGGACGCGCTGCTGGCCGCGCCGCGCACGGTCAACGAGTACATCTTCGGCGTGGGCCTCACCGACAAGTCCTACGACGGCCTGCCGATCGACAACAGCTGGCTCGCCGTCTACCACGAGCAGGGGTTCACTGGCATCGCGATCGTCGCGGCGTTCCTGCTGGTGCTGGTCGCCGTGGCGGTGCTGCGGCCGCCGTCGCTGGCGCGCGCGTGTGCGATCTTCCTGATCACGTACTGCATTTCCGCGTCCTACACTGAGGCCGGGCTCGGTGACGCGTCGCCGTACCTGCTGCACCTGGCGCTGGCCGCGTCGCTGCTGGCCCAGGGCACGGTGCGGGCCGCTTCCGACGAAGAGTTCATTCCGAAGGGGCAGCCCGCATGAAGGTGCTCGTGGTCCACAACCGCTACCGCTCGGAGCAGCCGAGCGGGGAGAACAACGTGGTCGACGCCGAGACGGCTTTGCTGGCTGCCGGCGGCCTTCGGGTTTCGTTGTTCGAGCGGCAGAGCGACGACATCGCAGCCATGTCTTTGCCCCGCAAGGCTTTGGTGCCGGTGCAGGTGCCGTGGAACCGTTCGGCGCGCGCTGAGCTGACGGCTCGGTTGCAGGTCGAGCGGCCGGATGTGGTGCACGTTCACAACACGTTCCCGCTCCTGTCGCCGTCGGTGCTGGCTGCGTGCGCGGACGCGCGGGTGCCGGTGGTGGCGACGCTGCACAACTACGGCATGGTCTGCCCGCCGGGCACGCTCTACCGCGACGGGCGAATCTGCACGGACTGCGTGGGTGGCGCGCCCGTTCCCGCGGTTCGGCACGGGTGTTACCGGGGTTCGCCCGCGGCGACGGTGCCGATGGCCGCGAACCTCCTGCTGAACCGCTCGCGGTGGCGTTCTGACGTGACCCGCTTCTTCTGCATCTCCGACGCCCAGCGGCGCTTGCTGGTGGACGCCGGGATGCCGGCTTCGAAGATGACGGTGAAGCACAACTTCGTCACCGATCCGGGCGTTCGGCGGGTGGGCGAGGGTTCCCACGTGCTTTTCCTCGGGCGGCTGACGGAGGAGAAGGGCGTGCCGCTGCTGATGGCGGCTTGGGACCGGCTCGGTGGTTCGCTCGGCTTGCCGCTGGTGATCGCGGGCACCGGGCCGCTTTCGGAGGATGTCGCTGCTTGGGCCGCTTCGCGCACGGACGTCTCGTACGTCGGGCTGCAGGACAAGGCGGCTTGCCAGAAACTGACCGCCTCGGCGGCCGCGGTGGTCGCGCCTTCGGCGTGGCTGGAGGCGTTCGGCCTCGTCGTGGTCGAGGCCATGGCCGCCGGCGTGCCCACCATCGCGCCCTCGCACGGCGCGTTCACGGAGCTGGTCTCCGACGGAGTCACGGGCGTGCTGCATGCGCCGGGTTCCGCCTCGGCCTTGGCCGACGCCCTCCGCGACGCCCTCGCCGATCCCGAACGCAACCGCAAGATGGGCGACGCCGCACGCCAGCGCTACGACGAGGACTTCACGCCGGCCGTGGGTTTCCGGCGGTTGGTCGAGGGCTACGAGGCCGCCATCGCCGCCCACCGCTTGACACCAAGGTGACGACCGAAACCGTACGGTCCCATCAGAGGTCCCGCACGGACGGGCACCGCGGCTGAAAGGGCGCTCGCCTCCATGCAGACCTCCCGCTTCCCCACTCCCACGCTCTCCGCGCCGGCGAGATCTGCGCTGATCGGCTCCGCTCGATGAGATCCGCCGTCCGCGCGGCGCCGCCCGCGTTGCCGGTGTCCGTGCGCACGCCGGTGTTGGTCGCGGCCGGTCTCGGGTTGGTCGTGCTGGTGGTGCTGGCGGTCCTGTTCGCCGGGGAGTCCCAGCCCACCGCGTTCGACACCCCGCTCCTGCCCGGCCCGGACCTGCTGCCCGACCCGTGGTGGTACGTCGCCACCGCCGTGGACTTCGTGGGCGAGCCGGTGGGCTCTGCGATCGTGATCGTGCTCTTCACCGGCGGCGTCCTGCTGGCCAGGCGGCCGCGCACCGCTGTGCTCATTCTGGTCGGCTGCGGGCTCACGGTCGCCGTGACCTCACTGCTGAAGCCCATCACCGGCCGCGTCATCCACGGCCACTTCCTCTCGTACCCGAGCGGCCACACGGCCTTCGCGACGGCGCTGGCCCTCATCGGCGCCTTCCTCCTGGCCGACCGCCTGAGCCGCCCGGCCGCGCTCACCGTTACCGCCGTGCTCGCGCTGGCCGCGGCGCTGCTCATGGCCTGGGCCGAAGTCGGCCTCGGCGCGCACTACCCGACCGACACCATCGGCGGCTTCGCGGCGGCCCTCGTGATCATCCCGGCGACGGCGTTGGCCGTCGACCGGATTGCTGTGCGGCTGTAGAGCGTGGGTCTCTGGGGTTTGGATCTCGCAGGGCGGAGTGAGGTTTGAGGTCCTCGCAGGGCGGCGTTTGTTTGGGGGAGCACCCCGAAGCTGGATTGTGCTGACGGCCGCTGTTGCGGTGTGAAGGGGGGAAATCGGGTCGGTGCAACCGCTCACGGCGGG
>NZ_JBFBAE010000019.1:0-13344 GCF_040689465.1 Amycolatopsis sp. NPDC051373 | reverse complement strand
GCCGCTGAGCGGTTGTCAAGGCGGGAAAGCGTGCCTTGACAACCGCTCAGCGGCCGTAGGTGAGCTTCGGATCGGGGTGCAGGGAGGGGGCTGGGTGCTGGCTGGCGTTGGTGGGTCTGTTGCGTTGGTGGGTGGGTGGGGGCGCAGCTGGAGGGCGTTGGCAGGGAGGTTGCGGTGGCGGGTGGGTGCGGTGGCGGGGAGGTTGCGGTGGTGGGTGGGTGCGCTAGAACTTGCTGCCCTGATCCTGCCCGTACGGTCCGGCCTGCCACTGCTGCGGCGTCAGCACCCGGCTGGTGTCGTGGGCGACGAACATCCACGGCCCCGAGTACGTGTTGTCGCTGAAGTGGTTGTTCTGGCCGAAGGTGATGGCCTGCTGCACCACGTCGCCCTTGTACGGGGACCAGTCGGGGTAGCTGCCGTAGTTGGACAGCACCGCCATGCGGCCGCAGAACTGCGTGCAGCCCAGGTGTGCCGGGTCGAAGGTGAAGGTGTTGTCGTGCACCGTCACGTTCTGCGTTTTCCAGCGGCAGTCGTCGTACAGCGGCTTCTGCGTGATGCCCGGCGCGCTGCACTGGGCCTTGGTGGCGAACGGCGTGCAGTAGCCCGTGGACGTGTTGGCCGGGCTGTTGCAGAAGCGGTCGGCGTTCTCCCACAGGGCGACGCCGCCCCAGTTGTCCCCGAAGGTGTTGCCGCCGATGTCGATCTGGTGCGTGCGCGCGCCCAGGCGGGGTTCGCCGCCGGACTCGGAGAGGTAGATCGTGGCGACGGGGAAGTTGTCGCCCTTGGCGGCGCGTGCGCGGCCGGCGACGAGGCCGTTGCGGCGGAACACGTTGTCGCTGACGGTGAGGTTGTGGCTGATCTCGTAGAACAGCGCCTCGGCGTCGTTGTCCTCGATCACGTTGTCCTGCACGAGGAAGTCGTTGTCGTTGGTGTCGGCCCACAAGCCGGGGCCGTGGTTGCCGTGCACCCAGTTGCCGGTGATGTCGGCGCCGTTCACGGCCCAGAACTTCACGCCGCCGCTGCAACCGCAGCCCGGCGACTTGGTCTCCCAGTCGTCGGTGTTGTTGCCGGTGATCTCGTTGCCCTCCAGCACGAGCCCGGTGATGCCGTCTCCGGAGCGGTAGGCGTTCATGCCGTACTGGCCGTTGTCCTTCAGGCAGCTGCGCCGGACTTCTTGCCGGTCGCCCGCCATCAGCGCGGCGCCGCGGTTGTCCTCGACGGTGCTGTCCTCCATGACCCAGTGCGTGCCCGAGTCGTGGTTCACCACACCCTGGTCCTGCGGCGCGGCGAAGCCCCGCACGGTGAGGCCGCGGATCGTCACGTCCTTGGCCTGCCCGGTGAACGCCGCCTGGTTCACCGTCTGTCCATCCAGGACCGCGCCCGGCGCGCCGAGGTAGGTGTCGCCGTCCTTGGGCTGGACCTGGCCGTACGCGTCGGTGCCGAGTGTGTGCGTGCCGGACTTGAGCCAGAACGTAGTGCCCGCCGGGTTCGCCTGCGTCAACGCGCCCAGGTCGTGCCCCGGCTCCACCACCACGGCCCCGTTGGGCGCCGAGCCGTACGCAGTGACTGCCTTGCCGCACACGGCCGCGGTATCGGCCGAGGCCGCGGACTCGGTCAGGCCGCTCGCCAGCAGCACCAGTCCCACGACGACGGCCAAGGTTCTACCCATGGCTCAACGCTACGAGCCTTCCGCGCCCGCGTAACTTCCCTGATGGGGGCCGCCAAGCGCCCTGACGGGTGAATTCCCCTTGCCGGACAACACATTTCGGCGAAGTTGCGCAATTGGTGGATCATTTCCGAAGTGGACTGATCATTGGAGGTTCGTCTTGCCCGGGTTCTGAGCCTGGTGGTGCTGCACCGACTCCGCGCCGTAGGAGTTGAACATCGCGTGGCGCTGGAACAGCCCGGCGTTGCCGTCGAGGTCGCGCCGCGCCGAATGAGACACGGTGCCAGAAACCCCTGCGGTTCACCTCACGTTCAACCGAGATGCCGATCACTCCGGCCGCGGAAAACCAGGTGACACCCGTAGGCCCGGCAGCGAGGCTGTCGCCCGTGCCCGACGACTTCACGCTCTCCCGCCGCTCCGCGATGCGCTGGAACGCCCCGCTCGACGAAACCCACGCCGCCTTGCTGCTCGACCGCCTCGACGTCACCGACGGCACCGTCGTAGACCTCGGCGCGGGGTGGGGTGAGCTGCTGATCCGCGCGGTCGACGGCACGGCCGCGCGCGGCATCGCCGTGGACACCGACGAGGTGGCGATCGAACGCGGCCGCCGCGCGGCGAAGGAACGCGGCGCCCAGGTCGAGTTCGTCGAGCAGGACGCCGCCGCCTGGCGGGGCCGCGCCGACCGCGCGCTCTGCATCGGCGCGTCCCACGCCTTCGGCGGCACCCGCCAGGCCCTGGCCGCCCTCGCCGGCGTCACCGACCACCTGCTCTACGGCGACGGCTGCTGGTCAGCCGACCCGACGCCCGCCGCCCACGAAATCTTCGGCGACGACGTCCTCCCGCTACCCGACCTCCTCGAAGCCTGCCGCGACACGGGCTGGCGCGTGCTCCACCTGAGCACCGCCGACCAGAGCGAATGGGACGACTTCGAGTCCACCTCCCGCGCCGGCCGGCTTCGTTGGCTGCTCGCAAACCCCGCCGACCCGCGCGCCGCCGAGACACGCGAGTGGCTCGACACCCGCGAACACGAGTACGTCACCGCCTACCGGGGTGTGTTGGGCTTCGCCTACCTGGTGCTGGTGAAGTAGCTCAGGCCTTGCGCCGGAACACCGGCTTCACCGGCCGCCCTCCCAGCCACGGCGACGGGTCGCCCGCGTCCAATGCCTTGCGGTAGACCACGCACGCCCCGGCCACGACCTCGACGGTGTGGTCGATGTCCGCGTCCGTCAGGGCGGCGCTGACCACGAAGGACGGGCCCAGCACGCCGCCCGTCACGAGCTGGCGCAGGAACAGCGTGCGGTAGTCCTGAGACGGCGCTCCGGACGCGTCGAGCGTGCCGAAGACCAGGTTGCTGTCGCGGCCGCGCACCACCACGTGGTCGGCCACGTCGTGCGACGCGGTTACCTCGCGCACACCGGCGGCCAGCCGCGCGCCCAGCGCGTGCAGCCGGGCGGTGACGTCCTCGGCCTCGTAGGTGTCCATCACGGCCATCGCCGCGGCGAGCGAGTGCGTCTCGGCGCCGTGGGTCGTGGACAGGAGGAACACGCGGTCGCGCGGGTCGCGCAGGCCGCCGAGTTCCATGAACTCGCGCTTGCCGGCCAGGGCTGACACGGCGAAGCCGTTGCCGAGCGCCTTGCCGAACGTCGAGAGGTCCGGCGTGACGCCGAACAGCCCCTGCGCGCCGTGCTCGGAGAAGCGGAAGCCGGTGATCATCTCGTCGAAGACCAGCAGCGCGCCGTAGCGGTGGGCGAGGTCGCGCAGACCCGCGAGGTACCCCGACGGCGGGTCCTGCTGCGTCGCCGCTTCGAGGATCAGGCACGCGACCTGCCCGTCGTGCTGCTGCAGCAGGGCCTCGGTCGCCGCGAGGTCGCCGTACGGGAACGGCACCGTCAGGTCCGTGATCTCACCCGGGATGCCCGCGGCCATGGCCGTGGTGCCGATGAACCAGTCGTCGGTGGAGAAGAACGCGTGGTCGGCGCACAACGCGACCAGCGGCCGGCCTGTCACGGCGCGCGCGAGCCGCAAGGCGGCCGTCGTCGCGTCGGAGCCGTTCTTGGTGAACTTGACCATGTCCGCGGTCGGCACGTTCTCGAGGAACCGCTCCGCGGCCTCGGCTTCCACAATGGACGGACGCGCGAAGTTGCTGCCCCGCTCGATCTCGCGGCGCACGGCCTCGGTCACGCGCGGATGGGCGTGCCCGAGGCTCACCGATCGCAGGCCCGAGCCGTACTCCACGTACTCGTTGCCGTCGACGTCCCACACGTGCGCGCCGCGGCCGTGGGAGATCACGGGCGCGAGGTGCTCGGGGTACTGGTCCTCACCCTTGGCGTAGGTGTGCGCGCCGCCGGGGATCACCCGGTGCAGCCGCTCGTTCGCGGCACGGGAGCGGGGCAGGTCCATTGTGGTCACCTTCTAGGTCTGCAGCGCCTCAGCCAGCGAGGGCGCGGTCTTGTCGCGTTCGGACATCAGCGTGGGCGGCAGCGGCCACGGGATGGCGAGTTCGGGGTCGTTATAGGCGATACTGACGTCTTCGTCCGGATTGTGCACGCGATCGATGCGATACGAGACATCAGCGATATCGGAAAGTGCTTGAAACCCGTGCGCGCACCCGGCCGGGATGTAAATGCTCACCTGGGTGTCCCCGGAAAGCCGAAATGTTTCCATCGCCCGGAAAGTCGGCGACTCCGGTCGCAGGTCCACGACCACGTCGAACACCTCGCCGAACGAGCACCGCACCAGCTTCGCCTCGCCGTCGCCCGAGCGCAGGTGCATCGCCCGCACCACGCCGCGAACGGACCGCGACACGCTGTCCTGCACGAACGCGTCCGGGTCGATGCCCGCCGACCGCGCGACGTCCGCGTCGAACGTGCGCGAGAAGAACCCGCGCTCGTCGCGGTGCGGCGTCGGCTGGAAGAGGATCAGGCCGGAGATCGCCGGCACGGGAATGGCTTTCATCGGGCCTCCGAAACGGGGAAGAGTGTGGAAGACAGCACGGCGAACTGGGATTTCAGACGTTGCTTGTTGTCCTCGTTGCGCTCGTCCAGCTTCGCTTTCAGCTCGGGCGCCCGGCTTTCCAGCTCCTCGAACTGCGCGATCAGCCGTGTGACGTCGACCGACCGCGCCTCCTGGCAGAACTCGCCGAGGCCCATTTCGGCCATCAGCACGTCGTTTTTCTTCGCGTAGCCGATCGCGACGGTCGGTTTCCCGGCCTTCAGCGCGCACAACACGTTGTGATAGCGCGTCGCCACGACCGAGCCGACCCCGGCCATCGCGGTCATCAGCTCGCCCAGCGAACTAGGTGGGGCCGCCGTGATCAACGGCGACCCCACGTCGGCCACGATCTCTTCCACGACCGCGAGGTCGGCCTGGTCGCCGATGAACAACCGCACCGGCCGTTCGCGCTCGACCAGGTAGCGCACGAACCGCGTCAGAGAATCCACATAGGACCGGTAGATCTCCTCGCCTTGCGCGCGGTCTTCGTTACCGCCGCGATAGGCCATCACCCCGACGCCGACGGCGCGGGGGTTTTCCTCCGCGGTGGGCGTGGGCAGCGCGAACGCCAGGTCCGGGTACACCCCGTCACCCGCTGTCCGCACACCCATGCCCGCCATGGCCGAGCGCGACAGCTCGTCGCGGTAGGACCGGTAAGCGGCGAGCTGCGCCGCCTGGCGCACCAGGAACCGGGTGGCCGGCATCGTGATCCGGTCGGCGCCCACGCTGACCAGCGCCACCTTGGTGCCGAACAGCCGCCCCAGGAGCGAAAGCAGGAACAACGCGTACGGGAATCCCCAAGGTCTTAAAGGGAGCGTCGCCTCCAGCACGCCCATGCCCGGCACGATCACCACGTGCTGGCGGCGCACCCACCGCGCCGTGCGCACCACGTCGACGAACTTCCCGAGCGCCTTCGTGGCGATCGCGCGCGGGCCGGCCGCCGTGCGGTACTCGTCGGAGTACCAGTTCAGCCGCACGGCCGGAATCCCGTAGCGCGTGCTGACGACGTCGGGCCCGCCGCAGAACGCCGTCACCACGGCGTCCGGGTGTTCCGCGCGCAGGAAACCGAGCACGGCTTCCAGCGATCCGTCGTTGCCGAGGTTGCCCGAGCCGAGGAGCCCGAACACACCGACGCGTGTGGTCACGAAACCCGCCGTTCGCGGCCGGCCACGACCAGGTCGACGGTCAGCGACAGCTCGTCGGCCGCCACCGGCGCGCGGTCCTCCACCCGCTCCCCACCGCCGCCCGGGCGCGCCCGGCTCGTGAACCACTCGACCAGTGCGAGGTAACAGGCCCGGCGTTCGCGCGAAGACAGCGGCGCCGTGCGGATGCCGTGCACGTAACCCCACACGTACTCGGCCAGCAGCCGTGCCGTCGGGTTCGTGATGGGGTTGCCGCGCTTGGGATCGAGGTTCGCGCACCGCGAGCGCTTGCTCGGGTTCGCGCGCTCGGCGCGGTCCGGGTGGTCGCGGCGGAAGTACAGCAGCTCCGGCACCTGGTAAAACGGCCCGTGCAGCGCCAGCTCGGCCACATACGTGCGGTCGGCGTGGTGGTAGCTGTCCATCGGCGTGACGCGGCGCAGCACGTCGGTGCGCATCACGGCGTAGAAGTCGTCGCCGCCGGGTTCGAACAGCAGGCTCTTGAACCGCGTCGCCGGCCGGGGCGCGTCGGTCTTGTGCACGTAGTCGAGCGGCACGGTCACCGCGCCGTTCTCGTCGATGATCGCCTGGTGCGAGTGGGCCACGATGACCTCGGGCCGCTCGTCGAGCACCGCGATGCACTTGGCCAGCAGTTCGCGCCCGTAGAGGTCGTCATGCGAGGCCCACTTGAACAGCTCGCCGCGCGCCATGTCGAGCAGCACGTTGTGGTTCGGCGTCGCGCCGATGTTGCGGGCCTGGCGCACGTAGCGGATGCGTGAGTCCTTCTGCGCGTACTGGCGGCAGATCTCCTCGGTGCCGTCGGCCGACGCGTTGTCGGAGATGACCAGTTCGAAGTCCTCGTACGTCTGACCGAGCAACGCGTCGAGCGCCTCGCCCAGGAACTCCTCGCCGTTGTACACGGGCAGACCGATGGTCAGCCGGGGAACCGTGCTCATCCCGTTCTCATTTCTGTCATTCCGTCTGACGCCGAATGAAGCTCTTCATGGCTGAACGAACCCGACACCGGGTGGAACTCGAGGGAATGCTCGCCGGTGCGCGGCGCCGGCGTGGTGGGCACGTTCTCAGTGATGGCGAAGTGGTCGCGCAGCGCGATCCGCAGCTGCCACCACCACACGGCCGAACCGGTGATCGTCGCGATCGCGACGCCCCACTCCGACCCGGCCGCACCGCCCAGAGCGGCGCCGATCAGGCCGAACACGACGTAGAACACCGAAGCGATCAGCTGCGAACGGAGGCTGCGCTTCGCCGTGCCCAGCGCCCGCAGACCCGCCGTCGCGCCCGTCGTGAAGCTCGCGCCGACCACGGCGAACGTGACCGGCAGGATCAGCAGCGACGAGGTGTCCCACAGTGAACCGAGCACGAACCGGCCGGCCTCGGCCGGGATGAGCAGCAGCAACCCGAGGCCCCACGCCAGCGCGGCCGCGGCCTGTACCCCGCCGAGGACCACGCAGAAGTGCCACAGCCGGTGCGGCGAGCGCTGCAGTACGCGCGCGCCCTCCGCCACCGTGACCAGCGAAAGCCCCATCAGCAACGCGAGGAACGGCCCGAGCAGCTGCTCCGCGCCGCGCACCGTGCCGACCGCGGCGAGGCCGGCGACCGCGCCCAGCCCATAGGCACGCAGCTGCGAAGATCCGCTGTTGCTCACGTTTTCCAGCAGGTAGCGCACGCCCAGCTCGCGGTGGTCGCGCAGCCACGAGCGCACCCCGCCCAGCCGCGGCAGCACGCTCGTCTGCACCCACCCGAACGCCGCCGCGACGCCGGCCGAACAGCCCCAGGCCAGCAGGAACGCGACCACGGTGCCGTACCGCGCACCGATCACCAGCGCCGGGAACAGCGCCACGGCCTGGATCCCGTCGTTCACGAACGCCTTCTGCCCGGTGCCCGCGGCGAAGAACCCGAACCGCCACGAGTCCTGCACCAGCAGGAACGGCAGCACCACACCGAGCGCCACGAACGCGCCGCCGAGCGAACCGCCCACGAGAAGTCCGAAAAGGACACTCACGATCCCGCTCGCGACACCCACGAGCAGCGCCGTGCCCACGGCCTGGCCGAGCGCCTCGCGCCAGCGTGACCTGGCGACACCGGAGAACCGCACCATCAGCGGGTCGGTGGCCAGGCCGCGTGAGACGTTGAGGATCACGCCGTAGGTGACCCACGCGATGCTGAACAGGCCGAACGCCGCCGCGCCCAGAGACCGCGCGACGTAGAGGCCCACCACGAAGTTGGTCAGGCTCGACACGGCCTGGTCGCCCAGGCCCCAGCTCAGCCGCCCCGCCATGGCGCGGACCGCCCGCGAACGCAGGATCGGAGGCACTCGGCCTCACTCCTTGAGCAGGCCGGCGACCTGCAAGGCCTGGGCCGCGGTGGCCACGGCGCCGAACGGCAGGCCCGCGCGTTCGGCGATGTCGAGGAGGCTGTGCTCGCCGTCGGAGTAGGACAGCACCCAGAGCATCGCCAGCTGCGCTTCCTTGGCGTCGCTGCGGCCGCCGAGCGAGTCGTACAGCCCGCGCTTGCCGAGCTGCGGTTCGCCGTACGGGCTGAGGTTCACGTAACGGCGGTTGCGCTCCAGCACGGAGAACGCCGTCTGCAGCGTGTCGAGCGTGTCCTCCATGGCCTCCGGCGAAACGAAGGCCGGGTTGTCGGCCGACGTGTGGTACTCCGGGTAGCCCGCGTACGGCGTGCGCGTCAGGGATCCGACGCCGAGGTTGAAGCCGGGGGAACAGAACTGCCGCTCGTCGTAGCCGTAGGGCGAGAACTCGCGGATCTCGTGCGGCTTGTCCTTGAGCACGTGCGCCATCACGCGGTCGATGTCCGCGTCACCGCGGCGGCTGCGCTTGTACGTGAGCGAGCCGCGGTCGCCGGCGCAGGCGAGCACCACGCCGTGCTTCACGCGGGCGACGTGCTCGACGTTGCGCGCGAGCCACGTGATCGCGCCGATCGTGCCCGGCATGAACAGGAAGCGGTACGTGAAGTGCGGCTTCTCGACTGCCAGCCCCTGAGCCAACGACACCGCCACCGCGATGCCCGCGAGGTTGTCGTTGGCCAGCGACGGGTGGCAGACGTGGCACGAGACGATCACCTCGTCGCTCACCTCGCCGGGCACCACGTGCTCGCCGTAGGTCAGCGAGCCGTCGGCCAGCGTCGAGTCGATCTTCACCTGGTAATCGCCCTCGGGCAACGCGTCGAGCACGTCCTGCGCGACGCAGAAACCCCAGGTGGGCGAGTAGTAGCTGGTGCGGTAGGGGACCCAGGAGGGGCTTTCGGGCAGCGTGTGCAGGCGCCCGCGCAGCTCGGCGAGGCTCATCGTCTCGTCCACCGGCACGCTGTAACCGACCACGTGCAGGTTCGACTCGCGGAAGTCGATCACGCGCCGGCCGGAGGCATCCGCGACGTACGCGTCGCGGATGTTCCACTCCTGCGGCACGGTCCAGTCCAGCACCTGCGTGCCGGTGGGCACCTCGTGCACCCGCAGGTCCAGGTGCTCACCGACGATCGCCAGCGTCTGCCGGACGCCGTCCCCCGTGATGCTGCGGCAGAGCGGGTACAGCCGCTCCACCAGCGCGTGCATCTCGCCCCCCGTGAGCATCAGCGCTGCCGCAGCGTGTCGTCGACGGCCCCCTCGGCCTGGCGGTCGGACAGCCAGTTGAGCCGCGTGAAGCGACGCTCGAACTGCTGCTTGGTGAGCTCGTAGGCCCGGTAGGCGTCGATCAGCTGCAGCGCGCCGTCCTTCACACCCCACTCGCACTCGAAGCCCGGGATCGCCTCGCGGAAGCGCGAGAAGTCCACGCGGTACGAGCGCGGGTCGGCGCCTGCCTCGCCGGTGATCCGCAGCTTGGAGCCCGGCACGGCCTCCACGACCTCCTGCGCGATCTCCGCCACCGTCACGTTGTTGCGCTCGGTGCCGATGTTGAACGCCTTGTTGTGCACGGCCTCGCGCGGCGCGTCGAGCGCGGCGATGAAGGCGCGGGCGATGTCACGCGCGTGGACCAGCGGCCGCCACGGCGTGCCGTCGGACAGCACGAGCACCTCGCCCGAGAGGTAGGCGTGGCCGACGAGGTTGTTGAGCACGATGTCCGCGCGCAGCCGCGGCGAGAAGCCGAACGCAGTCGCGTTGCGCATGTACACCGGAGTGAAGTCGACGTCCGCGAGCTTCGAAACCTCGTCCTCCACGCGCACCTTCGACTCCGCGTACGGTGTGACCGGCCGCAGCGGCGCGTCCTCGTCGACCAGGCCGCCGCCGCCCGAGGCGCCGTAGACCGAGCAGGTGGACGCGTAGAGGTACCGGCCGACGCCGGCGTCCTTGGCCAGCTGGGCGAGCCGGACCGACGCGTGGTGGTTGATGTCGTAGGTGAGCTCCGGCGCGAGCGAGCCCAGCGGGTCGTTCGACAGTGCGGCCAGGTGGATCACCGCGTCGAAGCCCTCGAGGTGCTCGGGCCGCACGTCGCGCAGGTCCACGTTGATCGTCGGCAGGTCCTTCGGCGCCGGGCCCAGCAGGCAGCTCGCGAAGAGCCCCGAGTCGAGGCCGACGACGTCGTGCCCGGCTTCGGTGAGCACCGGCGCCATCACCGTGCCGAGGTATCCCGTGTGCCCGGTCAGCAACACCCGCATGTCAGTCAGCCCCTCAGATCGAGAACGAATTTGTTCACTTCGAACGCTTCCGCGTACCGCTGCTGGCACTCGATGCCGCGGATGCGGGCGAGGCCCAGGAAGGCCTCGCGGTCGTACCAGGGGCGGTGCCGCTGGGAGGCGTAGTGCTCCTGCAGCAGCCGCACCTTCTGCTCGGCCAGCTCGTCCGCGAGCGGGACGTAGGCCGCCAGCCGGCCGAGGTCGCCGTCCCACTTCACGATCTCGTAGCCCAGCGCCAGGTACCCGCGGTAGACCGTGGGCACCAGCTGCGCGAGGCCGCGGTGGTCCTGGTGCGCGTCGAGGATGCGCGGTGCGAAGACCACGTCCGGGTCGGTGCGCTGCTTGAGCTCTTCCAGCGCGTTCTTGGCCTCGTCCCAGTGTGCCGGGAGGCGGCCGTCGGGGAGCTTCAGCACCGTGATGTCGAGGTCCGCACCCGGGCAGAACGCGGCGAGCGCGGCCCGTTCCTCGGCCTCGCGTTCGGTGCCGCCGCCCGACAGCACCAGCGCGTCGACGCGGATGCCGGGCCGCTGCTCGCAGATCGTGAGCAGCGTCCCGCCGGCGCCGATGGCGATGTCGTCGCAGTGCGCACCCAGCACCACGACACTGTCGAGCTTTTCCGCGCCGAGCTTGATCACGCGTGCACCCGGTCCCGTTCCCACAGCGCCCACGGCCGGTCGCCGCGGGTGTAGCCCTCGTCGAGCGCGAAGCGTTCCTTCACGGTGTCGGTCGGCTTCCAGAACCCGCGGTACGGGTAGGCCAGCAGCCGGCCGCGCTTGGCGAGCTCGCCGCAGCCGTCGGCGACGAGGTCGCCGTTTTCCGGGATGTGGTCGAAGATCTCCTGGCGCAGCACGAAGTACCCGCCGTTCTCCCACAGCGGCATGTCGCTGACCGGCGTGATCGCGCCGATGAGCCCGCCCTCGTCCATCTCCACGCAGTGGAACGACGACTGCGGCGGCACGACCATCATCGACGCGCCGGCGTCGGTCTGCTCGAAGCGCTCGACCATCTTGTCCAGCGGCGCGTCGGTGAGTACGTCGGCGTAGTTGGCGAGGAACATCTCGTCGCCGTCGAGGTACTCGCGCACGCGGCGCAGGCGTTCGCCGATCGGCGACTCGATGCCGGTCTGCACGAAGGAGATGGTCCAGTCGGAGATATCAGTGCTCAGGAGTTCCGGCTTGCCGTCGCGGAGCACGAAGTCGTTGGACGTCGTCTCCTTGTAGTTGAGGAAGAACTCCTTGATGTGGTGGGCGCCGTAGCCCAGGCACAGCACGAACTCGGTGTGACCGAAGTGCGCGTAGTAGCGCATCACGTGCCAGATCAGCGGTCTCGGGCCGACCATGGCCATCGGCTTGGGCACGTCGGAGGCGTCTCCGTTGCGCATCCGCATGCCGTAGCCACCGCAGAACAGGACTACCTTCACTGCTTCACCTCGACGATCTCGAGACGGGGGATCGGGAACACGAGCCGCCCGCCCCAGTCGTCTACATAGGACAGTTGTTCGGTGAGTTCCTTCCTGAGGTTCCAGGGAAGGACGAGGACGTAGTCGGGCTTGTCGGCCGCGATCCGCTCGGGTTCGAGGATCGGCACGCGCGTGCCCGGGGTGTACCGGCCGTGCTTGTACGGGTTGCGGTCGACGGTGTAGGCGAGCACGTCAGGTCGGATGCCGCAGTGGTTCAGCAGCGTGTTGCCCTTGCCGGGTGCGCCGTAGCCCACCACGGTCTTGCCCTCCTTGGCCGCCTTGACCAGGAATTCCAGCAGGTCGAGGCGCACGCGCGTGACGCGCTCGGCGAACTCGGTGTAGCCCGACAGCTCGTGCAGGCCCGCGGCCTTCTCGCGCTCCAGCACGTCGACCATCCGCGCGCTCGGCTCGCCGGCGACTTCCAGGGGCCGCGCCCACAGGCGGATCGAGCCACCGTGCGTCGGCAGCAGCTCGACGTCCACAACGGACAGTCCGCCGACCGCGAGCGCCCGGCGCGCGGATTCCACGGTGTAGTACTGGAAGTGCTCGTGGTAGATCGTGTCGTACTGGTTCTCGCTGATCAGCGTGAGCAGGTGCTGCACCTCGATGCTGACCCAGCCGTCGTCGGCCACCAGGGCGCGCAGGCCGTGGGTGAAGCCGATGATGTCGGGGATGTGCGCGTACACGTTGTTCGCCGCGACGAGGTCCGCCGGCCCGTGTTCCTCACGCACGTCGCGCCCCGTCTCGGGACTGAGGAACGCCGTCTTCGTCGGCACGCCCTTGTCGCGCGCCGCCTGCCCGACGTTCACCGACGGCTCGATGCCCAGGCACCGGATGCCCCGCTCGACGACGTGCTGCAGCAGGTAACCGTCGTTGCTCGCCACCTCGACCACGAACGAGCCAGGCCCCAGCCCGAGCCGTTCGGCCGATTCGGTGACGTAGGTTTTCGCGTGCTCGACCCACGAGGTCGAGTACGACGAGAAGTACGCGTAGTCGGTGAACGTGTCCTCGGGAGTGATCAGCGGGGGGATCTGCGCCAGCCAGCACTCCGTGCAGACCTGCAAGTGCAGCGGGTACGTGTTCTCGGGCTCGACCAGCTGTTCCGCGGTCAGGAACCGCTCACACGGCGGGGTCGCTCCGAGATCGACGACACTCACCAGAGCTGTCGAACCGCAGAGTCGGCATGTGGTCATCAACGGGCTCCTCGGCTCGCGGCTTGCGTGCTAGACACGTCGATGACCAGCGGGGGGTCGTTACAGCGAGCGTGTGAGGGGCGGACCACCGTTTTCCGAATGAGATGTGCTCGGCGCGCTTCGCAGCGCTTTTCCCGGCTTGTTCTCCTGGTGGGAGCGGGGGATTGGCGTGGTCTTTACCTTGCCCGGCGGCGTGTGCGACACAGCAACAGCCCCGCGCCGGGGTGCGGGAAAAACCCACGCACCCCG
>NZ_JBFBAE010000018.1:56712-194637 GCF_040689465.1 Amycolatopsis sp. NPDC051373 | reverse complement strand
ACTTGCATGTGTTAAGCACGCCGCCAGCGTTCGTCCTGAGCCAGGATCAAACTCTCCAACAATGAATAGTTTGATCGAGACTACTCTCAATCTAGTTTTCTCAAAGGAACCTCATACGAGGTTACATATAAGCTCTACTGGCTTAGTTCACTAGCACACTGTTGAGTTCTCAAGCAACACACTTCAAGTCAACCCGCACTCAGTGCGCACCAACCATCGGCGTTGTTTCAAGCCTTTGTTGTTTGGGCCACCCACTCAATCGCCTGAGGCGAGAGCTTGGTTCGTGTCCCGGTGGCCGCCCGGTTTCCCTGGCGACTTGGAGAACTTTACACGGCCCGAAAACCCACCAAAACAGGGGGGTCCCTTAACTCGATCTTCCCAGGTCAAACCCCGTGTAATCCCCGGAAGCGGCCTGCCGCGGCCCCGGACAGCCCGTCCAGCCGCCCCGTCGGCCAGCGAAAAACATTGCTCCGACTACGTTGCGGCGCATTGCACCGATCCAAAGCTCTGCCTACCGTCAGTCCCATGCCCACCCTCGACACCGGCCACGGCACCGTCCTCACCTACGACGACCGAGGCACCGGCGACCCAGCACTGCTTCTCGTCCACGGCCACCCCTTCGACCGCTCCATGTGGCAGCCCCAGACCGAGCACTTCGCGGGACGGGGCTTCCGTGTCGTCGTCCCCGACCTCCGCGGCTACGGCGAGAGCACCGGCCCCGCCGTCACGAGCCTCCGCGACTTCACCCGGGACCTCATCGCGCTGGCCGACCACCTCGGCCTCGCCACGTTCGTCCTCGGCGGCCTCTCCATGGGCGGCCAGATCGCCATGCAGACCGTCGCCGACCACCCCGAGCGCGTCCGGGCGCTCCTCCTGGCCGACACCTTCCCCACCGCCGAGACCCCCGAGGGCCGCCGGAACAGACGAGCCGCCGCCACCAGGATCGAGCGAGAAGGGATGAGCGACTACGCCGATGAGCTCCTGCCGAAGATGGTCTCTGCGCAAACCCGCGCGAAGCACCCCGACGTCACCGAGCACGTCCTCACGATGATGCGCACCACCCCACCCGCCGGCGCCGCCGCCGCGCTCCGGGCCCGTGCGCTGCGCCCCGACTACCGGGTGACCCTCGAACAGGTCGAAGTCCCCACTCTGGTGACCGTCGGCAGCGAAGACGAGTTCACCCCCGTGTCCGACGCGCAGCTCATGCACGGACTCGTGGCCGGTTCCACACTGGCGGTGCTGGAAGGCGCGGGCCACCTGCCTAACCTGGAGTCCGCGGCCGGGTTCAACGACGTGTTCGGCCGGTTCCTGAACGCACTCCGGCCCCGGCCGGACCACCAGGCGGAAGAACGGTGACCCACCCCATGAAGACCGTATTCGTGACCGGCGCGAGTGCCGGGTTCGGTGCCGCGATCACGCGCCGGTTCGTGGCCGAGGGCTCGCGGGTCGTCGCCACGGCCCGCAGCGCCGACCGGCTCGCCGCGCTGACCTCGGAGCTCGGCGAGGCCGTGCTGCCCGTGGTGCTCGACGTGCGCGACAGCGACGCGATCGTCGCGGCCGTCGGCGCGCTGCCCGGCGACTGGGGCCGGATCGACGTGCTCGTGAACAACGCGGGCCTGGCCAAGGGCCTCGAGCCGGCGCAGGAGGCCAAGCTCGAGGACTGGGACCAGATGATCGAGACCAACGTGACCGGTCTCGTGCACCTCACCCGCGCGGTGCTGCCCGGCATGGTCGAGCGCGGCAGCGGCCACGTGATCAACATCGGCTCCATCGCCGGCACCTACCCCTACCCCGGCGGCAACGTCTACGGCGCGACCAAGGCGTTCGTGCACCAGTTCAGCCTCAACCTGCGCAGCGACCTGCGCGGCACCGGCGTGCGCGTGACCAACATCGAGCCCGGCATGGTCGGCGGCACGGAGTTCTCCAACGTCCGCTTCGGCGACGACGAGAAGGCGGCAGGCGTCTACGCCGGCACCACCCCGCTCACGGCCGACGACATCGCCGAGTCCGTGTTCTGGGCCGCCGCGCAGCCGCCACACGTGAACGTGAACGTCATCGAGATCATGCCGGTGGTGCAGAGTTTCTCGGCCCTGAACATCCACCGCGAGAGCTGAGCCTCGAAAATCAGGGCGCGAATCGCTCCAGCCCGAACAGGTCGAACAGCGCCTGCTGGGCCGGGTCGCGGTCGGTGAGGATGCGGCGGCTGCGCGGCCGCCCGCCGGTGGACGGGTAGCGCAGCACCGTCTCGCCGATGCCGCACAGCTGGTCGAGCAGCTCGCCCACGGACAGGTTCATCCCGGCGCGGTCGGCCTCGCGCCGCATGAGGTGCGTGACGGTGGCGGCGAGCACCGAGACCAGCGCGTGCACGGCGACGCGGTGCGGGGTCCACTCCCACCGCGGCGTCGGGCCGACCGCGGCGGGGCCGGTGAGCCAGCGGAACGTGGACTCGAGGTAGGTCCGCGCCCGGTGCGCGGTGACGATCTCGGCCACCGGCCAGTCGCGGTCGGTCACGAGGATCTGCTTGCCGAAGTACTCGTCCACCAGCCGCGCGACGGCCGCCTCGTCGACCCGGCGCGTCAGCCGGATCTCTCCCGGCCGGGTACCGGTGAGCGTCGCCTCCAGGACCCGGCCGACGCGGCGGCCGCGCGTGACCCGCGAGATCTCGGCGTGGACCTGCGTGCGGTCGCCGCGGTGGGTGCCGGCTTCCAGGGCCGCGGCCAGGCCGTCGAGCTCGCGGATCGCGGTGCTCAGCTCATCGGTGAACGCGCGGTACTGCGCGGCGTACAGCGTGGCCGAGTGCGTGAGGATGACCCGGCGCCGCACGCCGTCGACGGTCGCGCGGGTGTCGATCGCGGTCAGCCCGGCGAAGCGTTCCGGGTCCACGCGCCGGCGGGCCGAGGCGGGCTGCGTGAGCAGGTCCGGGTGGTCGGCGGGCGGGAGCGAGCCGACGAACCCACGCCGCGCGCCGAGGTCGAGCTGCGCGGCCTGCCCGGCGTGGAAGACGAGCGTGACGTCCGTGGCCGGGTAGCGCTCGCCCAGCTCTCCCGCCAGCGCGCCGAACGTCGGCGCCGCGCCGCTGTCCCTGCGGTACACCCGCGACGCGAGGGGGATCGCGCCGTCGCGCGTGACCACGAGGCCGAGGCCGGCGAGCGTGTCCTGGCAGGCCGAGGGCACCGTGCAGTCGGCGGCGGTGAAGGCGGCGAACTGCGGGACGTCCACGGCGAGCGCGGAGGTGCCGTCGTCGCCGAGCAGGTCGAGCACGGCTTCGGCGACCGCCGTTTCGACGCCCGTGATGCGCTCGGGCGTCAGACGCTGCAACGCCCGCCAGTGGGCCGCCGTGGTGACGGCGGCCTTCGGCGGACGCGGGCGCACGAGGTCCTGCGCCGCGCAGCCGGCCCACCACTGTTCGAAGCTCGCACCGGCGCCGGTCGCGCGGTGCAGCACGGCGAGCGCGACGTGGAACCCGAGCGTGGTCTTCGCCCGTTGCGGGCCCGCCACGGCGTCGACCCGACGGACGAGATCGAGCCACTGGATCGTGCCCCACACGGCGGCCACATCACCGAACGTGCGGTGCCGCGCGCCGCCCGGTTCCGCGCCGCCGGGCAGCGCGCCGGCGATGTCCTCGGCCGTGCCGAGGTACCGCTGCGTCACCACCCGCGGCGCGCCGTCGACCCGCACGGATTCGGCCAGGTAGTAGTACGTCCGGCCGCCGATGCGCTTCCCGATCACCGATGCCACACTTTAGGTAATACACGTTCCACGGGTGATCGACAACCGTTCCGATCCTCTGACCAGCGCGGATGATCGTCTCTTCCGAACGGGTGAGCACGTGGCGGACAACGCACTGGCCCACTTCCGCGAGCTGGTCCTAGCGTGACGGGAATGGCACCCGAACCCGAGTTGACCGCCCCCACCCCGTCGGCGATGCGCCGCGCGCTCGCGCGGGCCAGGGACGGGAAGACGCTCGACCTCGCCGAGGCCACCGTGCTGCTGCACGCGCGCGGCGACGACCTCAAGACGCTGTCCGAGCACGCCTCCCGAATCCGCGACGCCGGCCTCGAAGCCGCCGGGCGCGCGGGCGTCATCACCTACAGCCGCAAGGTTTTCATCCCGCTGACGCGGCTGTGCCGCGACCGCTGCGGCTACTGCACCTTCGTGACCGTGCCGGGCCGGCTCGAGTCGCCGTTCCTCTCCCCCGACGAGGTCCTCGACATCGCCCGCAAGGGCGCCGAGATGGGCTGCAAGGAAGCCCTGTTCACGCTCGGCGACCGGCCCGAGGACCGCTGGACGGCCGCGCGCGACTGGCTCGACGCCCACGGCTACGACGACACGCTCTCCTACGTCCGCGCGATGGCCATCCGCGTGCTGGAAGAGACCGGCCTGCTGCCGCACCTGAACCCCGGTGTGCTGAGCTGGCAGGACTTCCAGCGGCTCAAGCCGGTGGCGCCGTCGATGGGCATGATGCTCGAGACCACGGCGACGCGGCTGTGGAGCGAGAAGGGCGGCCCGCACTACGGCTCGCCGGACAAGGATCCCGCCGTCCGGCTGCGGGTGCTGGAGGACGCCGGCCGCAGCTCCGTGCCGTTCACGACCGGGGTGCTGATCGGCATCGGCGAGACGCACGAAGAGCGGGCGGACGCGCTGTTCGAGATCCGCAAGGTCGCCAAGACCTACGGCGGCGTCCAGGAAGTCATCGTGCAGAACTTCCGGGCGAAGCCGGACACGAAGATGCGCGCGACCCCGGACGCCGACCTCGAAGAGCTGGCCGCGAACATCGCCGTGGCGCGGCTCGTGCTGGGCCCGAAGATGCGCATCCAGGCGCCGCCGAACCTCATCGGCAACCAGTACGACCTGATGATCCGCGCCGGAATCGACGACTGGGGCGGCGTCTCGCCGCTGACCCCTGACCACGTCAACCCGGAACGCGCGTGGCCGCAGATCGACGAGCTGGCCCGCCGCACCGAGAAGGCCGGCTTCGAACTGAAGGAACGGCTCACGATCTACCCCGAGTACGTCAACGCCGGTGAGCCGTGGCTGGACCCGCGGATCACGCGGCACGTCGCCGCGCTCGTCGACCCGGCCACCGGGATGGCGCGCGAGGGCGCGATGCCGGTCGGCATCCCGTGGCAGGAGCCGGACGGCGGCTGGCAGCAGTCCGGCCGCACCGACCTGCACACCGAGATCGACACCACCGGCCGGACGGAAGACCGCCGGAGCGACTTCGACTCCGTGTACGGGGATTGGAAGGAGATCGGCGACCGGATCAAGACCGGGCCGCAGAAGTTCGACTCCACCGTCCTGGAAGCCTTGCGCAGTGCGGAAAAGGACCCTGCCGGGCTGTCCGACGACGCCGCGCTGGCGCTGCTGTCCGCCGAGGGCAAGGAACTGGACGCGTTCACGAAGCTCGCCGACGACCTGCGGCGCGAGACGGTCGGCGACGACGTCACGTTCGTCGTCACGCGGAACATCAACTTCACCAACGTCTGCTACACGGGTTGCCGCTTCTGCGCCTTCGCGCAGCGTCGCACCGACGCCGACGCGTACACGCTCTCGCTGGAGCAGGTCGGCGACCGCGTGGACGAGGCGTGGGCCGCGGGCGCGACCGAAATCTGCATGCAGGGCGGCATCCACCCGGACCTGCCGGGCACCGCGTACTTCGACCTCGCCGCCGAGGTCAAGCGGCGACAACCCGACATCCACCTTCACTCCTACAGCCCGATGGAGGTCGTGAACGGCGCGTCGCGCACCAATCTGTCCCTGCGCGACTGGCTGATCCGGGCCAAGGAGTCCGGTGTGGACTCCCTGCCGGGCACGGCGGCCGAGATCCTCGACGACGACGTGCGGTGGGTGCTCACCAAGGGCAAGCTGCCGACGTCGGAGTGGATCAAGGTCGTCACCACCGCACACGAGGTCGGCCTGCCGACGACGTCCACGATGATGTACGGCCACGTCGACACGCCCGCGCACTGGGTCGCACACCTGAAGCTGCTCGCCCGGCTGCAGCGCGAAGGCCTGGAGAAGCACGGGCGGCGCGGGTTCACCGAGTTCGTGCTGCTGCCCTTCATCCACCAGAGCTCGCCGATCTACCTCGCCGGGCTCGCCCGCCCGGGAGCGACCCAGAACGAGAACCGGGCGGTGCACGCGCTGGCCCGGCTGCTGCTGCACGGGATGATCGACAACATCCAGAGCTCCTGGGTGAAGCTCGGCGAGGAAGGCAGCCGCGCGGTGTTGCAGGGCGGCGTCAACGACATCGGCGGCACGCTGATGGAGGAGACGATCAGCCGGATGGCCGGCGCGTCGAACGGCTCGTACAAGACGATCAGCGACATGCGCGCGATGGTCGAGCCGCTGGGCCGGCCCTTGCGCCAGCGGACGACGGGGTATGGGGTGCCGTCGGCTGAACGCATTGCCGCCGCGGAGGCATCGGACGGGGTGGCTACGGCGGTGCGGAAGCCGTTGTTGCCGTTGCTGACTTCCTGAGTTTCGGTGGTGCTGCGCCCCGGGCCGAGTTCGGTCCGGGGCGCATTCATGCGCACTGTCTCCACTCGATCGGGTGTGGACAACTGGCCTCGAGAGGGCCCGGGCGCCGGGAATTGTCGGTGGTCGCCGATAGACTGGACGTGGGACGCCCCCCTCGGGAGAGGGCGGGGGTTTGTCCGGCGACCACCCGGGGCCGGGCGCAGTCCCGGGTGGTCGAGAGCTAGGTTTCCTCGCCATGGGGATCTTCAAAGCGTTGCCGGTCGTTGTCGTGGCCCTCGTGGCCGTCGGGTGCGGTTCAGGGAAGCGCCGGCGCCGGTCACCCAGGCGCCGGTGAGCTCGTCACGAGCCGCGCCGCCGCCCGCGTTGGTGGTCTCCGCGGGGATCGTCGAGGCCGGGCTCGGGCATCGGGCGTCGGTGCTGACGCTGACGAACAACGACGCCGAAGCGCGCACGCTGGACGGCTATCCCGCCGTGCGGGTCCTCGACGGCACCGGGAAGCCGCTGGACGTCCAGGTGCACCACGGGGTCTCGTACTTCTCGCCGGATCCCGGGCCGAAGCCGTTCACGTTGGCGCCGCACGAAAAGCTGCTGAGCGTGGTGTCGTGGTCGGCCACGGTGACCTCGGGTGACACGACGACCGGCGCCGCGGTGGGCGTGGTCGCGGCGCCGGGTGAGGCCGAGCAGACCGTGCCGCTCAAGACCGACCTCAGGACGACCGGGGAGATCACCGTGACCGCCTGGATGAAGGCCCTCCCGAGGTAGGCCTCAGCCGAGGATCCGCCGCAGCCACGGAGCCCGCGCCGCGCGGGCCTGCACCGAAAGCGCCGCGTCCGGGGCCGAGCCGTCGAAGCCGTGGTAGGCGCCGGGCCAGACGTGCAGCTCGGCCTGGACGCCGGCTTGCCACAGGCGCGTGGCGTAGGTGACGACCTCGTCGCGGAAGGTTTCGGCGGTGCCGACGTCCAGGAAGGCCGGCGGGAGGCCCGACAGATCCGCAGCGCGGGCCGGGGCGGCGTAGGGCGAGACGTCGGGGCCGCCGCGGGCGGAGCCGAGCAGGGCGGTCCAGCCGATGTCGTTGGCGGTGCGGTCCCAGACGCCGAGGCCTTCCATCTGGAACGACGACGGGGTGTCGTTGCGGTCGTCGAGCATCGGGTACAGCAACAGCTGCCCCAGCAGCGTCGGGCCGCCGCGGTCGCGCGCGAGCAGGGCCACGGCGGCCGCCAAGCCGCCGCCCGCACTGGCGCCGCCGACGACCACGCGAGCGGCGTCGATGCCCAGCGAACCGGCGTGCTCGACTGTCCACTTCAGACCCGTGTAGCAGTCCTCGACCGGCGCGGGATGCGGGTGTTCCGGGGCGACGCGGTAGTCGACCGAAGCGAACGCAAGGCCGAGCGAAACCGCATACTCCTTGAGCACCAACAGATCACGGCCTCGGTGCCCGCCCAAGATCATGCCGCCGCCGTGCATCCAGTAGAGCACCGGGGCGTCGGCGGTCACGTGGGTCGGGCGACCGATGACGAGTGGCACGCCGTCGGCGTCCACTTCGGACAGCGTGACGGTGCCGTCGGCCGCTACGTCGGCCAGCGAGAGCTCACGCGTGGCGCGCTCCTCGCGCAGGGCCGGGATCGCGGCGGCCGAGTCGAGCGCCGGCCGCTCGGCCCGCATCTGCTCCAGCACCACCTCGAGCTCGGGGTCGAACGGCAGCGGCGGCCCCACCTGCGGACGGGTCGCGGTCATTTCGGTACCTCCCAGGACGTCGTGGCTCTCGCCTGATCATCCTGGCCCGACCGGGCCCCGCGCCACCTCCGCCAGGTGGCGGGAAATCCGCGAGCCGAACGAGCCATGACGGCGGCTGTCGAAAATTTGCGTAAGTCCGTCCGACTATTGCGATTTCCTGTCGGGAATTCGTATGATCCAGCTCACACACTGTCCCCACCAGTGCACCCGACCCCGACGAAAGGCGAGTGCTGCCCCGTGTCTCCCCTAGGTGTCTTCAGCGCGCCCGAAAAACGACCGTCCACCGGAAAACGCCGGCTCGCCGCGCTCGGCAGCGCCGTGCTCGCGGCCGCCGGCCTCACCGCCCTCACCGTGATCGCGGCTCCCGGCAACCCGGCGACAGCCATCCCGAACGCCGCTGTCGCCGGCCGCGGCGCGACCGTCCCGTTCATCGAGCAGGAAGCCGAAAACGCCGCCACCAACGGCACCGTGATCGGCCCCGACCGCACCGCCGGCACCCTCGCCGGCGAGGCGTCCGGCCGCAAGGCCGTCACCTTGACCGGCCAGGGCAAGTTCGTCGAGTTCACCCTCAGCGCCCCGTCGAACTCGCTCGACTTCCGCTACAGCCTCCCCGACAGCGCCCAGGGCACCGGGGTCAACGGCACGATCTCGGTCTACATCAACGGCACCCACAACCGCGACCTGAACCTGACCTCCCGCTACGGCTGGTACTACGGCGGCTACCCCTTCAGCAACGACCCCGGCCAGGGCAAGGCGCACCACTTCTACGACGAGGTGCGCACCCTCTTCGCCACCAGCTACCCCGCCGGCACCAAGATCAAGCTGCAGATCGACGCCGGCGACGTCACTCCCGCGACCGTCGACCTCGCCGACTTCGAGCAGGTCGCGGCGCCCGCCGCGAAACCGGCCAACGCCGTGAGTGTCACCGACTACGGCGCCACCGCCGGCGACTCCAGCGACGACGCGGGTGCGTTCGACGCCGCCGTGTCCGCCGCGAAGAGCCAGGGCAAGCAGGTCTGGATCCCGGCCGGCTCGTTCACGCTCAACCACCACATCACCGTCGACCAGGTGACGATCCGCGGCGCCGGCCCGTGGTACTCCGAGCTGCACGGCGCCCGCGCGGGCATCTTCGGCAAGGGCGAGCCGGCCAGCTGCTCCACGCCGACGTACCCGGGCAACGCCGCGGTGCCCGGCACCAGCACGAACGTCGAGCTCTACGACTTCGCGATCATCGGCGACGTCCAGGCCCGCGTCGACTGCGACCAGTCCAACGCCATCGGCGGCGCGCTCGGAGGCGGTTCGGTCGTGCAGAACCTGTGGCTGCAGCACACGAAGGTCGGGCTCTGGCTCGACGGGCCGTTCGACGGGCTCACCGTGCGCGGCAACCGGATCCTCGACCAGACGGCCGACGGCCTCAACCTGCACCAGGGCATCAGCAACACGCTGGTGACGAACAACTTCCTGCGCAACACCGGCGACGACGGCCTCGCGATGTGGGCCGAGCACGACGCCGACCACCACAACACGTTCTCATTCAACACGGTGCTGCTGCCGATCCTCGCGAACAACATCGCGATCTACGGCGGCCACGACAACACCGTGTCCGACAACGTGGTGGCCGACAACCAGGACCAGGGCGGCGGCATCCACGTGGCCAACCGGTTCAGCGCCGTGCCGCTCTCGGGCACCACCACCGTCACGCGCAACACCGCGATCCGCACCGGCGTGCTCGACTCCAACTGGCAGTTCGGCGTCGGCGCGCTGTGGTTCGACGGGCGCGACTCGGCCATCACCGGCCGCATCGACGTGGTGGACAACGACCTGCTGGACAACAACTACGAGGGCGTGCAGTTCATCGACGGCGCCACCACCGACGTGCACTTCGACGGCCTGCGGATCACCGGCGCGGGCACGTTCGCGTGGCAGCTGCAGTCGAAACCGAGCGGTACGGTCAAGAACGTCATCGCGACGAACGTCGGCCGCGCGGGTGTGTACAACTGCATGGGCCCGGACGCGCTGACGGGCCTGGCCGACCAGGGCGGCAACTCGGGCTGGACCACCGCGTTCTGCGGGTCGTGGCCGACACCCGTCTACAACGGCAACAGCGGCGGCACGACTCCCCCGACGACGCCGACCACACCGACCACGCCCACGACATCCACGCAGCCGCCGACCGGAAACCTGGCGCTGCACAAGGCAACCACGGCCAGCGGCTCCCAGGGCGGCTTCCCGCCGGGCAACGCCGTGGACGGCAACGCGGGCAGCTATTGGGAAAGCAGCAACAACGCGTTCCCGCAGACGCTGACCGTCGACCCGGCAGTGCCGGCACCGTCGGCCGCCTCGTGCTGAAGCTGCCGCCTTCCACCGACTGGGGCGCGCGCACCCAAACGCTCACCGTGCAGGGCTCCACGAACGGTTCGTCGTTCAGCACGCTCAAGTCCGAAGCCGGCTACCGCTTCGACCCGGCGAGCGGCAATACCGCCACCGTCTCGCTGAGCCCCACGAGCACGCGCTACCTGCGGCTGAGCTTCACCGGCAACACCGGCTGGCCCGCCGGGCAGCTGTCCGAACTCGAGGCCTACGCGTCCTGATTCTCCCCGGAAACCCTCCAGAAAGGACGAAGATGTCCCCCACCTCAGCACGACCCAGGGCGGCCCTGCTGGCCGCGGCGCTGATGTCCTCCGGGCTGACCGTGTTCGCGGTCGGCTCGGGCACCCCCGCCGCGGCGGGGACCTGCCCCGCCACGGCGTCCGGCGGTGCGAGCGTTGCGTTCCGGACGGTCGAGGCCGAATGCGGTGCCACCAACGGATCCGCCGTCGGCCCCGACTACACGCAGGCCACGGTGGCCTCCGAAGCGTCAGGCCGCCAGGCCGTGCGGCTCGGGCAGGGCCAGTACGTGGAGTTCACGCTGCCGGCCGCGGCCAACTCGGTCAACGTCCACTACAACCTGCCCGACGGCAGCTCCGGCCGGATGTCGGTGTACGTCAACGGAATCAAGCTCGGCAACGGGCTTTCCGTGACGTCGCAGTACACCTACACCGACACCCCCGGCATCCCGGGCGCGAAGACCCACCACTTCTTCGACGACGCCCGCCTGCTGTTCGGCCAGAACTCCGCCGCGGGCGCCAAGGTCAAGGTGCAGCTGGACTCCGGTGACGTCGGACAGGCCACGATCGACCTCGCCGACTTCGAGCAGGTCGGCGGCGCCGGCGCGCAGCCGGCCGGCTCGCTGCCGGTCACCGACTACGGCGCCACCGCCAACGACTCCTCCGACGACACGCAAGCTTTCCGCAACGCGTTGCAAGCCGCCCGGCAGCAGGGCAAGGAAGTCTGGGTGCCGAGCGGCCGGTTCGAGATCTCCTCGGCGCTGCAGATCGACCAGACCACCGTGCGTGGCGCCGGGCAGTGGCACACCGTGCTGCACGGCAACAACATCTTCAACAACGGCAGCGCGTCCGGGAACATCAAGCTCTACGACTTCGCCGTGTTCGGCTCGGTCTCCGAGCGCAACGACTCCAGTCCGGACAACGCGTTCCACGGCGTGCTGGGCAACGGCTCGGTCGTCTCGGGGCTGTGGATCCAGGACACCAAGTGCGGCCTGTGGCTGATGAACGGCGCGTCCTCGAACCTCACGATCGAGAACAACCGCATCCTCGACACGCAGGCCGACGGCGTGAACTTCGACGGCGCCGTCACCAACTCCGCCATCCGCAACAACTACCTGCGCAACAACGGTGACGACGCGCTCGCGCTGTGGTCCAACGGCCAGGCCGACTCCGGCATCACCATCGCGAACAACACCGTGGTGCAGCCGAACCTGGCCAACGGCATCGCGCTCTACGGCGGCTCGAACAACACCGTCAGCGGCAACCTCATCCAGGACACCAACGCCCTCGGCGGCGGCTACCTCGTGGCCAACCGGTTCAACTCGGTGCCACTCTCGGGCACGGTCACGCTCACGAACAACACCGCGCTGCGGGCCGGGGCGCTCGACCCCAACTGGCAGTTCGGCGTCGGCGCGCTGTGGTTCGACGCCCGTGACCAGGCCATTTCCGGCGTGACCATCCGCGTCAACGGCTTCACGGCCATCGACAGCCCGTATGAGGCCATCCAGTTCATCGACGGCAACGGCGCGGGCAAACAGGTCAGCGGCATCACGATCGACGGCGTCACCGTGCGCGGCGCGGGCACGTTCGTCGCGCAGTCGCAGACGCAGGGCACGGTGTCGATCAGCAACCTGACGGCGTCGGGTGTCGGCGTGGTCGGCACGTACAACTGCCCCTACCCGAGTTCGATCCCGAAGATGACGTTCAACGGTTCGGGCAACAGCGGCTGGACCGGCACGTGGAGCGACTGCTCCAGCTGGCCCGCGCCGAACTCCGGCCCGCCGCAGCCGCCGCAGTCGGGCGCGAACATCGCCCGCGGCAAGGCGATCACCGCGAGCGGTTCGCAGGGCGGTTTCCCGCCGGGCAACGCCGTGGACGGCAACGCGAGCAGCTACTGGGAGAGCACGAACAACGCGTTCCCGCAGACGCTGACCGTCGACCTCGGTGACGCGGCGGCGATCAACAAGGTGACGCTGAAGCTGCCGCCTTCGGGTGACTGGGGCGCGCGCACCCAGACGCTCACCGTGCAAGGCAGCTCCGACGGCGGCTCGTGGACGACGCTGGTCGCCTCGCGCGGCTGGAACTTCAGCCCGTCGTCCGGCAACACCGCGTCGGCGAGCTTCGGCACGACGACGCAGCGCTTCGTGCGCGTGACGATCACCGGCAACACCGGCTGGCCGGCCGGGCAGGTCTCGGAACTGGAGGTGGCCGCGGCCTGATGCGCGAAGGGCTCCCCGGCCATTACCGGGGAGCCCTTCCTTTCACACCGCGGGTGCCGGTTCCCGCTCGGCGACCTCGGCCGTCTGCCGAGCCCGCCGCCCGAGATAGAGGATCACCACCGCGCACACCAGCATCGGCCCCGACAAGGCCAGGAAGATCGCCGCCGGCGACCACGCCGCCGCGACGGCCGCGCCGAGCACCAGCGGCCCGAGGATCCCACCGAGCCGGCCGATGCCCAGTGCCCAGCCCACGCCCGTCGAGCGCATGTTCACCGGATACACCACGGCGGCCAGCGCGATCAGCGCCTTCTGCCCACCGCTGACCCCGCAGCCGACGAGGAACATCGCCCCGAGCAGCACCCACACCGGCGCGTGGAACGCCGGCCCGGTCACCGCGAGGAACACCGCGCCCACCACGAACAGCGCGCCCAGCGAACCGAACGCGCCCAGGCGGTCCATCGCCGGCCCGACCACCAGGGCCACCACAATGCCGCCGACCGTCGTCAGGCTCGTGGCCGTGACCACGGTGCCGCTCGCGAACCCGAGGCCGGTCAGCATCGTCGGCAGCCAGCTCTGCAACGCGTAGAACTCGCCGAGGTTCACGGCGAACACAACCCACAGCAGCACCGTGCTCAGCACCCCGCCGTTGGCCAGCAGCGCCTTCAGCTTCACACGGCCACCGGCTTCGGCCGCGTCCACGGTCACCTGCTGAGTCTCCGGCGGTAGCGCCGGGTCGATGCGGCGGCACAGGCGGTACGCGCGTTCGGAGTTCGCGCCGCGGCCCGCCAGGAACACGAGCGACTCCGGCAGGAACTTCAGCATCAGCGGGATGATCACCAGCGGTGCCAGCGCGCCGACGAGGAACACCGAACGCCAGCCGGCGGTCGGCACGAGCCAGCCCGACACCACCCCGGCCACGACGAACCCGAGCGAGAATCCACAGTAGATCGCCAGGACGAAGCTCGCCCGCAGGCGTTTCGGGGTGTACTCGGCGGTGAGCGCGACCGCGCTGGGCGCGGCGGCGCCAAGACCGATGCCGGTCACGAGCCGCAGCACCACGAGCTCGGCCACGCCGCCCACCCACACGGACACGAGGCTCGTGAGCGCGAACAACGCCGTGCCCGCGATCACGAGCCGCCGGTGGCCGAAGCGGTCGGACAGCGGCGAAAGCACGAGGTAGCCGATCATCAGGCCGACCAGGGCCGAGGAGAAGATCGGGCCGAGCACCGCGACCTTCAGCCCCCAGTCCTTCGCGATGTGCGGAGCGAGGTAGTTGATGGCCTGCGTGTCGAAGCCGTCGAAGAACATCACGAGCCCGCACAGCACCACCGTGCCGTACTGGAACGGGCTGACGCGCTTGCCGTCGACGAACCCGGTCAGGCGGACGCCCGCCGTCACCGGGTGCCGGCCAGCAGGTCGGCCACTTCACGCGGGTGCGTCAGCGGGGCCAGGTGCGGGGCGTCGAGGCGCACGACGTGGTCCGCGCCCGCGGCCATCTTCTCCTGGTCCACCGGGAAAATCGCCTCGTCGCGTTCACAGACGACATAGGTGACCGGGTGCGTGCGCTCGGGTTCGGTGGCCGGCTGGGTGAAGGTGACGGCCGCGTGCGCGCGGCGCTGCCCGTGGACGCCGGCGAACGCGGCTTCGTCGAAGTCGGGGGCGAGCACCTTGCGGGCCAGCTCGTGGTCGTCGGTGACGTGCAGCGTGCCGTCTTCGCGCGGGACGATCCATTCCTGCGGGTGCGGCGAGCGGATGTCGAGCAGGTTCTCACCGCGGCGCGGGCGGAACGCGGACAGGAAGACGCTGTGACGCACGCGCGGGTGGTCGGAGAGCTCGCCGACGACGATGCCGCCGTAGGAATGCCCGACCAGCACGACGTCACGGCCGAGGCCGTCGATGAGGTCACGCACGTGGGCGACGTCCGCGGGCACGTCGCCGAACGCGGACGGGTCCGGTCCCCCGCTGGGCAGCTGCTCCACGACGTGCGCCTCGTGGCCCTGCTCGCGTAGCGCGTCGGCCACTTCCCGCCAGCTCCAGCCGGCGTACCAGGCGCCGTGGACGAGCACGAAGTCCATGGGATTCTCCTTTGAATCGTGGTGGGGTCGAACGGAAACTCAGTACGGAAACTCAGTACGAAAAGCGGTCAGGCGGGAATACGGGGCTCGGCGGCGGGCACGAACGAGTCGGCCAGGAAGCTCTCGGCCGGCAGGCCGCCGCGGGCGGTGAGCAGGTCGTGGGCGTCGGTGGTCATCGCTTCGCTGCCGCAGGCGTACGTGCGGTGGCCGGTCAGCTCCGGGTGGTCGGCCAGCGCGGTGTGCTGGACGTGGCCGGTGGCGCCGGACCAGCCCTTCCCCGGGCAGGAAAGCACCGGTGTGTAGTCGAACCAGCTGTGCCGGGCCGCCCAGCGCTCCGGGAGCTCGGCCAGGTAGAGGTCCTCCTCCGTGCGCGCGCCCCAGTAGAGGTGGACGGGCCGGGTGCTGCGGCGGGCAATCAGGTCGAGCACGATCGACTGGATCGGCGCGAAGCCGGTGCCCGTGGCGAGCAGCAGAATGGGTCCGGCGCCGTCGTCGAGCACGAACTCGCCGAACGGCGTTTCGACGTCGAGCGTGTCGCCGGGTTGCAGCGCCCCCACCGTGTGCTCGGAGAACCGCCCGCCCGGTTCGGTGCGGACGTGCAGCTGCACCGCGTCGTTGTGGTGCGGCGGGTTCGCGAGCGAGTACGGCCGCGGTTCGTCGTCCGGCAGCTGCACTTCCAGGAACTGCCCGGCGCGAAACGGCGCGCGCCGCCCGATCGGGAACCGCAGGTCGAGGACGGTGACGCGCGGCGCGGGCCGGCGGATGCGGTGCACCACCGTGGTGAGCTTCTTGCGCCGCGGCGGCTCGCTGCGTTCGATGCGGCGCGGCCGGACCACGACCGGGCCTTGCGGTTCGGCGCGGCAGAGCAGCACGCCGTCGGCCGGCCCCGTCAGCTCACCACGGCCGCGCACCACGACCGAACCCGCGACGAGCGAGCCGGTGCACGACGTGCAGACCCCCTTTCGGCACGAGTACGGGATCGCCCAGCCCGCGTTCTCGGCGGCTTCGAGCACGGTTTGCCCGTCGTCGCACGGGATCTCGACGTCCGTGTCCGCCACGGTGATCATGCGGTGGTCTCCTTCGTTCGTCCGAACAGGCCCAGCGCGCGGACCACGGCCGTCGGGTCGGCAATACCGCGCCCGGCGATGTCGAACGCCGTGCCGTGGCCGACGCTGCAGAACGGCACGCCGGCGCCCACGGTCAACGCGGTCGAGGTGCGGCCGGCGAGCAGCTTGACCGGGATGTGGCCCTGGTCGTGGTACAGCGCGACGAACCCGTCGTGGCCCGGCGTGGTGAGCGCCACGTCGGCGCCGGTCGGGCCGACGGCGCCGATGCCTTGCGCGACAAGGGAAGCCACGGCCGGCGCGGTGACGCGCTCGTCGTCGGTGCCGAACAGGCCGCCTTCGCCCGCGTGCGGGTTGATGCCGAAGACGCCGATGCGCGGGACGGCGACGCCGAACGTCCGAAGGGCTTCCCACAACGCCTTTCCGGCCGCGGTGACGAGCTCCGGCGTGAGGCGGGCGAGGGCGTCGGCGAGGCGTTCGTGCAGGGTCGCGTGCACGATGTTCAGGCCACCGCCCGACAGCAGCAGAAAAACGCGGTCCTCGGGCACGCCGGTGAGCTGCGCGATCAGTGGCGGGTAACCGCGAAAAGGAATTCCGGCGGCGTGCACGGCCGTCTCCGAATGCGGGCAGGCGACCACGCCGCGGTAGCCGCCGCCGAGGGCGAGCGTGACGGCGGTGCTGACGTACCGGATCGTCGCCGCGCCCGCCTCGGCGCTGAGCACGCCGGGCCGGAACTCGTCCGGCGGCAGGTGGCGTGCGTCCACGACGTCGAGCACGCCGTCCTCCGCCGGGGCACCCGGCGCGTGCTCACGCAGCCGGAAACCCTTCGCCGCGGCCAGATCCGCGAGCACGTGCCGGTCTCCCACCAGCACCGGTCGGTCCTCGGCCTGCGTGGCGGCCGCGACCGCGATCTCGGGCCCGATGCCGTTGGGGTCACCGATGGCCAGCAGCACCCGGCTCACAGCGGCAGCGCCAGGAGCGTGTCGATCTCCTTGCTGTCGCACACGACCACGCGTTCGCGCAGCAGAGCCCGATCGCCTTCGACGCGGTAGCGGTCGACATAACGACCGCTGGCGAACAGGTCGGTCGGGCCGCCGCCGGTCACGCGCAGCACGAAGAACGGCGTCTCGCTCTCGACGTCACCACCGGACTCGGTGAGGATCGCGGGCTGGCCGAGCATGTGGCGGTACACGTGCGGCTCGTAGATGTTGGCTTCCTTCAGCGCCGACACGCGGTCGGTCAGCATGCCGCGGGTGTCGGCCCAGATCAGGCCGGCGGGCAGGCCGCGGGCGTAGTTGTCGGCCGTGGTCACGCGGTAGTGGCAGTCTTCGGTGAAGAACGTGGGCCAGTCTTCGAGCGGCCCGTCGTCGATGCAGCGGGCGTAGTGCGCCTGGGCGCGGGCGATGGCGACCTGGTTGTCCATCAGGCACGCACCACCCGGGTGCGTTCGTGCTTGCCGATCTCGGGCAACGGCGCGTCGTCGTCGGGCACGAAACCCATCGACTCGCGGTAGGCCAGCCAGAACCCCCGGACCGACGCTTCCGTGACCCGGCTTTCGCTCGATTCCGCGGTGTCGCCACCCATCTGCAGGGTCGCGTACTCGTCGGACGCGCCGGCGATGCCGCGCTGCACGAAGCCGCCGATGCCACCGTCCTCCATGGACACGTAGCCGGCGGGACCGACCAGGTTGGACTGTTTCATCCGGACCAGCCGCTGCTCCTCGGTGTCGGACTCGAAGCCGAGGTAGGTCCAGTTGAGCAGCGTGTCATCAGTGCCGCGCGGGAGAATCTGACGCACGGCCACGGAGTTCTGGATCTGCTGCAGCACGAACCCCGGGTAGACCGAGAGAATCTGCAGTGTCACGTCGTCGCCGACCTCGCTGAACCCCTGCAGCAGCGACGGGTCGGCCAGGCGGTACTCGGACTCGGACCGGATGTTCTGATCGCGGTACTCGCTGGTCTCGGTGGCGCTGCGGTCAATCGCCGAGTAGCTCACGTGGTGACCACCGGACTCGTCGACGATGATCGCACCCTTCTGCGAGAGCCGGTTGATGCCGAACGTCGTGAAGAACAGGTGCAGGATGCTCGCGTGGTAGGAGTCGCGGACGTTCTCCGCGTACAGCTTCCAGTTGTTCGGCAGCCGCTGCGCGAACCGGCCGAGCACCACGGGCTTGCGGCCGCCGAGCACGCGGTCGATGCGGTCGAGGATCTCCTCGCCGAGGTATTCCTCGATGTCGGGCAGGTCGTTGGACAACGTGCCGAACACCAGCCCGTGGACCACGGCGATGCGTAGCTTGCGCGGCCCGTGGTCGGCCAGGCAGAAGTTCGGCGGCATCCCGCCCTTGCCGCCCACGCCTTCGGCGAACGCGACAGCCGTGAGGTCGCCCTGCAGGTTGTAGGTCCAGGCGTGATAGACGCAGGTGAAGTCGCGGGCCTTGCCGTGGTCGGCCATCGCGATCAGCGCGCCGCGGTGGGCGCAGCGGTTTTCGAACGCGTACACCTCGCCGTCGACGTCGCGCGTCACCAGCACCGGCTGCTCGCCGATGAAGGTCGCGCAGAAGTCGCCGGGCTCAGCCAGCTCGGCCTCGAGGCACAGGTAGCTCCAGTGCGGGCCGTGGAAGATCCGGTCCTGCTCGGCGCGGTACACCGCCTCGTCCTGGAAGACCCAGTACGGCACCCGGGTCAGCGACCGCGGCCAGCTGCGGTCGGGTGCGCGGCCCGCAGTGGTCCCCGTGAGGCGATCCATCGTCGGTTCCTCCTCGCCTGGGGTGCCGCTCGACAGCTCGCGGCACCCCTGATATTGTTCGAATAACGAACGCAGTTTCACTTGCCGAACACATTGAAGGCAGGCGAGAGCCTGCCGTCAAGACCCATCTCCCGGGAGAGTCGTGCCCGCAGCCGAAGGAATGGCCGGTTTGGCCAAGGGATTGGCGATCCTGGAACTGTTCGGAGAGGCGACGCCGAAGCTCGCGATCAGCGACGCGGCGCGCCTCACCGGCCTCAACCGCGCCGTGGCCCGCCGCTGCCTGCTCACGCTCGTCGACCTCGGGTACCTCACCCACGACGGCAAGCACTTCCTGCCCACCCCGCGCCTGTTGCGCCTGGGCGACGCGTACGTCGAGTCGACGGCGCTGCCGCAGCTCGCGCAGCCACATCTGGCGGCGGTGCGCGAGCACGTGCAGGAGTCGGCATCGCTGGCGGTGCTGCAGAACGACGAGGCGCTGTTCATCGCGCGCAGCGAGGTGAAGCGGATCGTCAACACCGGCGTGCGCATCGGCGCGAGCGTGCCGGCGTACACGTCGGCGACCGGGCACGTGCTCCTGTCCGCACTGTCCACGGAGGACTTGACGGCCTACCTCGAGCGCACCGAATTCCACCCCAGAACCCCGAAAACGCCGGTGACCGCCGCCGAGATCCGCCGGCGGGTGGACCTCGTGCGCGCCGACGGCGCGGCGTTCACCGACGAGGAGCTGGAGTACGGCCTGCGCTCGCTCGGCGTGCCCGTGCTCGACTCGCGCGGCCGCACCGTCGCCGCGATGTCGGTGAGTGCCACCGCCGGCCGCATCTCGATGGCCCAGCTGCGCGACGAGTTCCTGCCGGTGCTGCGCGACCAGGCGGAGCAGCTGGGCCGCAAGCTGTAGCAGTGGCTCAGCGTATCGGCCCACTCTCACCCTGAAGTCGAGATTTTGCGAGCCATTGCAGTAAAGTTTCAGCCATGACGCGTCGACTTGCCGAAGTGGCCCGACAGGTGGGGGTCAGCGAAGCCACGGTCAGCCGGGTGCTCAACGGCCGGCCCGGGGTTTCCGCGAGTACCCGGGCCGCCGTTCTCACCGCGCTGGACGTGATGGGCTACGAACGCCCCACCCAGCTGCGCGGGGAACGGGCCCGCCTGGTGGGGCTCGTGCTGCCCGAGCTGCAGAACCCGATCTTCCCCGCGCTGGCCGAGATCATGGGCAACGCGCTGGCTCAGCAGGGGTTCACGCCCGTGCTGTGCACGCGCACCGCCGGCGGGGTGTCCGAAGCCGAGTACGTGGAGCTGCTCCTGCAGCAGCAGGTGTCCGGGGTGGTGTTCGCCGGTGGGCTGTTCGCCCAGGCCGACGCCGTGCACACCCACTACCACCACCTCGTGGAACGCAAGCTGCCGACGGTGCTGATCAACGCCGCCGTCGACCACCTCGGGCTGCCGCAGGTCTCGTGCGACGACGCGGTGGCCGTGGAGCAGGTCGTGGGGCATCTGAGCTCCCTCGGCCACGAGAAGATCAGCCTGGTCCTGGGCCCGGCCGACCACGTGCCGTCGCAGCGCAAGCTCGCGGCTTTCCGCTCGTACGCGGCGAAACTCGGCCTGCCCGTGCTCGACGAGCTGGTGGAGCACGGCATGTTCTCCATCGAGGGCGGGCACGCCGCGGCCGCGCGCCTCTACCCGCGCGGGGCCACCGCCGTGCTGTGCGCGAGCGACCTGCTGGCACTCGGCGCGATCCGCGCCGCGCGCCGGCAAGGACTGTCGGTACCGGAGGACATCTCGGTGGTCGGCTACGACGACTCCGCGCTCATGAACTGCACCGATCCGCCGCTCACGACCACGCGCCAGCCGATCGAGGCGATGGGCCGCGCGGTGGTGGAGCTGCTCGTGAAGCGGATCAACGGCGGCGAGGTCGCGGCCGAGGAGCTGCTGTTCGCCCCCGAACTCGTGGTGAGGGGGTCGACCGCGCGGTATCGGGGATGATCACGTTCTGTTCGTAACTTGCAAATCCTCGTCGGGTTATTGCGGCGTTCTGGTCTCACACTTTAGAGTGACGGCCATCACGACACAGCCGTCGCGACCGCGAAAAGAGGCTTGAGATGAGCAGTCCCTGGTCCCGAGCAGCGAGGTCCAGCCGCACCCCCAGAACCGTGATCGCCCTGCTCACCGCGGGCGGCCTGGCTGTGAGCCTCGCCGCCTGCGGCTCCGGCTCCGAGGGCGGAGATGCCGGCGGAAAGGTCCAGATCACCGTCACCGGGCAGCCGCCGACCACGCAGCCGTTCGAGCGCAAGGTGTTCGACGCCGACGTCGCCGAGTTCGAGGCTTCGCACCCGGACATCGACATCGTGCCCCACGAGGGGTTCATGGACCCCAAGACGTTCTCGGCCAAGCTCGCCGGCGGCCAGCTCGAAGACGTGTACTACGTGTACTTCACCGACCCGGCGCAGATCATCGCCCGCCACCAGGCCGCCGACATCACGGAAGCGGCGAAGAGCGTGCCGCATGTGAACGACATCCAGCCGCAACTCCTGGACAACTTCCGGGACGCGAGCGGCAAGCTTTACGGCCTCCCGACGGCGAACTACACCATGGGGCTCGTCTACAACCGCAAGCTGTTCCAGCAGGCCGGGCTCGACCCGGACAAGCCGCCCGCGACCTGGGACGAGGTGCGGGCCGACGCGAAGCAGATCTCCGCGCTGGGCAACGGGGTCGTCGGCTACGCCGACTACAGCAAGAACAACCAGGGCGGCTGGCACATGACGGGCTGGCTGTACTCGATGGGCGGCGACATCGCCCGTAAGGAAGGCGACAAGTGGGTCGCCGACTTCGACAACGACAAGGGCCGTGCCGCGCTGAACTACCTGCACGCCATGCGCTGGGACGACAACTCCATGGGCAGCAAACAGCTGCTGCAGGACGTCGACGTGCAGCGCATGATGGGCGCCGGCCAGCTCGGCATGTACATGGCCGCGCCGGACAACGTGCCGGTGCTGGTGAAGCAGTTCAACGGCAAGTACGAGGACTACGGCATCGCCGGCATGCCCGGCACGAAGGGCACCCTCCTTGGCGGCGAGGGATACATGATCAACCCGAAGGCGTCGGCCGCGAAGATCAAGGCCGGCCTCGAGTGGATCCAGTGGAAATACCTCAATCCCGACCGCTTCGACAAGCACGTGAAGCAGTACGTCGACGGCAAGCAGCCCGTGGGCCTGCCCACCGAGCCGACGCCCGACATCTGGCAGGGCGCGGTGCGCGACCAGCAGCTGGCCGTGAAGAAGAAGTACGCCAACGTGCCCGCGGAGAACTACCAGTCCTACGTGGACGCCGCGGACAAGATCAAGGGCAGCATCGAGCCGCCGAACGCGCAGCAGATCTACGCCGCGCTCGACAGCGTGATGCAGGCCGTGCTCACCGACCGCAACGCGAACATCGACCAGCTGCTCGGCTCGGCGCAGTCGAAGGTCAACAGTGTCCTCGCCCAGGTCAGGTAACGTGCTCGACTGGCCCGCGGTCACCCCGCGGGCCGGTCGGCCTGCCGCCTCGGCCGCCGAACGCCGGCGCGCCCGGCTCAAGCGGCGCCTGCGCGAGAACCTCACCGCGTACACGCTGTTGTGCGCCGCGCTCGTGGTGTTCGCGATGTTCTCCTGGTACCCCATCGTGCGCGGGGTGCTGCTGAGCTTCCAGCAGGTCGACTTCGTGAACCCGCCGACGTGGGTCGGGTTCGACAACTTCGCGCGCCTGTTCGCCGACCCGCTGTTCGGGGTCGCGTGGCGCAACACGTTGCTGTTCACCGGGTTCGCGCTCGTCTTCGGGTTCCTCGTTCCGTTCCTGGCGGCCGTGCTGCTCAACGAGCTGCGCCACGCGCGGGCGTACTTCCGGCTCGCGGTCTACCTGCCGGTGATGCTCCCGCCGGTGGTCACCGCGCTGATGTGGAAGTGGTTCTACGACCCGGGTCCCGGGCTGTTCAACTCGGCGCTGAACGCGGTCGGCCTGCCCGGTCTGCAATGGCTCGACTCTTCGACGACCGCGATGCTGTCGCTGGTGTTCGTGTCCACCTGGGCCAACATGGGTAGCACCACGCTGATCTACCTGGCGGCGCTGCAGACGATCCCGGGTGAGCTGTACGAGGCCGCGGAGCTCGACGGCGCCGGGATGTGGCGGAGGCTGCGGCACGTGACCTTCCCGCAGACGCGGTTCGTGCTGCTGGTGCTGCTGCTGTTGCAGATCGTCGCGACGATGCAGGTGTTCACCGAGCCGTACGTGATGACCGGCGGTGGCCCGGACGACTCGACCGTGACCGTGCTCCTGCTGCTGTACCGCTACGCCTTCGTCTACAACGACTTCGGCTCGGCCAGCGCGATGAGCCTGCTGCTGTTCGTGGCGCTGGGCGTGTTCTCGGCGATGTACGTGCGTCTCACGAGGAGGGTGGAATGACAGCCGCACGGACGCTGGTCTCGCCTTCGCAACTGCGTACACCGGGCGGAAAAACCGTCTACGTGATCGTGTTCGTGTGCACGTTCGCCTTGTTCACCTTGGCGTTCCTGTTTCCGTTGTACTGGGCGGTGACGGGGGCGATGAAGTCACCGGCGGAGCTGGCGGCGACTCCGGCGACGATCGTGCCGCACGAGTGGCATCCGGAGTCGTTTTCCGAGGCCTGGGACCAAATGGACCTCGGAAAGTACTTCCTCAACACGGTGGTCGTGGCGGGCGGCGCGTGGCTGGTGCAGCTGGCGGTGGACGTGCCGGCGGCGTTCGCGCTGTCGAAGCTGCGGCCCAAGTTCGGCAACGTCGTTCTGGGACTGATGCTCGCCACGCTCATGCTGCCGGCCGCGGCATTGCTGGTGCCGACGTACGTGACGGTGACGGACTTGCCGCTGCTGCACTTGAACCTCATCAACTCACCCGCCGCGATCTGGCTGCCCGCGGCGGCCAACGCGTTCAACATCTATCTGCTGAAACGGTTCTTCGACCAGATCCCGGACGAGCTCATCGAAGCCGCGCGCCTCGACGGCGCCGGTCCGGTGCGAACATTGTGGACGATCATCCTGCCCATCTCGCGGCCGATCCTCGCCGTGGTCTCGATCCTCACGATCGTGGCCGCGTGGAAGGACTTCATCTGGCCGTTGCTGATGTTCCCGGACACCGGCAGGCAGACGCTGAGCGTAATGCTGCAGCGGGTGGCCATCGACATGCCACTGAACCTGCTGGTGGCGGGGATGGTGCTGGCGAGCGTGCCGATGATCGTGTTGTTCCTCGTGTTCCAGCGGCAGATCCTCGCCGGCCTCACGGCCGGTTCGATCAAGGGCTGACACACCGACTGTGTACACAAACGACGCTGGGAGGACTACGCAGTGACCGAACTGTCTTCGGCTTGGTGGCGCAGCGCGGCCATCTACCAGGTCTACATCCGCAGCTTCGCCGACGGAAACGGCGACGGCATCGGCGACCTCGCCGGCGTCCGGTCCAAACTGGACCACCTGGCGGAGCTGGGTGTGGACGCCATCTGGTTCACGCCGTGGTACCCGTCGCCCATGGACGACGGCGGCTACGACGTGGCCGACTTCCGTGACATCGAACCGCTTTTCGGCACCCTCGCCGAGGCCGAGGCGCTCATTGCCGAAGCGCACGAGCGCGGCATCCGCGTGATCATCGACATCGTGCCGAACCACTGCTCCGACGAGCACCGGTGGTTCCAGGCGGCACTCGCCGCCGGGCCGGGATCGGTCGAGCGCGAGCGGTTCTGGTTCCGCCCGGGCCGCGGCGCCGACGGCTCGGAGCCGCCGAACAACTGGAAGTCTCGCTTCGGCGGGCCCGCGTGGACCCGCGTCGAGGACGGGGAGTGGTACCTGCACCTGTACAGCTCGCGCCAACCCGACTTCAACTGGGACAACGCCGACATCCGCGCGGAGTTCGAGGACGTGCTGCGGTTCTGGTTCGACCGCGGCGTCGACGGCTTCCGCATCGACGTCGCCGACGGGCTCATGAAGGACCCCGCGCTGCCCGACGTCGAGGACGGGGACGAGACACCGTTCTCCGACCAGGAGGGGCTGCACGAGATCTACCGGTCGTGGCGCAAGATCGCCGATTCCTACGCGGGCGAACGCGTGCTCGTCGGCGAGATGTGGCTGCCCGACATGTCCCGCGCCGCGCGCTACCTGCGCCACGACGAGCTGCACTCGGCGTTCAACTTCGACTTCCTGGTGTGCCCGTGGGACGTCTCGCGCTTCCGCGACGTCATCTCGCGCACGCTGCGGGCCCACGACGAGGTCGGCGCGCCCGCGGCGTGGGTGCTGTCCAACCACGACGTGACGCGGCACGTCACGCGGTACGGCCGCTCCGGCGACACGGGTTTCTCGTTCGCGGATCGGCTGCACGGCTCGCCGGTTTCGCTCGCCCTGGGCACCCGCCGAGCGCGGGCGGCGGCGCTGCTGACTTTGGCGCTGCCCGGCGGCGTGTACGTGTACCAGGGCGAAGAGCTGGGGTTGTGGGAGGTCGAGGACCTCCCTTCGGAGCTGCGGCAGGACCCGGTGTGGGCGCGGACCGACGGCGCGGACCCGGGCCGGGACGGGTGCCGGGTGCCGCTGCCGTGGTCGGGTCCTGCCGCACCGTTCGGCTTCGGCACGGGGACGCCGTGGCTGCCGCAGCCGTCATCGTGGGCCGAATACACGGCTTCCGCGGAGGCCGCGGACCCGGCGTCGATGCTGTCGTTGTACCGCGACGGCCTGCGGATCCGCACGGAGCAGGCGGCGCTCGGCGCGGGTGCGCTGGAGTGGCTTCCGCTCGGTGACGGCGTGCTGGCGTTCACACGGGAGCCGGGGTTCACGTTCGTGCTGAACTTCTCCGCCGCGGCGGTTCCGTTGCCGGCCGGGGAGATTTTGCTGGCGAGCGGTCCGGTCACGACGGAGATTCCGACGGACACTGCCGTGTGGCTACGGTCCTGACCGGCGGTGGAGGGCGTCACGGGGGCGCCCTCCACCGCCGTCAGCCGGGACCGGTCCCCATCGAGCATGGCTAACGTCCGTGCTGTGATCGACAAACGCATCCCGACAGTGGCGCTCGGCTTGCTGGTCCTCGCCGGGTGCTCGGCCTCGCCGACCTCGGCCCCTCCGCTCACGACCGCCGCTCAGCTCGACAGCATCTGCGCGGATGTCGGCGCCAAGGTCGGCCCGCTGCCGTCGCTGAAGGACCTGGACGACGCGACCCACATCGTGCCCATGCTCGACACGCAGCTCGCCGCGGCCCAGGACGCCCAGCGGCGCCTGGGCAGCGTGCTGGCCGCCGCGGCCGACCGCTCGCGGTACTCGGACTTCCAGGCCAAGTGGGCCGCGGCCGCGACCACCCTGGGCAAACTCCGCGACACGTGGCACGACCCGTACGTGGATAGCCCGGGCCTTCCGGAATCCGCTCACTCGGACAGCGCCGCGGCCCTCTCCGTCTACGCCGCCGAAACCGACGCCCGCCGCGACACCACCGCACTCCGCGACGCCGCGACCCGCGCCGAGCTCTCCCCCTGCGCCACCATCGCGTGGCACACGGACACCTGATCGTCGCGGGTCGCCGGAGATTTTTCCGGCGCCGGTGTCGATCGGCGTCGAGCGGATTCGTAGGCAGGGTGAGGGGCCGCCCGGCCCCGAACCTCACGCAAGGAGCACACCATGACCGCCACCTACACCTTCGACGTCTTCTCCAGCCTCGACGGCTACGGCTCCCACACCGGCGACTGGGGTGGCTACTGGGGCAAGCAGGGCCCGGAGCTGCTGGCGCGCCGCCTCGAGCTGTACGGCGAGGGGCAGCGGATGGTGTTCGGGAAGACCACGTTCACGGACAACGCGGAGATGTTCGCCGAGTTCGGCGTGGAGAACCTCGACCCCTGGGTCGCCCGGATGCGGAAGCTGCCGGCCACCGTCATCTCCACCACCCTGCGCGGCCCCTTGGACTGGCCCGACGCGACCGTGGCTGCCGGCGACGCCCTCGACGTCGTCGCGCGCCTCAAGAAGGAGTCCGACGCCCCGCTGCGCTCGCACGGCAGCCTGGCGATGAACCGCGCCCTGATGGCCGCCGGCCTGGTCGACCGCGTGCAGCTCACGGTCTTCCCCGTGCTCACCGGCCGCACCGGCGCCGCCCGCATCTTCGAGGGGGCCGAGGACTTCGACCTGGAGCTCCTCGAAAGCCGCACCTTGGACGGCCACACGCAGGAACTGATCTACCGGCCCACGCGGCATCCGTGAGCGGACTCAGGCGATCAGCTTGTTCGTGCGCGGGCGGCGCGAAGGCGTTCGAACGCTTTCGGCCGCCCGATCGCGTCGAGGCGGCCGGCGATCGCGCGGGCGCAGTCAGCCGCCGTGCGGGCAGTGGTGTCCACGACGAGGTCGTTGTCCCGGTGGGAGTAGATCAGCGTCTGCGAGGCGGCGAGTCCGTGCGGCCGGTCACCGCGCGAGCGCTCCCGCCGGGCGAGTTCCTCCAGCGCGCAGTGGACGTCGACCAGGGTGACGTCGTAGCCGTCGAGGACGACGAGGAGGTCGTCGAGGCGCCACGGCTCGCTGAGCAGGTAGTCCATGACCACGTCGTTCCCCGTGGACGCGAGGGCTGCGACGGCGCGGTGGTAACCCCGCCGGGTTCGTCGCAGCATCTCCTGCACTCCGGCGTCGTCGAGCGCACGGGTGTAGCGCGTCGACCGCATCCCGTTGATCCCGTCGACGGGGACGTGGAACCAGGGATCGGGCAGGACCGCGAGCAGTGCCTGCCCGATGCTCGACTTCCCCGAGCTCGACGGGCCGTTGAGGAGAATGACCCGGCCACGCGCCTCTGTCTCCATGATCGAACTGTAGTCAACGGCGCCGATCGATCTCCCGACCGACCAGGCCTCAGGCAGTCAGCTTCAGCACATCCACCCCACGCACGTTGTCTGCCACATACACGTACCCGTCGTGCCAGTACGGCGCCCACGAGCTCGCGTCCGCCGGGCGGAAGTAGGCGATCTGGCGCGGGTTGGTCGGGTCGCTGACGTCGAGGAAGCGCGTGCCCTGGGAGTAGAAGGACTGGACGAGCACGTGGTCGCGCAGGTCGAAGTAGTGGGCGGAGCAGTCGTCGGAGGCGGGGTCGCTGCCTTCCTGGCCCGCGACGCTCCAGGTGCCGATGCTCTGCAGCCGGAAGGGGTCCGTCGCGGTCGAACGCCAGCCTTCGCCGTGGTACGAACCGGCCAGGGACGAGATGGTGAGCACGCCGTCGCCCGCGCAGCCGTCGAGGAAGTTCTCCTCGGTGGCGTACACGAGGTCGTGGCCGCGCCAAGCGCCGGCGTCGCGGGGGCCGACCGGGTGGAAGCTGTTGTGCAGCAACTTCGACGGCGCGGCGGTCTCGTCGACGCCGCCCCCGGCGTACGGGATGGGCTCCAGCGCGGTGGCGCGATGCACGCCGCCGCGGACGGGGTCGCGGTGCAGGCCGCTGGTCCAGTAGCCGCGGACGCCGCCGCGGCCCGACACCCACGCGACGCCCGCGGAGTCGACCTGGACGTCGTGGACGTAGTCGGTCTGGCCGTCGTTGCGGGCGAGCTCGATGGGGTCGGGGTGCACGACAGGGTGGCGCGGGTCGCGCACGTCGGTGACCCAGATCGGGCGCCCGCCCCAGTCGGCCGGCTGGTCGTCGGCCTTCGCAGGGCCGCCGGTCCACAGGTAGCGGCAGCCGTCGACGCAGCTGGTGGTGTGGCCGGCGGGCACGCGCACGTAGCTGAGGATCGTGGGCTTCTCCGGGCGCGAGACGTCGACGACGTAGATGCCCGATTCGCCGGTGTGCGTGTTGCCCTCGAACGCGCGCGGGTCGCGCGAGAGGAACACCAGCTTGCGCTGTGCGTCGACCTCCGTGTCCTCGGTCTCCCACAGGCCGGGCAGGCTGAGCTGCCCGACCGCCTTCGGTGCGGCGGGGTTGCGGGTGAGGTCGTAGACCTTGAGGCCGAACTCGCCGGACACCACCATCACGTCGCGGTGGCCGTAGGACAGGAAGTTGGCGGAGATCGCGCCCGCCGCGTCGGGCACGTTGCCGACGGCGCGCACGCCCTTGACCGCGCCGGGATCACCGGCGGTGTGTTTGGCCTGCACCGCGGGCTTGTCGTCCTCGCCGCACGCGGCCGCGGGCAGCTCGGTCGCGATCAGCGTCGCGGCGACAGTGGTCAGGGCCAAGCAAGATCGAACCCACCAGCGGCGCACACGAACCTCCCAGAACGCCCAGCGTGACCGTTGCACTCTAAGACGGTGACCAACCGGACACAACCGCCTTTCGTCTCTTTCCAACTGGTATTAAGACACCATGCGCCTGCCCACCCTGCTCGCCGCCGCAGTGGTGGCGTTGTCCGCGCTCGCCGGCTGTTCGTCCGACGAGCCGGCGCGCCCGGGCGTCGTCACGGTCGGGCTGCAGGAACCGGGCACGCTGCTGCCCGCCGACGTCGACGACCAGGCCGGGCGCTTCGTCACGGGCGCGCTCTGGACGCCGCTCGCCGACTACGACCCGGCCACGGGCAAGCTCACCCCGCGCGCCGCCGCGTCGATCACGAGCACCGACCGCGTGACGTGGACCGTGAAGCTGCGCCCTGGCCTGAAGTTCCACGACGGCACCCCGGTCACCGCGAAGTCCTATGTGGACACGTGGCGGGCCATCGCCGGCGAGAACTGGGAGGTCACACCGGTGCTGACGAAGTCGTTGCGGGCCAAGCAGATCACGGCCCCCGACGCGGCGACGATCCGGCTCGTGCTCGGCCGTCCGAGCAGCCAGGTGCCGGCGTGGCTCTCGGCGCCGGGGCTCGTGCCGATGCCCGCCTCCGTGCTCGCTTCGCACGACTGGAACGGCTTCGCCCGCCACCCCGTCGGCGACGGCCCCTTCCGCCTCGCCGACGACTGGGCCCCCGGCACCGGCGGCACGCTCCTGCGCATCGCCCCGGCCGGCGAGCTGGCGACCGAGGTCGACCTGCGCGTGGGTGACCCGGTGGAGCAGTACGACGCCGTGCGCGACGGCTCGCTCGACCTCGTCACCTCCGTCCCCGGCGAACGCCACGAAGCCATGCACACCGACTTCGCCGACCGCCACACCACCTGGCCCCTGCCCGAGGCCGGCTACCTCGTCTTCCCCACGACCGACCCCCGCTTCGCCGACGCCGCCGTGCGCCACGCCTTCGCCCTGGCCGTCGACCGCTCAGCACTGGAGGCCGGGCCCCTCGCCCACCAGGTCGACCCGGCCCACGCCCTCCTGCCACCCTCCGACGCCCCCGGCGAACGCACCGGCACCTGCCGCCCCTGCTCCTTCGACGCGGCCGCCGCCAAGTCACTGCTGGGCCAGTCCGGCTTCACCGGCCCCACCACGGTGTACTTCGACCCCGCCGCGGGCCAGTGGACGCGCCCGCTCGCCGTCGGCTTGACCACGGCACTGGGGGTTCCGGTGACCGCCGCCCAACGGCCGACCGAGCAAGCGACCGGTCCGTCTACTGTGGACTTGAATCTCGCCTCGGCCAGCCCTGCGGACTTGCTGTCGGCCCTGGCTTCCGCCTCGGGCTACTCGGACGCCGGCTTCGAGCAGGACCTCGCGGCCGCGGAGTCCGCGGCCACCGCCGCGGAAGCCGGGCAGCTGTACCGGGTCGCCGAGAACCAGCTGCTGCGCGACCTCCCGGTGGCTCCTTTGTGGACGGGCCACGGGCACGCCGTGTGGTCGCCCCGCCTGCACGACGTCACGGCGGCGGCGTTCTCGGGTATCGACCTGGCCGGGCTTTCTGTCTGATCACCGTTTCGCGAGCCGCGCGGGAACCTCGACAAATCAGCGCGCAGGTGGCACACGCCCCTCGAAAGGGAGCAGATGTTCTACCGCCTGTTCGACGAGTTCCGCCGCGACAAAGTCATTCCCTGACCCGAATCAGGCGTTCGGGTCCAGACCGACGTCGGCGGGCTTCGCGGTGGCGAGTGTCCCGTTGAAGCGGTCGTCCGTCAGCTTGAAGGTCGCGTCGCCGAAGTCGGCGGAGGTGAGTTTGTCGCGGATGCCCGAGGGGTAGTTGTCCCAGCACACGAGGCCCTTGACCTGCCACACGCCCTCGTCGTTCTCGGGGGGCTCGTCGCCGTCGCCGGCCTTGGGGAAGCGGAAGTCGTGGGTCGTGACGCCGTCCTTGTGGTACACGGCCTTCGGGTGGCTGTCCTGGAACGGGACCTCCGACGCGGGCTTCGTCTCGTAACCCTGGTGCTGGGAAACGGAAATGTACTTCGCCTGGTCGTCCTGCACCCACACGACGATGTGCTCCCAGTCGTGCTTGTGGCCGGCCGACACGGGGCCGTCGGAGACCTGGTCCTTCTCGAAGTAGTACCCGTACAGGTAAGCGCACCAGCCGTTGTTGCACTTGGACCGGGAGTAGACGTTGGTGTTGGCCAGATCGGACTTGTCGTGGCAGTTGCCGTTCACGGCGCCGCCGAGGTCGAGGCCCGGGTTGAGCGTGCCGTCGGGTCCGATGGCCGGGGTGTTGTAGCAACCGTCCTTGTCGAAGTCGAGCGCGGGCTGCCACTTGGCGTCGGCGGCGGGCGCGCCGGCCGGCAGGGCCGAGGGCGGGTCGGCCCACGCGGTCGCCGAACCGAAAGCGATCGAACCGAATGTCACCGTGGCGATCGCCAGCGGTACGACGGCCAACCGACGCAACGTGCGGTGCTTCATCGAGCGGTCCCTTCTCGTGATCGCACGCCCAGCGTGGTCCCGGGACACCAGCACCGCAGCATGGATCAGACCACTCGAAGATCCTTGCCCGAACGGGTAACTCCGGCGGTACGGAAGGGTCAGCCCCTCCCGATGAACGGCATGGTCGTGGCCGTGATGGTCAGGAACTGGACATTCGCGTCCAGCGGCAGCCCCGCCATGTACAGCACCGCGTCGGCCACGTGGCCCGCGTCGAAGGTGGGCTCGGCGAGCACGCGGCCGTCGGCCTGCGGGATGCCGCCGGACATGCGCTCGGTCATCTCCGTGGCGGCGTTGCCGATGTCGATCTGTCCACAGGCGACGTTCCACGCGCGGCCGTCGAGGGAGATCGACTTGGTCAGCCCCGTGACGGCGTGTTTCGTGGCGGTGTAGGCGACGCTCGCGGGCCGCGGCGCGTGCGCGGAGATCGAGCCGTTGTTGATGATCCGCCCGCCCATGGGTTCCTGGTCCTTCATCAGGAGCACGGCCTGCTGCGCGCACAGGAACATCCCGGTGAGGTTCGTGTCGACCGTCCGGCGCCAGCGCTCCACCGACAGGTCCGCGACGGTCCCACCCACCGACATCCCGGCGTTGTTCACCAGCAGATCCAGCCGGCCCCACCGCCCGCGCACCGCCTCGAACAACGCCGCGACGGCCTCGGGCGAAGCGACGTCCGTGGGCACGACCAGCGCACCTTCGGCACCGTCCGCCGTCTCCTCCAGCGCTTCGGCCCGGCGCCCGGCCAGCGCGACCTGGTAGCCGGCGTCCAGCAACGCCCGTGCCACCCGCCGGCCGATGCCCGAACCTGCTCCCGTGACCACCGCGGTCTTCGTCGTCATCCCACCCCTCCTCGGCCTCGCAGGCCAGCACGCTGCCACACCATCCGGGTCACCACAATCCACGTCGTGGACTCGCGGCCGTCGCGGGGGCAGACTTGCGGAAATGGGACCACGAGACACTCTGCTCGCCGGGCTGGCGCGGCAGCTCGGCCACCCCAGCGGCCTGCCCGGCCGGGCCGTCGGGCGGCTGCTGAACCGCGCCAACCGAGGCAACGTGACAGCGGCTGTCGAAGCACTCGATCTGAAACCCGGGGAGACCGCGCTCGACATCGGCTTCGGCGGTGGCCTGGGCCTCGACCTGCTGCTGCGCGCCGCGGCGGGCGGCACGGTGCACGGCGTCGACATCTCCGACACGATGATCGCCAAGGCCCGCGCCGCGTTCCCCGCGAACATCGCCGCCGGCCGGTTGCGCCTGCACCGCGGCACGATGACCGCGCTGCCGCTGGAAGACGCGTCGATGGCCGCCGCGATCGCGCTGAACACGGTGTACTTCATCGACGACCTCGACCTGGCGTTCGCGGAGGTCGCCCGCGTGCTCACGCCAGGTGGCCGGTTCGTGCTCGGCATCGGCGACCCGGAAGCCATGAAAGCCATGCCGTTCACCGAACACGGCTTCCGGCTGCGCCCGGTCGCCGACGTCGAGACGGCGCTGGGCGAGGCGGGCCTGAGCCTGGACCGCCACCAACGCATCGGCGAGGGCACTCGCGCCTTCCACCTGCTGATCACGAGCAGGTGAGCCGGCGGCCCCGGTCGCCCAGGGCCGCCGGAACCCCGCCTAGCTCTGTGGCACGCCCAGTGCCTCCAGCGCCGGGCCCGCCATGATCACGCCGGCGCCCGTCACGGCGTCGTACCCGGGCGCGCCCAGGTCGATCGCGCTCGACACCAAGGCCGAGCGGATCTCCGCGGGTGTCGCGGTGGGCTTGCCCGACAGCAGCAGCGCCGCGATGGCGGCCGCGTGCGGGGCCGCCGCGGACGTGCCGTAGAACGGCTGGAAGCCGGCCACGGACGTGGCGACGCCGTCGGCCGCGGTGATGTCCGGCTTGGCGCGCGTGGCGCCGGCCGTCGAGGAGACGTTGCCCGGAGTGACCTCGGTGCCGTCGGGGTTGAAGAACAGGTGGCGCTCACCGTCGGAGGTGAAGCGTTCCCATTTGCTCGCCGCGGTGAACTGGCCCGGGAACGGGCCGGCCGGGTTCGCCGGATCGCCCGTCTCGAGTGGACGGCCGAACGCCGTCGCCGCCGGGGCCGCCGCCACGCTGAACGCGTCGGCCGCGGCCGAGTGGCCCGAGGTGACGCCCGCCGTGCTGAACGCCTTGAGCGAGCCCGATGCGACGAACCGACCGCGGATCACGTTGAGCGCGAGGAACCGGTCGGCGCCGCTGTACTTCACCACGGCCACGCGGTAGCCCGAGCCCGTGGTCGGCACCGAGGCGATCTCGTACGGGTTCTGCGAGCCGGTCTGCGGGTTGTCGCTGGAGGACACGACGCTGCCGGACGCGTTGAGGATGAACAGGTCGTAGTCGTTGCCCGACTTGCCCCACGGGTCCGACCAGAACAGCGTGACCGGCTTGCCGAGCGAACCCGCCGAAAGCGGGTCGGAGGTCTGCACCGCTGAGCCCGGGTCGAAGTCGTGCGGCGTGCCGCTGATGCCCGGCAGCGTGGAGGCCGAGGCGCGGAAGTCGCCTTCGTAGTAGCCGCTGGTGCCGTCGGTGAGGTTGCCGGAGTTGCCGGCGGAAGAGAAGTACAGCGTGCCCGCAGCGGTCACGTCGTTGACGGCCTGCGCGACCTGCGCGTCCTGGAACGGCGACTCGTCGAAGTAGGCGACGTCGTCGACGATCACGGTGCAGTGGCCGGTGGTGCGCAGGGCGCGGATGTTGGCGGCGAAGCTCGCTTCGCTGGTGAACGCGGTGGCGAAACCGAGCGTGGCGCCGGGCGCGAGGTCGTGGACGATCTCGAGCATCGCTGTGCCCTCGTCGCCGCTGCCGGCCTGGCCCGCCAGCACGTCGACGGCCGGCAGCTCACCCGCGGCCTGCGACTTCGACAGGGAGTTGACGCCGTCGGACAGCACGCAGACCTTGATGCCGGAGCCGGTCACGCCGTACTGCGCGCGGGCGGTGCCGGCGCCGTGGGCCTTGTCGCCTTCGGACACCTGCGTCACCGCCTGGGCCACCAGCTCACGACGCGGGTCCTGCTCACGCCACGTCATCGCCTGCGCGGCCGGCGCGACGGCGGCCACATCACCGCGCGCCGCGATCTTGTCCACGGCGGCGAGCGGCAGGTCCGCTCGCACCGCGCCGTCCGGCGAGGCGTAGCGGACGGTGCCGCCGGCCGCACGCACGGCCTGGGCCACGGCGGTCCCGGTGGTGCCGGTAATGCCGGTGATGTCGACGGAGACCGCACCGGTCTTCGCCACGGGCAGGCCGGTGCGGTAGTCGGGCAGCAGCGCGGCGAGCGCATGGTCGGCCCGCAGGCGCTTCTCGATCACCAGCCGGCTGTCCTGCTTGCGCTCCGCGGGCGTCAGCGACTTCTTGATGCCCTGCAACGCGCTGATGCCGGTCTCGGTGCGCTGCGCGACGACGTCGGCCGCGGACGGCAGCGCGCTCGCCACGCCGGCGCCCAGCAGCACGACCCCCACCGCCAACGGCACCGACCGAGTGGCGGCCCGGCTGAATCTCCGCATCGACTCTCTCTCCCTGCCTCGCCCGCCCCACCGGCGGTAGTCAGAAGAATCTAGAGAGTCACCACCGCGCAGTACACCGACAAAAGTTTGAATCGTCCGATGTGTCCACTCCGTGGACGCGGTGGTCGGCGTAGCGGCCCGTCCCCCGCTCGTGGACGCTCTCCGGGCAGACGGGTGATGAACCGGAGGACAACGACGCCGGACCGTCCGCAGTGGACGATCCGGCGTCGTGGCGGGAAGACCTCAGAAGTTGATCATGTGTCCGGCAAGGCCGTGGATCGCTTCCTTCACCGCCTCGCCCAGGGTCGGGTGGGCGTGGACGTTGCGGGCGACCTCGTGCACGGTCAGGTCCCACTGCTGGGCCAGCGTGAGCTCGGGCAGCAGCTCGGTCACGTCCGGGCCGATGAGGTGCGCGCCGAGCAGCTCGCCGTACTTGGCGTCGCTGAGGATCTTGACGAAGCCGCCGGCGTCGCCGAGGCCGTGGGCCTTGCCGTTGGCCGTGAAGGGGAACTTGGTGACCTGCACGTCGTAGCCCTTGTCGCGGGCCTGGGCCTCGGTCCAGCCGAAGCTGGCAATCTGCGGCTGGCAGTAGGTCGCGCGCGGGATCATCACGAAGTCCAGCTCCATGGTCTCCGCACCGGCGATCGTCTCGGCCGCGACGATGCCCATGGACTCCGACGCGTGCGCCAGCATGAGCTTCGCCGTCACGTCGCCGATGGCGAACAGGTGGGGCACGTTGGTGCGGCCGCGGCCGTCCACCGCGATGGCGCCGCGCTCGGTGAGCTCGACGCCGGTGTTCTCCAGGCCGTAGCCCTTCACGTTGGGCGCGAAGCCGATGGCCTGCAGGACCTTGTCGGCCTCCAGCACGTCCTGCTTCCCGTCCTTCGACACCGTGACCCGGACTTTCGCGCCCGAGTCGTCGATGGCCTCGACCTTGGTGCCGGTCAGCACCTTGATGCCGAGCTTGCGGTAGCGCTTGGCCAGCTCCGCCGACACCTCGGCGTCCTCGAGCGGCACCATCCGGTCGAGGAACTCGACGATGGTCACGTCCACGCCGTAGTTGCGCAGCACGTACGCGAACTCCACGCCGATCGCGCCGGCGCCCGCGATGACGATGCTCTCGGGCACCTCGCTCTCGAGGATCTGCTGTTCGTAGGTGACCACGCGGTCACTGCGGGAAGTGCCGGGCAGCAGACGCGCCGTGGCGCCGGTCGCGATGACGCAGTGGTCGAAGGTGATCTGCTCGCCGTTGACCTCGAGGGTGTGGTCGTCGACGAACGTGCCGTGGCCGTCGTACTCCGTGATCTTGTTCTTCTTCATCAGGAAGTGCACGCCCTTGACGCGGCCGTCCGCGACCTTGCGGCTGCGCTCGTAGGCGGCCGAGTAGTCGAAGCGGATCTCGCTGTCGGAGGAGATGCCGTAGGTGGCGGCTTCTTCCTTCACCGTGTGCGCCAGCTCGGCGTTGCGCAGCAGCGCCTTCGACGGGATGCAGCCGACGTTGAGGCACACCCCGCCCCAGTACTTCTCCTCGACGACCGCCGCGCTCAGACCGAGCTGCGTGGCGCGAATGGCGGCCACGTAGCCGCCGACACCGGCCCCCAGGACCACGACGTCATAGTGTGCACTCATACCATCCAAATTACCCCGAACCGGCTGGCGGGGCGGGGTGACGGTGCTCGCCTCACGCACGGTCGCCGGGGGGCGCTTCGCCGCGGATCCCGGCCAGCAGATCCGTCACCGCGCGCATGATCCGGGCGGTCGCTTCTTCGAGCACCTCGCGGGTCGGCGCGCCGTTGCGGAGATCCGAAAGGTCCACCGGCGGACCCGCCACGAGCTCGACGGTCTTGCGCGGGATCCCGTGCGGGAACCAGGCCCCGGCGGGCAGCAGGTGGTGCGTGCCCCAGTTCGCGACGGGCACCACCGGCACGCCGGTCTCCAGCGCGATCCGCGCGACGCCCGTCTTGCCCTTCATCGGCCAGCCGCCGGGGTCGCCCGAGAACGTGGCCTCCGGGAAGATCGTCACGCACTCGCCGGCTTCCACCGCCTTCACGGCGTCGCGGTATGCGCCTGCCGCCGTCGGCGCTCCGCGGTACACCGGGATGTGCTGCCCGGACCGCATCACCGAGCCGACCACCGGCAGGTCCCACAGGCTCGACTTGGCCAGGTACCGCGGCACGCGGCCGGCGGCGAGGCAGAACGCCGTGAGCGTGGTCGGGTCGGCGAACGACAGGTGGTTCGACGCCACCAGCACCCCGCCCGAGGCCGGGATGTGGCGCGCGCCCCGCACGCGGAAGCGGCTGAACAGCACGAGGAACTGCCAGACCACCTCGATCGCGAAGCTGTACCAGGCACCACGGCCGGCGCGGGCGAAGCGCCGGCCGTAGGCCTCCATCTGACGGAAGGTGAGCAGCTCCCCCTCGTTCTCGAGCGGGGTCCAGCGTTCGCGCGACCGGTTTCGCAGGGCCATGAGCGTCATTCGTAGCCGAAGAACACTCGGCTCGGTGACCCCGGGTCCCGGACGCGGCGCGGATCACACCCGCTCGAGGACCACCACGGGGATCTCGCGGTCGGTCTTCTTCGCGTATTCGTTGTAGTCCGGCCACACCGCGGCGAGCTTGTCCCACAGCCGGGCGCGCTCCTCGCCGGAGACCGTGCGGGCCCGGGCGGTGAACTTGTCGGCCAGCACCTGGACGCCGGCCTCCGGGTTGGCCTCCAGGTTGAGGTACCAGCCGGGGTGCTTCGGCGCGCCGCCCTTGGAGGCGACGATGACGGGGTTGCCGTCCACCTCCTGGTAGATGAGCGCGAACTTGCGGTCCTCACCGGACTTGCGGCCCTTGGTCGTCAGGACCAGTGTCGGCACGCCGGGCTGCCACTCGTGGCCGACCTCGCCGTCGGTCTCCTCGTAGCGGCGGACGTGCTCGTCACCAAAAAGCATCCGTGTGTTTCCTCTCGGCTCGTCGATCTCGTGGTCGTCCCAGCCTGCCGCGAACCGGTCGGTCGTGCTGATCAGCTCGTGCAGGGTCCGGGGCTCGTCGAAGGCGTGACCGGCGTCGGAGATCATCTTCAGCTCCGCGCCGGGCAGGACCTGCGCCAGCTCCCACGCCGTGGTCGCGGGAGTGACGACGTCGTACCTTCCCTGCACGAGAACGCACGGGATGCCCGTGAGCTTCCCGGCCTCGCGAATGAGCTGGTCCTCGGCCAGCCAGCCGCCGTGGCGGAAGTAGTGGTTCTCGATGCGCGCGATGGCGAGCGCGAACTCCGGTTCGGTGAACGCCGACACCACTTCCTCCTGCGGCGTGTACTTCACCGTCTCGCCCTCCCACCGGCTCCACGCGATCGCCGCCGGTCCGTGGACTTCGGGGTCCGGGTGGTGCAGCAGCTCGTGGTAGACCTCGAGCAGGTTGTCGCTGCGGCGCGCGTACGGCACGGGCGCGAGGAACCGCGACCACGCCTCCGGGAACAAGCACGCGGCGCCGCCGCCGAAAAGCCACTGGATCTCTTTCACCCGCAGCGTCGCGACTCCGCGCAGCACGAGCTCGCTGACGCGGCGCGGGTATTGCTCGGCGTACGCGAGGGCAAGCACGCTGCCCCAAGAGCCCCCGAACAGCTGCCACCGGCCGATGCCGCGGTCTTCGCGCAGGAGCTCCATGTCGGCGACCAGGTGCCAGGTGGTGTTCACCGACAGGTCCGCCTCGGCCGTGCTGCCATGGGGTGTGCTGCGGCCGCAACCGCGCTGGTCGAACAGCAGGATCCGGTACCGCTCGGGGTCGAACAGCCGCCGGTGCCGCGCCGACGCGCCGCCACCGGGACCGCCGTGCAGGAACGCCACCGGCTTGCCCTCGGGGTTCCCGCACTCCTCCCAGTAGATTACGTTGCCATCGCCCACCGGCAGCATCCCATGGTCGTAGGGTTCGATTTCCGGGTACAGACCGAGCATGGGGCCACTATGCCCGAGGAACCACCATGGAGGAGCGATGAAGTCCGGGCCGCACGTGACCCTGGCGGACGTGGCACACAGCGCCGACGTGTCACTCGCCACGGCTTCGCGGGTGCTCAACGGCACCGCGTCCGTCCGCATGGACCTGCGCGATCGCGTGATGTCGGCCGCGGCTGAGCTCGCGTACGCACCGAACGCACACGCGCAGGCACTCGCCGGAGGGACACATCGGACGGTCGGGGTGATCTGTCACGATGTGTCCGATCCGTACTTCTCCGCGGTCGCCGGCGGGGTCATGAAGGTGGCCAACGGCAACGGCCTGCTCGTGATGCTCGCCGACACGTTCCGCGACGCCGACCGCGAAGTGGCGTATGTCTCGGCGCTGCGGGCGCAGCGGGCTTCGGCGATCGTGCTGATCGGGTCGGCGTTCGAGGACCGCTCGTGGGAACGCGCGATGGCCGCGGAGCTCGACCCGTACCGCCGTGGCGGCGGCCAGGTCGCCGCCGTCACCCGGCACCGCGGGCTCAAGGTGGACACCGTGCAGCCCGACAACCGCGGCGGCGCGGCCGCGCTGGCGAAGGCGCTCGTCGGGCTGGGCCACAAGCGGTTCGCCGTGCTGGCCGGGCCGACGCGGCTCACGACGGTGTGCGACCGGCTCGACGGGTTCGCCGAGGAGCTCGCCGCCCACGGCGTCACACTGTCCGACGAAGACGTCCTCGAGACCGCCTTCACCCGCGACGGCGGCTACGAAGCGGCGAAGCGGCTATTGGAGCGGCCGAAGCGGAAGCGCCCAACGTGCGTGTTCGCGGTCACAGACCTGATGGCGATCGGCGCGCTGGCCGCGTTGCGCGAGGCCGGCGTCGCCGTGCCGGGCGAGATCTCCGTGGCGGGCTTCGACGACATCCCGGTGGTCCGCGACCTCACGCCGGCGCTCACCACGGTCGCGCTTCCCTTGGAACAGCTTGGCGAACGCGCGATGGACCTCGCGCTCAAGGGTTCCGGCGCGCGAGCGCGCACGGTCCGGGTCAACGCCGAGGTCGTGCTGCGCGAAAGCACCGCGCGCCCGAGGCGCTGAGAACCGTCCTTTGTAGACGTAACCGGGTTCCGCGGATTTCCCGGCACTCCCGGCCAGGGTGTTGGTTAGGCTGCTCCCGTGGCCAAGGTGCTGGTGGTGGAGGACGACCTGACGATCGGCGGCGTCCTGGAGTCGTCGCTCGCGCGCCACGGCCACGAGGTGCGCTGGTGCCGCGACGGCCGCAGCGCCCTGAACGAGGCCGGGGCCGAGCTCGTGCTGCTCGACCTGGGCCTGCCTGACCTCGACGGGGTTGACGTGTGCCGCCGCCTGCGCACGAGCATGCCGGGTGCCGTCGTCGTGATCCTCACCGCGCGGGCCGACGAGATGGACGTGGTCGTGGGCCTCGACGCGGGCGCCGACGACTACCTCACCAAACCTATCCGCCTCGGCGAGCTGCTCGCCCGCGTGCGCGCCCACCTGCGCCGCGGCGCGCCCGTGAACCCCGCGGTGCCGGTGGTCACCGTCGGCTCGCTCGTGGTCGACGCGGCGCGCCGGCGCGCGGTCGTCGGCGGGCGGGAGGTGGACCTGCGGGCGCGGGAGTTCGACCTGCTGGCGCGTCTCGCCGAGCAACCGGGCGTGGCGGTGAGCCGGGAGCGGCTCATGGCCGACGTCTGGGACGCGAACGCCCACGGCTCCACCAAGACGCTCGACGTCCACATCGCGGCCTTGCGGCGCAAGCTCGCCGACGCCGCGCCCGAGCCGGCCGACGTGCCCCGGATCGCCACCCTGCGCGGGCACGGCTACCGCCTGGAAGAGGCCTGAGCGTGCGCCGCCGGATCGTGACGCTCACGGTGCTGGCCGCCGTGGTGGCCACCGTGCTGTTCGGGCTGCCGCTGGCCGTCGCCGCGCTGTGGTACTTCCGTGAGGACACCAGTTCCGAGCTCGAACGCGCCGCCGACGGCACCGCACTGGAGGTGTCCGACGCGCTCGCCGCCGGGCGCGTGCCCCGCCAGCCGGTTCAGGACAGCGCGACCGTCGGGATCTACGACCCGAGGGGACAGCTGGTCTCCGGCGCGGGCCCGGAAACCGCCGACGCGGTGGTGCACCAGGTGTCCGGGGCGGACGTCGATGTGGCGTCCGGACCGGTCGACGGCGAGGACGTGCTGGCGGTGCCCGTGATGGACGGCGCGCGGCTCGCGGGCGTGGTCCGAGCGGCGATGCCGCACACCGTGCTCCTGCGCCGCGTCGGCCTGACCTGGCTCGGGATGATCGGGTTCGGCGTCGCCGCCGTGGCCGCGAGCTGGCTCATCGCGCGGCGCATCGTGGCCCGGTTGTCGAGCCCGCTGGAGGAGCTGTCCTCCGCCGCGACCCGGCTCGGCGACGGTGACTTCACCGCTCGCAGCCCCCGCGCGGGCATCGCCGAGATCGACCGGGTCGGCGCGGCGCTGGACGTGACCGCAGAGCGGATCGGCGAGACACTCGATCGCGAACGCGCGTTCTCGGCCGAGGCGTCCCACCAGCTGCGCACGCCCCTCGCCGGCTTGCGGCTGCAGCTGGAGGCCGCGCTGGAGACGCCCGGACTCGACCCGTACGAGGCGATCCGCGCCGGCATCGACTCGGCCGACCGGCTCGAGCGCACGATCGACGACCTGCTCGCGTTGTCCCGCGAACGCCGGGCACCGCGTGCGGAGCTCGACCTCGACGCGGTGCTGGCCGAGCTGCGTGAGGCCGGCGCTCCGCTGCTCAACGGCCGCGGGCTGCACGTCGAGGTCGTCGACCCGCCCGCCGTCCGGGCCTCGGCGGCGGCCGTGCGGCAGGTCCTCGCGGTGCTGCTCGACAACGCGACCACGCACGGCTGTGGGCCGGTCACCGTCGTCGCGCGCGATGCGGGCGGCGCGCTCGCCATCGACGTGGCCGACGACGGCCCTGATCTCGGCGACACCGACCCGTTCGCCCTGGCCCGCACCGCGCCGCCGGGGCACGGCATCGGGTTGCGGCTGGCCCGCAGCCTGGCCGAGGCCGAAGGCGGGCGGCTGCGGCTGTCGAGCCCGCACCCGCCGACGTTCACCTTGCTGCTGCCCGCGAGCGACGACCCGGCGGAGCCGGCCGCACCCGCGGAGCCGGCTGAAGCGGCCCAGCCGGCTGAGCCGGCGCCCGCCGTCGCGGAGTGAACAGATCACCGTTTCCGACCGTGAAAGTGCAATGAACCACCCAGATCTCATCCGGACGCGCAACGTTTTCCAGTTTTCGGGGCACACTTCGCTCGATACCGTGGCTCGCACCCGATCTTCATCGCAGCCTCGACGACGAGGAGTAGCCAGGTGACGTCCACCTCGACCCGCGTGCGGTTCGGCACTGCGCTGGGGCGCCGCAAACCGGTCGCGGACCTGGTGGCCGAAGCCGGCCACGGCCCGTTGAAACGGTCGCTCGGCTGGGCCAGCTCACGATGCTGTCCATCGGCGCGACACTGGGCAGCGGCATCTTCGTGGTGCTCGGCGAGGCCGTGCCGGTGGCCGGGCCCGCCGTGGTGGTCTCATTCGTGCTCGCCGGGGTCACGGCGCCGTTCTCCGCGCTGTCCTACGCCGAGCTCGCGGGCCTGATCCCGCTGTCGGGCTCGTCGTACTCCTACGCGTACGCCACACTCGGCGAGCTGGTGGCGTCAGTCTGCGGCTGGTGCCTGATCCTGGAGTACGGCGTGTCCGTGGCGTCGGTGGCCGTCGGCTGCGGCCAGTACATGAACGAGCTGCTGCGGCTGGCGTTCGGATTCGCGCTGCCCGAGCCGATCAGCGGCCCACCCGGCGACGGCGGGCTGGTGAACGTGCCCGCGATCGTCGTGGTGCTGCTGGCGATGGTGCTGCTGCTTTCGGGTGCGAAGGAGAGCGCGCGGGCCAACGCGATCATGGTCGTCGTGAAGATCGCGACGCTGGTCCTGTTCTGCGCCATCGCGTTCACCGCGGTGCAGGCCAAGAACTTCACGCCGTTCCTGCCGCTGGGCCTCGCCGGCATGAGCGCGGGTGGCGCGAAGCTGTTCTTCTCCTACATCGGGTTCGACGCAGCCTCGACCGCCGGAGAGGAGGCCCGCAACCCGCAGCGCGACCTGCCCCGCGCGATCCTGCTCTCGCTCGGCATCGTCACGGTGCTCTACTGCCTGGTGGCCGTCGCGGCGGTCGGCGCCCTGCCCTGGCAGCAGTTCGACGACCAGCAGGCCGCCCTGTCGCACGTGCTGACCTCGGTGCTGGACAGCCCGTTCTGGGCCGGCATGCTCGCCGTCGGCGCCATCGTGGCGATCTCCAGCGTGGTGCTGACCGTCCTCTACGGACAGACGCGGATCCTGTTCGCCATGTCGCGCGACGGGCTCGTACCCAGAGCACTGTCCACAGTGCACCCGAAGACCGGCGTACCGCGCACGAACACCCTGGTGGTGTCGGCTTTCGTCGCCGTGCTCGCCGCGTTCGTACCGCTGGGCAAGCTCGCCGACGCGACCAGCATCGGCACGCTCTTCGCGTTCGGTCTGGTCAACATCGCCGTGCTCGTGCTGCGCCGGCGCCGCCCGGACGACCCGCGCACGTTCCGCGTGCCGTTCTCCCCCGTCACGCCGATCCTGGGCGTGCTGTGCTGCGCGTACATGATGTTCAGCCTCGACGGGGCCACGTGGGTCGTGTTCGGCGGCTGGATGCTGCTCGGGCTGGTGCTGTACTTCGCTTACGGCATCCGGCGTTCGCGGCTGGCGGCGGCGAAATGATCGTCGCCGTCCACCAGGGTGCTTACGAGGACCTGCCCGCCGCGCTCGCTGCCGCGGCCGAAGGCGGCGCACAGCTCGTGGTCACCGCGGAGATGATCACCACGGGGTACGCCATCGGCGCCGCCGCGGTCGCCGAGCGCGCCGAGCCGGCCGACGGAGCGCTGGCTCAGGAACTGGGCGCGCTCGCGGCCGAGCACGGCGTGGCGCTGGTCTACGGCTACCCCGAGCGCGACGGCGCCGCCGTGTACAACTCGGCGCAACTGCTTTCCGCACAAGGGGAACGGCTCGCCAACTACCGCAAGACGCACCTCTACGGCGAGATCGACCACAGCCAGTTCTCCCCTGGCGTGGACCTGGTGGTGCAGGCGGACCTCGGTGGGCTGCGCGTGGGACTGCTCATCTGCTACGACGTGGAGTTTCCCGAGCCGGTGCGGGCGCACGCCCTCGCCGGCACCCAGTTGCTGCTCGTGCCGACCGCCTTGATGCGGCCGTACGAGCGGGTCGCGGACGCGCTCGTCCCCATCCGGGCGCACGAAAGCCAGCTGTATGTCGTGTACGCGAACCGCTGTGACGCCGAGGGTGAGCTGACCTACTGCGGCCACTCCACCGTCGCCTCCCCCGAGGGGACCGTGGCGAAAGCCGGCGAAGGACCCGAGCTGATCTTCGGCGACGTCGACCCGGCCGTACTCGCGCGCCCGGGGAACACCTACCTGGCCGATCGCCGGCCCGCGTTGTACCGATCCCTGACCGAAGAAGGACCCCAGGCATGACCTCCGCCGTCCCGACCGCGATTCCCACGGACGAGCCGGCCGGGCGCCCGATCACCATGTTCGGCCCCGACTTCCCGTTCGCCTACGACGACTACCTCACCCACCCCGCCGGCCTTGGCACCGTGCCGGCGGAGCACCACGGCACGGAGGTCGCCGTGATCGGCGGCGGGCTCTCGGGCGTCGTCACGCGCGACACGATGAGCATGACACTGACCGACCGGATGCCGCGCGGCACCTACCTGCTCGGCAACGACCCGGGCAAACCCGCCGTGATCTGCCTTTCCTACACGTGGGCCGACGATTCCCTGAAGTGGCTGCCGCTGAGCGTCTCCGAGCGCGTGGAGGTGATGCTGCAGTCGCTGCGCGAGATCTACCCCGGCGTCGACGTGCGCAAGCACCTCGTGGGCGATCCGGTGACCGTGTCATGGGAGGCGGAACCGCATTTCATGGGCGCGTTCAAGGCGAACCTGCCCGGCCACTACCGCTACCAGCACCGGCTCTTCACGCACTTCAAGCAGGACGCGCTGCCCGAGCGCTACCGCGGGCTGTTCCTCGCCGGCGACGACGTGTCGTGGACCGCTGGCTGGGCCGAGGGCGCGGTGCAGACGGCGCTCAACGCGGCGTGGGGCGTGCAGCGGCACTTCGGCGGCGAGTCGGCGCCGGCCAACCCCGGTCCTGGTGACCTGTTCGACGACCTGGCGCCGATCGAGCTGCCGGACTGACCCCGCGGCCAGTCAAGCCGTACCCGGCGGTAGCCAACCAATGGTGTCCCCGGGCGCGACACCGCCGGAGATCGGTCGGCCCGACTGAACCGATCATGCGAAAATATTACGTATGAATACGGAGCCGGCGCCGAAGTGGCGGAGACTGGAACCGGACGAGCGCAGAGAGCAGATCTACGCCTGCGCGGCACGCCTGTTCGGCGAACGGCCCTACTCGGCGGTGTCCACTTCGGACATAGCCGCGGCTGCCGGGGTCGCGCGGGGGTTGATCAACCACTACTTCGGCACGAAACGCGAGCTGTATCTGGAAATCGTGCGGCGCGCGCTGACCGTGCCGCGGCTCGCGATCGAGATCCTGCCCGAGGGGCCGCTCGAGCTGCGCGCCGACGTGGCCATCGACTGGTTCCTCGACATGGTGCGCTCGCAGGAGAAGACGTGGCTCGCCGCGATCGCGCCCGAGGGCATCGGGCGCGACGCGGAGGTCGACCGCATCCTCGAAGAGGCCGACCGCGAATCGGCCGACCGCGTGCTGGAGGCCGTCGGGCTTTCGCGCGACAGCGAGCACGGTGAGGAGCTGAACGCGGCCGTGCGCGCGTTCGCCGGCATGGTGAAGGCGGCGGGACGCGAGTGGCTCGTGCGGGGTTCGCTGAGCCGGGACCAGGTGCACACGCTGCTGAGCAAATCGCTCGTCACACTCATCGGTGAGGTGTTCCCGCTGATCCAGGGCGAAGTTCCCGGGGAATGACGGAACCCCCGGCACCACGAGGGGGGAGGAAAGTGCCGGGGGCCCCGGCCGGAAGCCTCTCGACCCCCGGCTCCTTTCCACGTTACCCCTGGTCGACGTGGGTTCGGTGTCAGTTTCCCCCGGATCGCACCGGGGTGGTCACACGTTCGGCCCACGCCGGAAGGTTGCTGCCACCCGATCAGGCCCGCGGCTCGGCCTCGAGCTCGGCCAGCCGGTGCGCCAGCCCGTCCACGCAGCGGCGCACCGCGTAGTCGTACAGGCGGGCGTACCAGCCGGCCGCCAGCTCCGGGTCGGCCATCAGCTCCCGCATCGCGCGGCCCTGCGCGGCCATGCCGGGCAGGTCGGCACGGTCGTGATAGGTCGCGTACTCCTCGGTGTTGTCCAGGCGCAACGCGAGCGTGGTGTCGCGGTCGTCCTCCATCGCGACGAACTGGCAGGCCGTGGCGACGAGCAGGTTGTAGGCCAGCACGCTCTCCTCGCCGAAGCCGGCGGCGAGCAGCACGCCGACCCCGCGGTCGATCGTGCGGATGGCGGCCGACACCGACGGCCCGAACAGCACCAGCCGCCGCGCCGTACCGGGGTGCGCCCGCAGCACCGTGCGCAGCTCGGCCAGCAGCTCGGCGAACCAGTCCTGCCACGGCAGATCTTCGTCGGGCAGGCTCAGCAGGCCGACGACGCGATCGAGCACCGCGGCCACGACCGCGTCCCGGTCGCCGACGTGGTGGTAGATCACCGCGGGGTAGGCGTCCACGGCCGCCGCGAGCTGGCGCAACGTCCAATTGTCGAGGCCGCGCTCGGCGGTCAGCGCGACCGCCGCGTCGACCACCTTCTCGGCGGTGACGGCCGGCAGTCCCGCTGCCGCGCGCGAGCGAGGACGGTTCGCGGCCCGCGAGGTCGAAGACGGCATGCGATGTACCGTATCCGGATAACGACGGCGCGTGCCAGGATTCGGGGATCTAGGGCAGGATCAGGGCATGCCCCGTGCCCTGGCCAACGGCCTCGAACTCGAGTACGACACTTTCGGCGACGCCGCGGACCCGCCGCTGGTGCTCGTGATGGGCCTCGGTGCCCAGATGGTGACGTGGGAGACCGGGTTCTGCGAGCTGATCGCGAGCAGGAGATTCTTCGTCGTCCGCTTCGACAACCGAGACATCGGCCTGTCGACCTACCTCGACGAGCTCGGCGCGCCCGACCTCCCGGGGATCGCGGCCGGGCAGGCCTCGGCGCCGTACCTGCTCTCGGACCTCGCCGACGACACCGTCGGCCTGTTCGACGCGCTCGGCTTCGCGAAGGCCCACGTGGTGGGCGCGTCGATGGGCGGGATGGTCGTGCAGCAGCTCGCCATCGACCACCCGGACCGGCTGCTGAGCCTCACGTCGATCATGTCCACGACCGGCGACCCGACCGTCGGCCAAACCTCGCCCGCCGCGCTGGCCACGCTGACGCGCCCGCCCGCGGCGACGCGCGAGGAGGCCATCGAGCAGAGCATCGCCTCCTACCGCACCACCGGCTCGCCGGGTTACCCCGCGACCGACGAGTACCTGCGATTCAAGGCGGCCCGGGGCTACGACCGCGCGCAGCACCCGATGGGCACACTGCGCCAGGCCGCGGCGGTCGTCGCGTCGGGCGACCGCACTGAAGCGCTGCACTCGCTGCGGCTGCCGACGGTGGTCGTGCACGGTGACTCCGACCCGATGATCGACGTGAGCGGCGGCAAGGCCACCGCCGCCGCGATCCCCGACGCCGAGCTCGTGGTCATCCCCGGCATGGGCCACGACCTGCCCGAACCGCTGTGGCCGGAGATCGTGGACGCGATCGTGCGGGCCACGAGCCGCAGTTACCAATCCGGCCAAAAGTAGGCCGACCCCCACGCGGTGCGTAACCGTTGCTACGAAGCCATTCGGCCGTGACTGTGGTCGGATTGGTAACGATAGGCACAGTTAAGGAGACGTCAAGAACACCGCGCGGGCTGTAGGGAAAGCGTCCGCGCCTCTCGTGCGGTGCGGGCGGGCGCGCTGAGCTGGACGCATGGGCATCACCGGTGGTTTCGGTTTCCCGCTCGGCTGCGCGGCCGTGGTGGCCGCCGCGATCGGGGCGGACGTCGCGGGGGCGACCGCGCACCCGCTCTACGCGCTGGTGCCGCTGGCGCTCGTCGTGGTCGCCGCCGCTGCGGCCACGGCCCCGGCCGCGGCGGCGGGGATCGCCGTCGTGGCCTGGGCCGTCGACTCCGGCTTCATCCTCGGCCGCGAAGGCCATCTCGTCTTCGACACCGCGAGCGGCCGCGCCGCCCTCGTGCTCGCCGCGGTGCTCGTCGTGGGCTTGCTGTCTCGGCTCGTGGTGACGGCGGCGGTCCGCGCTCGCCCCCGCGTTCACCCGTGGCCGCACCGGTTCGTGGCGTCCGTCCCCTCGCCGCGAACCGCCGGACAGCGGCGGACCGATCACACAGCCCCCGCTTGATCGGCCCGGCTGCATCCCGCGCAGGTCGAGCGTGGTTGGCTGTGCGAGTGTGAGCGTGTCCCGGTGTGTCGAAATCGACTCGCGTCGGGCTCCCGGCGGTGCCAGGCTGGGACGGTCACACGTCGTCACCTTCGGAGGTAAGCATGAGTGATCCGCAACCGTCGCCCAGCGGCGAGGAGGACGACGTCAAGCGCAAGTTCCGCGAGGCGCTGGAGCGCAAGCAGGCCCACGCCCGCTCGGGCTCCGCCCACGAAACCGGCGGCGGCAAGAACCAGCACGCCCACGGGCCCGCCGCGAACAAGCGCACGTTCCGCCGCAAGAGCGGCTGAGCGTCACCCCACCGACGAAGGCCCTCTCACCGCGGTGAGGGGGCCTTTCTCATGCCGTTCTCATGGCTCCAGAAGCCGGGCCAGTCGGGCGGTGTCGCGCAGGTACTGCTCATACGGGAAGCCGGCTTCGAGCAGGGCGGTGCGCAGCTCGTCGTAGAGCGGTTTTCCGTTGTCGTGGAAGGCTTTCGCGCCGACCTCGGTGATGGTCACGAGCCGGCGCCGGGCGTGTTCGGGGTCTTGGCGGACCTGCACGAGCCCGGCGGTCTCGAGCGGGCGCAGCGCGCGGCTGATCGCCGGGTCGGACACCGACAGCGCCTGCGCCAGCTGGTGCTGGGTCACCGGCTGGATGTCCTCCAGCGTGCCCAGCAACCGCATCTGGCTGTAGGTCAGGCCCCCGGCACCACCGGCACCGTCGGCACGCCGGCGCGCGGCCTCCCCCAGCAGGAACACCACGCGATGCAGCAAGTCAGCGAGATCGTCGTCCACGCCACAAGCCTACCTTGAGTCTTGTGTCGTTAATATTAACCATGCAAGACTCAAGGCATGACCACGATCGCGTACCTCGCCCAGTCCGCCGTTCCCCTGCTCTTCGTCGTCGTGCCGGCCATCGGCGCCTTCGTCCGCACCCGGCACAGCCCGTCCCGCCAAGCCGCACTGGAGACCTGGCAACGGTGGTGGGCCATCGGCGCACTCGGCTGCGGAAGCCTCTGGATGACGCTCGCGTTCGTCGGAGCCCCGGACGTGATGGCCACGGCGATCGGCTTCACCCGGACCCCGTTCGAGTTCGAAATCGCCTTCGCCAACCTCGGGCTCGCCGTGATGGGCTTCCGCGCCGCGTCGGCCTCGACAAGGGAACGCCTCACGATCGGAATCGGCGCCGGGATGTTCCTCTGGGGCGCGGTCGTAGGGCACGTCTACCAGTGGTTCGCCAACGGCGACCACGCGCCGGGCAACACCGGCGGGGTCCTGGTCACCGACCTGCTCATCCCCGCCGTGATGATCATCCTCGCGCGCCGCGCGCAGCGACTGTCCACATCGGAGCGAGTCGCACCGGCCCTCGTCTGAACCCCGGGCAAGAAAAAGCGGGCGCACGGAGATCCCGTGCGCCCGCCGTCGTGAAGGAACTCAGACCGTGAGGATCGAGCGCAGCCGACCGACGTCGGCCATGCGTCGTTCGGCCAGGCGGTCGGCCGCCGCGGCGGGCGGGACCCCGTCGGCCTTGGCCAGGGCGTACACGGCCTTGGTGGTGTCGAAGATGGCCGTGGTCTTGCGCTGGGCGCGGGCGAAGTCGAAGCCGTGGCGTTCGTCGTCGACCTGGATGACGCCGCCGGCGTTGACCAGGTAGTCGGGTGCGAAGAGGATGCCCCGGTCGTCGAGGAGCTTGTCGACGCCCGGGTGGGCGAGCTGGTTGTTCGCGGCACCGCAGACGATGCGAGCCCGCAGAGCGGCCACCGTCTCGTCGGTCAGCACGCCACCGAGCGCACACGGGGCGAAGACGTCGAGGTCCGTGCGGATCAGGGTGTCCACATCGGACACGACCTCGACGCCCGGGTACGCGGCACGCGTGCGCTCCAGTGCGGGCGCCGAAACGTCGCTGATCACAACCTGCGCGCCCGCCTCCACGAGGTGGCCCACCAGGATGTGGCCGACCTTGCCGACACCGGCGACACCGACGCGGCGGCCGGCCAGCTCGGGCACGCCCCACACGTTGTCGGCCGAAGCGCGCATGCCCTGGTAAACGCCGTACGCGGTCAGCACCGAGGAGTCGCCCGCACCGCCGTCTTCGGGCGAGCGGCCGGTGACGAACTTGGTCTCGCGGGCCACCACGTCCATGTCGTGCACATACGTGCCCACGTCGCAGGCCGTGATGTAGCGGCCGCCGAGGGACTGCACGAAGCGGCCGTACGCACGCAGCAGCGCTTCGGACTTCATCGTGGCCGGGTCGCCGAGGATCACGGCCTTGCCGCCGCCGAGGTCGAGCCCGGCCAGCGAGTTCTTGTACGCCATCCCCTTGGAGAGCGCGAGTACGTCGTCGAGCGCGTCGTCCTCGGTGGCGTAGGGGTAGAAGCGGGTGCCGCCGAGCGCCGGGCCCAGTGCGGTGGAGTAGATGCCGATGATGGCTTTGAGGCCACTGGCCTCGTCGTGGCAGTACACGACTTGTTCATGGCCGCTGTGCCGGCCGAACACTCCTTCGGTCACGGTGGTGACTCCCTTGTCTGACCGCTCGCGGTTCGTGGCCGCGCGCTCCGGAAGGTGGTGTGCCGGACGGAGGTCGTCCACCCCGCACATCGCCAACCTAGAGCCATCCGCGCGAGCCGACCACCGCAGGTCGTCTGCTCAGCCGGCGACGACCTTTCCGAGCGTCGCCATTGCTGCTTCCAGCTGGGCATCCGACAGGTACGGCGCCGGGCCGAACCGCAGGTAGGAACCCCGGCTGTCGGTCCGGACGCCGCGCTCGCCCAGCGCAATCTGCAAGTCGCCGGCCGAGGGGCTGCGCAGCGACAGGAACCCGCCGATCATCCCCAGCGGCGTCTCGCGGTCCCTCGACACCACGTCGGCGGGCAGGCCGAGGTCGTCGAAGCACTGCGCCAGTAGGCCGACCTGGTGCTGCGACACCGTGCGCAGGAACTCCGGCGTCAGGCCCTGCTCGGCGAAGAACCGCTGCACGCGCACGCCGCGGTAGTGGCTCGACGGGTCATAGGTCGCGCCGGCGAAGCGGTCGCCGCCCGTGGCGTAGGCGACGCGGTCCGGGCGCTGCCGGTCGGCGAGCGCGCCGAACTCCGCGTACCAGCCGGTGACGACCGGGCGCAGCTCCTGCGCGTGGGCGGGCAGGCGCAGGAAGCAGTTGCCCTCGCCGAGCTGGAGGTACTTGTAGCCGCCGCCGACCACCCACGCGTTGGTGAGCCCCAGGTCGTGCAGCGAGAACGGCACGACGCCCAGGGCGTGGTAGGCGTCCACGACCAGCTCGACGTTGCCGGCACGGCAGACGTCGGCCAGGTGCGCGAGCCCGGGCACGAGCCGCGAGGTCTCGAACACCACGGCGGACACGAGCACGGCAGCGGTGTTCCCGTCGACCTCCGCGGCCACGCGTTCGGCCAACGTCGGCACGGGGTCCACGGGCACCCGGACGACCTCGACACCCTCTTCCTCCAGCCGCGCGAGCTGGCGGCGCAGGGTGTGGAACTCGCCGCCGGTGGTGACCAGGCGCGGGCGGGACCGCAGCTCGATCGCCGAGAGGAACCGGATCACGAGCTCGTGGGTGTTGGCTCCGAGGGCGTACTCGCCGTGCGGGTCGGACAGCAGCGCGCGGAAGCCGGCGCGCAGCTCGTCGGCCTTGGCGAACGCGGCGGTCCACTTCTCGTCGACGTCGCGGGCCGCGTCGGCGAACGCGTCGGCCAGACCTTCCTCGGCGACGTCGGGCCAGGCCTGGTGCGAGTGAGCCGAGAGCAGCAGCCGGTCGGCCACGCGGAAGCGCGAGTAGTGCGGCGCGAGCGCGTTGTCGTCCGCGCGCAGGGAATCCAGCGTCGTCACAGCTTGCTCCGCACGGCCCACAGGTCCGGGAACATCGGCTGGAAGAGGGTGGTCCGCAGGTACGTCGCGCCCGACGACCCGCCCGTCCCGGTCTTGTCGCCGATGGTCCGCTCGACCATCTTCACGTGCCGGTAGCGCCACTCCTGCATCCCTTCGTCGAGGTCGACGAGACACTCCGCGACCACCGAGGCGCCGCCGTCGTCCTGGTAGACCTTCAGCAGTACCGCCTGCAGTTCCGCCGACGGTGCCACCGGCCGGGTGACATCTCGATCACGGTCCACGGCGTAACCGCTGTTCGCGAGGTATTTGAGGAACGAATCGAAGACCGACGGCCGGGCCATCGCGCCCGCGATCCGGGCGCGCTGCTCGCCGCCTTCCGGGTAGTGCGCGAACACGCGCTCGTCGCGGCGGCCGAGCACCGCCTCCAGCTCGCGGAACTGGGCCGACTGGAAGCCGCTGGACTGGTCGAGGCGCGCCCGGAAGCTCGTGAACTGGCTGGGCGTCATGGTCTCCAGCACGTCGAGCTGCGCGACGATCACCTTGAGCACCGTGAGGATGCGCCGCAGCGTGCGGATCGCGTGCGCGGTGTTGCCGGCTTCGAGGTTGGCCTGCAGGAACTCCGCCTCGTGCAGGATCTGCTTGAACCACAGCTCGTAAACCTGGTGGATCACGATGAACAGCAGCTCGTCGTGCTCATCGGAGCGCGGGCGCTGGGCTCCGAGCACCTCGTCGAGCGCGAGGTACGACGTGTAGCTCAGCGCGGCCTGCGTGTCGTCGGTCTGGGTCATGGGTTCCTCACCTCGTCGAAATCACTGGTCCGCACGGCACGATCGAAGTGCCGTTGCGCCGCGGGCGCCAGCGCGGCGTACAGGTCGTGGAAGAGCTCGACGGCCGCCGCGCGCCGGCCGGGCGCGGGAATGAGCTCGCCTGGCAGCTCGGGGTCGAGCGACGGGAACACGCGGAACTCGTGCACCAGTCTCGTCCGCACCGTAAACGCTTGCGCGTCGGGCAGATCGTGCGGGCTGCCGCCGAACTCGGTCACGAACGCGTCATAGCGGGCCGACAGCTCGTCGAGATCCCAGGCCCGCCCGGCGAACCGGCGGACGTCCAGCGCCGCCGACGGAGTGCCCAGCATCAGGCCGGCGTGCTCGGTCACGCCGAGCTCGGCGAGCAGGCCGAGCACCTCGGCCTCGCGGTCGTGCGGCGCGATCCACGTGCCGTCCTGCACCGGGCCGAAGCCGAGGAACCGCAGGCGCCGCACGAGCATCTCGCGGGCCTGGCGGCGGGTCTCGGGGATGTTCTGCCACAGCACCGTCCACGGGCCAGTGGGCCGGTCGCGGCGGCCGAGGCTGAAGATGCGCCGGTCGCCGTCGGCCAGGACCGCGACGGTGCGGCTCGTGAGCGAGTAGTGCACCAGCCGACCTTCGCGATGGCGCGCCAGCAGGTCGCGGTTGACCAGCCGGGTGAGCGCGATGCGGGCGGCGCCGTCGGAGAAGCCCAGCTCGGTGAGCAGCGACACGAGGCCGCCCGACCACACACGCCGGTTCTCGCGCGGCCGCACGTAGCTGCCGAGGAGCGTGATCACCAGCTCCTGCGGTCCGGTGGGCGATGGTTCGGGCACGGCATGACTCTATACACCTCAGTCCGCTGCGGTGTAGCTTTCGATCGAGCAGGTTGTCAGGAGGCTGGATGAAACGGCTGGTGGTCGTCACCGGCGGCACTCGCGGCATCGGCGCGGCGATCGCGGAACGGTTTACGGCGGCGGGTGACACGGTGCACGCGCCGGGCAGACGTGAGTGCGACGTGACCGACGAGCAGGCCGTGCGCTCGTACTTCGCCGACTTGGGCCCGGTCGACGTGCTCGTGAACAACGCCGGGATCTCGTCGAGCGCCCCCACCGCGAAGACGTCGATGCAGGACTGGCGGGCGCAGTTCGAGGTCAACGCGACCGGCGCGTTCCTGTGCACCCGCGAGGTGTTGCCGGGGATGCGCTCGCGCGACCGCGGCCGGATCGTCACGGTGGCCTCGACCGCCGGGCACGTCGGTTACCGCTACACCACGGGCTATACGGCCTCGAAGCACGCCGCGGTGGGGCTGATGCGCGCGGTCGCCGCGGAGATCACCGGGACCGGCGTGACGGCCAACGCGGTGTGCCCGGCGTTCGTGCGCACGGACATGACGGCCGGCTCGGTCGCCCGCATCCGCGAACGCACCGGCCGCGACGAAGCCGACGCCGAAGCGGCTTTGGCGGCCGCGTCGCCGTTGGGGCGGTTGCTTGAGCCGGAGGAGGTCGCGTTCGCGGTGGCGTTCTTCGCCGCCGAGGAAGCGGCTGCGATCAATGGACAGACCCTCGTACTCGATGGTGGAGGAATTCAGAAATGAGCCCGTTCCGCGCGACGCCCCCGCTCACGAAGTCGTGGGACCACTTCGAGTTCACGGTGGACGACGGCGTGGCGACGCTGACGTTCAACCGGCCGGACAAGCTCAACGCGCTGACCTTTGACGTGTATGCGGATTTGCGGGACCTGGTCACGGAGCTGCCGCATCGCGGCGACGTGAAGGTGCTCGTGATCACCGGGCAGGGGCGGGGCTTCTGCTCGGGCGGGGACGTCGAGGAGATCATCGGCGAGCTCCAGAAGATGGAGACCGCGGAGCTGCTCGAGTTCACGCGCATGACCGGCGCGGTGGTGAAGGCGTTGCGGGAGACCCCCATTCCGGTCATCGCCGCCGTCAACGGCGTGGCGGCTGGGGCCGGGTCGGTCATCGCGTTGGCGTCGGACTTCCGCGTGCTGGCGAAGTCGGCGAAATTCGCGTTCCTGTTCACGAAGGTCGGCTTGGCCGGCGCGGACATGGGCTCGGCTTATCTGCTGCCCCGGCTGGTGGGCCTCGGCCGGGCCACGGAACTGCTGATGCTGGGCGACAAGCTGGAGTCGGCCCGGGCCGAGGCGATCGGGCTGGCGACGTCGGTTGTGGAGGACTCCGAGCTGGCGTCCACGGCCGCTGCGCTGGCCCGCCGCCTCGCTGACGGCCCGGCATTGGCGTATTCGACCACGAAGGTCCTGCTGACCCGCGAGCTGGACATGGACCTGGGGTCGTCGATCGAGCTCGAGGCGATGACGCAGGCGTTGCTGATGACGGCTCACGACCACAAGGAGTTCTACGCTGCTTGGTCGGCGGGCCGTAGTCCACAGTGGACTGGTCGCTGAGTTCTCTTCCTGACAGAACGATGCCCCGGCACGGCTGGGGTGTGCCGGGCATCGTTTTGCTACTTCAGTCGCGCACGATCTTCTCGGTCAACGCACGCCACGCCACACCGGGAACGGCCAGCTCACCACCGGCGCGATCCTTCGTGTCACGCACGCCGATCACTCGACCGATTTTCACCTCGACACAGTCCTGCCCCTGGCCGCTGAAGGTCGACTTCCGCCACTCGCCGAGGCCTGCGAGCATGTTCACCTCGACACAATCCTGCCCCTGAGTGCTGCAACTCGAGGTCCGCCAGCCTCCGGCCTTGCCGGGTTCGATCATGATGCCTTCTCCTTGCCGTCGATGACATTGGCGATCAGCTCCGCTGACGCCTTGGAGCTGAACGCCACCTTCTCCGCCCTCACCCCAGCGGCCAGGTAAGGCGCAACCTCATCCGGAGCATCGAGGTAGAGGGCGGAAACCTTGTTCTCCAGCTGCACAACCGGTTTCCGCTCGACCGATTCGGGAAAGGTCGCGACACTGAAGGGCCCTTCCCACCCAGGATTCCAGTTGGTGCGAGTGGGAATGATGCGAATATCGATGTTGTCCCGCCGCCCCGCTTCGAGCAGATATGCGAGCTGGTCGGCCATCACCTGCTCACCACCGAGCAAGGTGTGCAGCACCGGTTCCCAGATGAAGGCCCGCAGCTGCAAGGGATCCCGCCGGGTCAGCACCGCCTGCCGGCCGATCCGGACCGCCACCCGCGTGTCGATGGACTCCGGCGGAGCACCGATCTCGACGTAGACCGTGCGGGCATATTCGGGGATCTGCAGAATCCCCGGAACCAGCAGCGGCGCGACGTGGACGAGGTCTTTGGCTGTGCGCTCGATCTCGAGCATCGCTGCATACTGGCCTTGGTCACTCTGGTTCCGGCCCACCGTCATGGTGAGCCATGGCTTCCGGCTCGTGTCGCGGGACATCTCGACCAGCTGCTCGCGCAGCTCGGCCGGCGCGCCGACCGCAGTCAGGTAAGCAGCAACATCTTCCGGCCGTGGGCTGCGCTCGCCGGTCTCCCAGCGAGACACCGTGGGGTGTTTGACCCCGAGCAGCTCGCACATCGATCGCACGGTGCTGTCGGGCAGGTACCGCTGTCGCGCTTCGCGCATCTGAGCGCCGAGCGTCGCGGCTTTGGTTCCTCTGGTACCAGCCATGGTCCAGAGAATACGCACAACCTCTCACGTCAGCATGGTCACCCGATTGAGCCATTGCCTCCACCGGTACCGAGGTACACCATTGGTTCCGGTACCAAATGGAACCATCGGCACCAGATCGCTCGGCCGCCGCGGTTGCCCCGACACCGCGTCGCCCGGGTTTCCAAGCTGTGTCCGCGGCAAGGCTGGGGCGGTCGCAGGGCCCGAGCCCCGGCTGCTCCCGAGAACCCGGTCGGGGCTCGGCGCTTTACCCACCCGAAGAAGGTCACGATGAAATCCGGCACGAGAACTGAGTCGAGCGCCACCTCTCCCGTCCTCATCGAGCTGGGCGCGGGGCTGAAGGCCGCCCGAGAGCAGGCCAAGTTCGGCGTCCGCGAGCTGGCTCGCCGCTCGGGGGTCCCGCCGGCAGCCTCGCCAACTGGGAAGGCGGGCGCCGGGTGCCGCAGCTGGACCGTCTCTCGTACCTGCTCGGGCTGTTGCGGCTGCCCTCAGCCGAGTACGACCGCCTGCTCACCCTCGCGGCGAACGCGACCAACACCATCCACGCCGAAATCCTGCCGATCCGCCCGGCGCGGCTGGCCACCGCCTACAACCGCACCGCCTCGAAGATCACCGAGTGGGCACCGACCTTTCTGCCTGTAACCCTGCAGACTCGTGCCTACACGTGGGCCATGGTCGAACACACGACCCGGCCGAGCGCCGACTCCGAGAGCTACCTGTTCGAACTGACCGCCGAGACCGACCAGGCCGCCGGCCCCGAGCCGGCCACGCGGGAGTGGTTCCTCGGCCACCGTTCACTTACCAACCCGGCGATCGACCGCGCAACCACGGTGGCTCAACTCCGGCGTCTGCTCACCGTCATGGCGAGCGACGCCGGGAAAAGCCGCGTGGTGCCTCAGGAACAGCACGACCTGCCGGGCTTCGTCGTGTACCAGACGAGTGGGCGCAAGCCGACCGTCGCGTTGCGGCACCGGCACACGACCGTGTACCTCACGTCGGAGGACGCCGTGGCCGAGTACACGGCGGCCGGCAGACACCTCGCCAAGTCGGCCCTCACGCCGGCCGAAACCGAGGAGCTTGTGACAAAGCAGCTTGGTCAGTGGGAAGCCCCGTAAAATGACCTGTCACGTCGCGAGGGGGTGCGGTTGTGGCGGTCGAGGGGGTCGCCGAACGGGTGCGGAACGTTCTCGCGCTGATTTCAACGGCGCGGACCGCACTCTCGGACGCGCACAGCCGCATCGTCGAGGTGGGACCGATCTGGCGGCAAGCATTCGAGGGCACCGGCGACCCGGACGCGGCACAACTTCCGGCCCTGGCCGATTCCGTGGCCACCGGCATCGGAGAATGGCACGCCGCCACCATGCAAGCGGAACGATTGCTCACCGGCTACCTCACCTCGCTCGGCGCGAACGCCTCATCTCCGGCTGCCCCTCCGCCACCGGCCGGGCCGGAGCCCCCGGCCCACGCGGACCGGATAGCGCAAGCCCGTGCCCGGGTCGGCGAGTCACACGTGCGCGGCAGCCAAGCGCGCGGCGAGTGGCTGCGCTCTGACGGGTGGTCGGTGCGGATGGCCAGTGGTGGTGGCGACGAACACCACGCCGCCGCACTGCGGTTCATCCGCGACAACAACTTGCCGCGCCCGGCTTCGCAACTTGCCCGGCACGTCGAGGTCAAGGTGGCGATATCGATGTGGGTGCGCGGGTTGCGGGACGAAACAGTAGTGATGGACCGGCCGGTGTGCGGGACCCGCGAGTTCGACCGTGACGACCCTTTCACTTGCGACAAGTATCTGGCCCGGTTTCTGCCGCCAGGGGCACGTCTGCGCGTCGTACAGCCGGATGGCACCGTATCTGACTACACCGGTACCGAAACGGAGCAGCAATGACCCTCAGCGCGAGCGTCCCCACCTTCCGCGACGGCGTGCAAGGCGGCCGGCGGCTACCGCTCGACACCGACGAGGACTTGCAGCGGCTGGCGGAGCTGCTTGCCGAACCGTGGGCCGACTCCGCATCGATTCAAACCGCCGACACTGCACTGGACGTCCATGTCCGAGACGAATGGGGCTACATGCTATACGCGGGCGACGCCGGATACCTCATCACCGATGGCGACCCCGCGTCCCCCGCCGCACCGTGCGAGGTGGATTTCCCCGCCGGGACAGGGCTCCCCGCAGCGCACGTCATCGCAGCCGTGCGGGAGTTCATGCGTACCCGGAAGCTGCCTGAAACGGTGCCGTGGCGCGACGCGTGACCGTCACGAAGTCGCCAAGGTGAGGCTGCCCAAGCCGGGGACGTCGGCGGCGAGAGTTTCGCCGCCGGTGAACGGAGTGGGCGCGCACAGGGTGCCGGTGAGGATGAGGGCGCCTGCCGGGAGTTCGTCGCCCGTCGTGGCGAGGTGGTTGGCGAGCCAGGCGATGGCGGCGGCGGGGTTGCCGTTCAGCACCGCGGTGGAGGCGCCCGGAACGACGCGGTCGCCGATGGTGAGGGTGCAGGTGATGGCCGAAAGGTCTCGCGGCACCGGGACCTGCGGGCCGAGGAAGGCGTAGGCGGCGTTGGTGTTGTCGGCGGCGAGCATGGCCAACGTCGTCGGCCCGCCGGACCAGCGGGAGTCGACGATTTCGAAGGCGGGGGCGATCGCGGCCGTCGCGGCGAGGACGTCCTCGGCGGTGATACCGGGGCCGGAAAGCGGGCGGCCGAGGATGAAGGCGATTTCGACTTCGGCGCGAGGGGCGAACATGGCCGCGGTCGACAAGGATTGTCCGGGGCCCAGCACGGTGGAAGCCAGGACGTAGCCGAGGGCGGGCTCGGCGGCGCCGTAGGTGGCGCGGGCCGGCTCGGACGTGAGGCCGATCTTGTAACCCGCCAGGCGGTCGCCGGCGGCCAGGGCCAGGTCGCGGGTCGATCGGGAGACGCGGTAGGCGTCCGCGAGATCGGCCACGGGTGCGGGGGCGACGGCAGGGCCGCCGTGGGTGGCCTTGTTCAGGCGCCGGGCCAGGTCGTCGTCCGCCAGGTCGTCGTCCGCCACCGTGTGCTCCTCAGGGTCCGGGATGGGGCCCGGACATCTGATCACACCTCGGTGTGCGCGATGGCGTTGCCCTCCAGCGAACCGAACCACAGGCGCCCGGCGTGCTCGCGGACGCCGACGAGCATGTGAAAGCCCGGGATCTCGCCCCACAGCTCGTGCTCCACCGCGCCGTCGGCGGCGATGCCCAGCACGCCGACCTGGCGTTTCGGGGCGGGCTGCAGAGCATCCGGCAGCGCACGCACCGCGGCGCGCAGGGGCTCCGGCAGCTTGCGGACGACGTCCAGGGCGGGGACGCGGACGGAGGCCTGCGTGACCCAGATCAAGCCGTCGCTGCCGGTGGCGATGTTGTCGGGGAAGCCGGGCAGATCCGTGACGAGGGTGTCGCGCTGGCCTTGGCGGGTGCCGTGGAGCCAGAAGCGGGTGACGCGGAACTCGCCGGTTTCCGCGACGGCCACGAAGGACTCGTCCGGGGGCAGGGCGACGCCGTTGGCGAACTGGAGGCCGTCGGCGATCAGATCGATGCTGCCGTCCGGGGCGCGGCGCAGAAGACGGCCACCGGCGGTCTGTTCGATGAGGTCGTCGCGCCAGCGGTCGATGCCGAAGCGGCGCGAGGAGTCGGTGAAGTAGATCGTGCCGTCGGTGGCGACAGCGGCGTTGTTGCAGAACACCAGGTCGAGGCCCGCGGCGGAGGTCGCGAGGGTGCGCACCGCTCCCCCGGCCAGCGGCATCGTGAGCAGGCCGGCGCGGGCGTCGCAGATGAGCAGTTCTTCGCCGTAGAGCTCCAGGCCCAGCGGGCGGCCGCCGGTGTCGCCGAGGACGTCGATGCGGCGGCCGTCAGGGGCGACGCGCAGGATGCGCCCGTCGTCGACGCCGGTGTAGACCCGGCCCTCGGCGTCGACCACCACGTCTTCGGGTGCGTGCCCGTTGACCGGGACCACCGCGACGTCACCGAAGTCCATCACGAACCTCCTACCGATAGGTGAGCAGCTGCGCCGCCTCCGCTTCGAAGTGCGGGTGTTCGTTGAACGTCAACAGGTTCACGCCGCCGCGGCCCGAAGTGAGCTTGGTGATGCCGGTGTTCACGGTGACGCGGTTGAACTTCAGCAAGCCGACCTCGGGCACACCCAGCACCGCGCCCGCGATCGTGCCGATCACGCCGCCGGAGGTGAACACCAGCGCGTGCTCGCCCTCGCCGAGCGACTCGACGACGTCGGTCAGCCCGGCCGTGCAGCGTTCGAGGAACGCCGGCCACGTCTCGGCGCACGGCCCGTCGGCGCCCGCCGCGACCCAAGCGCCGAGCGCGGCGTCGAGCACGCCCTGGTACGCCCGGGAATCCTCCTGCGGCGCGCCGCCGGCGTGGTGGCGCGAAATGTCCACGTGGTCGTATTCGTTCCACCGCGGGTCCTCGACCACGGCCGCGTCCGAGCCGAGCGTCTTCAGCGCCGTCGCGGCCGTGTCGCGCTGGCGGGCGAGCGAGCCGGAGCGCACCTGCGCGAACTCGACGCCGCGGCGCGCGAGCTCGCGACCGACCACAGTGGACTGTTCGAAGCCGCGCTCGGACAGCGCGTCGTAGTCGGCCGCGCCGAACGAGGCCTGACCGTGGCGGACGAGGTAGATCGCACCCAACGCACTTGCTCCTTTGGCTCGTCAGGAGAACTTGGCCAGCAACCCGGCGGGCAGCACGCGCATGACCGCACTCAGCGGCACCCACGGCCACGAAGGAACGTACGCCATTTTCGGCTCCGCTTCGATCGCCTTGGCCATCGCGCGGGCCCCCGCCTCGGCGCCGGTCAGCAACGGCGTGGTGCCGCTGCGGTCGGTCATTTCGGACGCGATGTAGCCGGGGCGGATCTCGGTGACGCTGATCGAGAGTCTGGCGGTTGGCGTCGAAGCGGCCCTTGCCCACGGGCTGGCCCTTGCCGAGCCCGGCGTTCACGATCACGCGGTCGAGCGAGCCGAGCTCGCCGCGGAACTCTTCGAAGACGGTGAACACGCGGTCGTGGTCGTTCACGTCGAGCGGGCGGGTGAGGACCGTGATCCCGGGAAAAGCGGCCTTGAGCTCGGCCGCGAGCTCGTCGAGGCGGTCGGTGCGCCGCGCGCAGAGGGCGAGGTTGCGGCCGCGCGCCGCGAACTGGCGCGCCATGCCTTCGCCGAGCCCCGAGCTGGCGCCGGTGATCAGGATGTTCTTCCGCAGGACCATGGGCCGGATCCTACCGGTTGGTAACCACCGTGCCTCGGCCCTTGACCGGTGGCCCGGCGCTGGGGGCATCGCCGGGCCACCGGTACCGGGTACGGCCGCCGGCCGTGCACGGGGCGCGGACCGCGGGCCGGGGCCGAAGTAACTGCGCCGCAACCGGGATCGCCGGTGCGGGGCTCGATGGCCATACAAACGCGACCCCGCAGGTCAGGGCAATGGTTCACAGTTGCCAGTACTAGCCCGTTCGCCCCAGTGGTGACGCCGAGTGCCTGGTCGGCTGCTGATACGGTCTGGAGTGTCGGTTCGGACACTGTGGGTTTTCAGGCACTCCGTCGGGAGGGCCACGGGTTTCGGACGCGCGTTTTCGGACACGGGTTTTCACCACGAACCGATGCGGTGCGAGACCACGGGCGGGGGCATGGCTGGTGGAACTGCGGACGAGTCCGGGGCCGACGGCGCCCGGACCGCGTTCGCGAGCGCGCTGCGCGCGGCGATCACCGCCAGCGGCCTGTCGCTCGACCGGATCCAGGCGCGGCTGCGCGCTCGCGGTGCGGCCGTCAGCGTCACGGCGCTGAGCTACTGGCAGTCGGGCAAACGCCAGCCCGAACGCGCGGGTTCGCTGTCCGCGGTGCACCTGCTGGAGGAGATCCTCGACGTCCCGGCCGGCTCGTTGCTGGGCCTGCTGCCACCGCCCCGCCCCCGCGGCGCGACCCGCCGCGACCGCGTCGGCGAAGAGCCTTTGACGTTCACGCGCGAGACGCTGCAACCGCTGCTGGACCGCGTCGGCGCGCCGAACATGCTCGACCAGCAGCAGCACCTCAAGCTCGTGGGCCTGCACGACCGCTGCGAGATCGCCGCGGACGGCGGGCAGCAGGCCGTCACCTCCCGCGCCGTCTTCCAGGCCGGCGCCGACGGTCTCGACCGCTGGCTGCTCGTCTACGCACAGGACGACGCCGCGTCCGTGCCTCAGGTCCACGCGGTGCGCAACTGCCGCGTCGGCCGCTTCGAGGCGGATTCCTCGCACGGGATCCTGGTGGCGGAGCTGCTCTTCGACCGTCCGCTGAACCGCGGCGAGACGCACCTGATCGAGTATTCGCTGACCAACTCGGGCCCGCCCTACCCGCAATGCCGCGCCACGCATTACCGCGAGTTCCGCCGCCCGGTGCGCGAATACCTGCTGGAAATCCGCTTCGCCCCGGAAGCCGAGCCCGTGCGCTGCTGGCAGTACTCCCGCGGCGGCGACACCACCCCGTCCCGCCGCCGCCTCCGCCTCGACTCGGCCCACGGCGTGCACGCCGTGGCGCTCGACTTCGGGCCGGGGATCTTCGGCATCGGGTGGGAGTGAGCTCGTTCAGCCGAGGGTGACGCGCTCCGCCTCGGCCTTCCCGCCGACGAACGCACAGGAGCGGAGTTCGGTTTTCGTCGGATTGCGCACTGCAGCACGGCCCGGCTCAGGGTCAGCACGCACCCCTCAACGGTCGGCGTCCTCGATCCGCCCGAAGTCTGGCAGCACGGATCGCCGCCGCCGGCCGTGAATGTCCGGTTCGGCAGCTTCAGGACACTGTCGCAAGCTCAGCTGAGCTTGGAGCGCAACACCTTCCCGGTCGCATTGCGCGGAAGCTCGTCCAGGAACTCGACGTCGCGCGGCACCTTGTACCGGGCGAGGTTCGACTTCACGTAGTCGCGCACCCCGTCGGCGTCGAGCGTGGAGTGCTCGCTGCGCACCACGAACGCCTTGAGCCGCTGGCCGAACTTCTCGTCCTCGACCCCGATCACGGCGGCCTCGATCACGTCTTCGCGCTCCACCAGGAGGTTCTCCACCTCCACCGGGAACACGTTCTCGCCGCCGGAGACGATCATCTCGTCGTCGCGGCCGTCGATGAACAGCAGGCCGTCTTCGTCGAAGTGGCCGACGTCGCCGCTGGAGAGCAGGCCGTCGATGATCTCCTTGTGGCGGCCGTCGGTGTAGCCGCCGAAGCTGAGGCCGCTGCCGACGAAGACGCGGCCCGTCACGTTCGGCTCGGTGATCTGGCGGCCGTGCTCGTCGTACAGCGCGACACGGCAACCCACGGGCGCGCGCCCGACGGTGCCCGGCGCCTTGCGCCAGTCTTCCGGCGTGGCGACAGTCGCGACGGCGACTTCCGTTGAGCCGTAAAGGTTGTGCACGACATCGCCGAATTGCTCGTTGGCCCGGTTGCCCAGGTCCGGCGACAGCGCGGAGCCCGCGACGAAGATGATCCGCAGACACGACGTGTCGTACTTGGCGCGCACCTCCTGCGGTAGGTCGACGATGCGCTGCAGCATCGTCGGCACCAGCACGAGCGTCGTGCAACGATGCTCGGCGACGCCCTTGAGCGTCTGCTCCGGGTCGAACTTGCGGCGCATCACCACCTTGCAACCCAGCGCGAAGCTCAGGATGAACTGCGAAAGCCCGGTGCCGTGGAACAGCGGCGCGCCCATGTACGTGGCTTCGCCCGCGCGCAGCGGGATGCGGTCGAGGAACTGCGCGGACGCGAGCGGCGACGTGTGCGGCCGCGGTGCGCCCTTCGGCGTGCCGGTGGTGCCGCTGGTGAGCAGCACGAACCCGCCGGGCTTGGCAGGCGCGGGCAGCGGGCGGTCGTCGGTGCTGGCGATGATCTCGTCGAGCACCGGTATGGAGTGATCGCCCGGCTCGTCGACCCATGCGAGGTAGCGCTCGACGTCGCCGGGAATCGCGTCGAGCAGGCCGGTGAACTCCTGGTCGTACACGAGCGCGGTGACGCGTTCACGCTTCGCGACGTCGGCCAGCTGCGGCTTGGCGAAGCCGGTGTTCATTAGCAGCAGGCGCGCGCCGAGCTTGCCGGCGGCGGCCATGGTGAGCACGAGGCCGCGGTGGTCGCGGCACAGCGCGGCGATCACGGTGCCCTCGCCGAGCCCGCGCTCGGACCAGGCCCTGGCCAGCGCGTTGGAGCGGTCGTCGAGCTGCTTGAACGTGAGCGGGCCGAGCTCGTCGACGATCCCCACGGCCGCGGGGTCGCGGCGTGCGGCGATGTGGTTGGCGCCGGCGAACGGGCCGTACTTCCGGATGGCCACGACCGAGCGCACACCCTCGTCGAGCCGCGGGAACGGCACGAGTCCCGCGCGGCGCATCACGTCGATGCTGCGCACGGTCTCGGCCACCTTGTCCGTGACCTGGCTGGCGAGGCCGAACACCCCGGCCGGGTTCCTCATCCGGGCACCTCCGTCGCTGCTTCGGGGAAAAGCCGCCCGTACCCCCGGTATGGGTGGCTACTCGACAGTAGACCAAGCCGGGCGCGCGTGCACCAGACCACGGCGGCCGCGTTCGGTGACCGAAATTGTCGGTGGTCCCGCGCACAATGACGGCGTGCAGGTGATCACCGGCCAGGAGGAGGACTCCGGCTACACGATCTCGACGCCGGCGGGCACCTCCCGCGGGCTGTCGAGGTCCGACTGGGTGGCCGAGGTGCGGCGGCTCGAGGAGGCCGAGGCGCCGCGCTGGGTGCTGCCCTCGGTCGACGCGTTGTACCCGAAGCTCATCGACGCGGGCGTGCGGCTGGGGCGCTGCTACGACCTGGCCTTGGCGGAAGGCCTCCTGCTCGCGTACGAAGGGCGCGAGAGCGAGTCGCGCAGCCTGCGCGCGGCGTGGGCGCGGGCGCAGGGCGAGGAGCCACCCGACGACGGGCCCGCGTTCGGCGAGGCGGCTCAGCCCACGCTGTTCTCGCCGCGCGGACCGGGGCTGCCCGAGGGAGTCACGGTGGCCGACGCGACGCGGCGCGTGCTGGCGGAGCAGGAAAAACGCGTGGCTTCCGTCGCTTCGCCAGGCCGGATGCGGCTGCTGCTGGCGGCGGAGTCGGCGAGCGCGCTGGCCGCGGCGGAGATGTCGGCGGCCGGGTTGCCGTGGCGGGCCGACCTGCACCGTGCGCTGCTGGAGTCCCGGCTCGGTCCGCGAGTGCCGTCCGGACAGCGGCCGAAAGCGCTGGTCGCTTTGGCCGCGCAGATCACCGACGCGTTCGGCGGCCGGCCGGTGAACCCCGACTCGTCGCCGAGCGTCATCCGCGCGCTGGCCCGCGAGGGCATCGAGGTCCCGGCCGCGCGGAAGTACCTGCTGCGCGACATCGACCACCCGGCCGTCGCGCCGTTGCTGGAGTACAAGGAACTTTCGCGCCTGCACTCGGCCAACGGCTGGGCCTGGCTCGACGAATGGGTCACCGACGGCCGCTTCCGCCCCCACTACGTCGTCGGCGGCGTGGTCTCCGGCCGCTGGGCCACCCGCGGCGGCGGCGCGCTGCAGATCCCCAAGGTGCTGCGCACGTGCGTCCGCGCGGATCCCGGGTGGAAACTCGTCGTCGCCGACGCCGCGCAGCTGGAACCACGCGTCCTCACAGCGTTGTCCGGCGACCGCCGGCTGGCCGAGGTCTCGGCGGCCACGGACTTGTACGCCCGGCTGGGCGAGGCTCTTTTTTCGGGCGCCCGCTACGTTCCCCCACCGTCCGGTTCCTCGGACGACCGCTCCCGGGCCAAGATCGCCATGCTGTCCGCCATGTACGGCGGCACCTCCGGCGAGGCGGGACCCCTCCTCGCCCTGCTCCGCCAGCGCTTCCCCGACGCAGTGTCCTATGTGGAACAGGCCGCGGCCGCCGGCGAACGCGGCGAACGCGTGCGGTCCCGGCTGGGCCGCACCTCCCCCGCGCCATCCGCCGCGTGGCGCGCCCTCACCGGCGGCCTCGCCGACGACGAAGCCACGGAAACCCGCGCCCGCCGCGCCTCCCGCGGCTGGGGCCGCTTCACCCGCAACTTCGTCGTGCAAGCCAGCGCGGCCGACCTGACGGCCGTCCTCCTCGCCACCCTCCGCGGCCGCCTCCCCGCCCCCGCCCACCTCGTCTTCTTCCAGCACGACGAGGTGATCGTCCACACCCCGGCCGAACTGGCGCCCGCCGTGTCGGCCCTCATCGAGTCCACCGTGACGGAGTCGGCGCAGATGCTGTTCGGCGAGGCGTGTCCCGTCCACTTCCCCATGCAGGCACTCGCCGTCGACACCTACGCCGACGCGAAATAACCCACCCGAAGAAGGAGATTTCCATGGGAGCCTCAGGCTGGCACTACCGCGCGCCCTATGCCGGCAGCGTCAAAGCAACCCACAAATTCGTCCAAGCGCAACTCCTGTCCACCAGCGACTACCTCTGGCCTTGGGAGGACTTCGATCCCGAGTACGTCACTCCCGTGCCCCGGCCCAGAACCCTGGCAGACCTCGAAGCCGCCAAAGACTCCGAAAACTTCTGGGACGCCGGGACCCACTCGATCCTCGACACCCACGAGATCTCCGAAGCCGACAGCGTGGGAACCATTCGGCCGTTGAGCACCGCCGAGCTCACCGACGTGTTCGGCACCCACCAACCCTCGGTGGCCGACTTCGACCGAGTCTTCCGGCCCGGCCCCTCCGGCCCCCTCGCCGACTTGATGGGCGACCGCTGGACCGGCCGAAGCCTGGTGATCTACCAGAACGGCACGCCCAGCGAGGTCTTCTTCTGGGGCTTCTCCGGCGACTGACCTCAACCCTGAAACGTTCGGCTTTGTCGCCGGGTCACCCTGTGGTTGAGTTCCCTCATGCTCTACGACTACTTCACGGCCAATTCGGACAAGGAGGCCGCCACGGCTCTCGAAGCGCCCGGGGGTCCGGCAGCGCTCTTCCCCACGGCCGCGTTCAAGGGCATCGACCCCTTCATGCAGGTACCCCGCGCTGAAGCCTTCCTCACGGGCATCACCGAAGAAGCCGCCGCCGACAACCCCCGGGCCATGAAACTGGTCGCCGAAGTCGGTGGCAGCGAGGCCACCGTCGTCACCCTGACCGACGAGTTCCGCGACGCCCTCGCCGCCACTGACGAAACCCGCCGCCGGGAGCTGGCAGAGTTCTGGTCCCACGCCGAAGACCTCGGCGGCGAGGCCACCGCCGAAGACCTCCTCGCGGTCGTCGACGAACTCGCCGCGCTCGCCAAGCAGGCCAAGCCCACGAACGGGCGCCTGTACTGCTGGGTCGCCCTCTGAGCGTCAGTACCGCGTCGAGTTCTGCAGCAGCGGCGGGTACACCCCGTGTTCCTGCCCGTTCACGGTCGCGCCCGCGTAACGCAGCGTCGGGGCCATGCCGCGGTTCGGCTCGGCCGGGAAGTTGAGCTGCGGCGCCGAAACCTCGTCCAGCGCGGCGACCTGCTCGGCGCTCAACTTCAAGTCCAACGCAGCCAGATTCTCCGTCAGGTGCTCCACCCGCCGCGGCCCGATCAGCGTCGACGTGATCCCCGGCCGGCCTTGCACCCACGCCAGCGCCACCGCCGCCGGGCTCACGCCCAGCTCCTTCGCGATCCCCACCACCACGTCGATCACCCGGAACTGCTCCTCGGTCGGCCCCACCCCGAACGCCGCGCCGCGACGGGTGTCCGCCGCCGCGCCGTCGCGGGTGTACTTGCCGGACAGGAACCCGCTTTTCAACGGACTCCACGGCAGCATCGCCATGCCCGCGTCCTCGGCGAGCGGCAGCAGCTCGCCCTCGATAGTGCGTTCCAGCAGCGAATACTCCATCTGCAACCCGGCCACCGGCGCCCACCCGCGGAACTGGGCGATCGTCTGCGCCTTGGCCGTGAACCACGCCGGGGTGTCGGAGAACCCGACGTAGCGGATCTTGCCGGCGCCGACGAGATCGTCGAGCGTGCGCAGCGTTTCCTCGACGGGCGTGTGGCGGTCGTAGTTGTGCAGGTAGTAGAGGTCGAGGTAGTCGGTGCCGAGGCGGCGCAGCGAATCGTCCACCTGGTGCAGAATCGCCTTCCGACCGGCACCACCGCCGTTGGGGTCGCCGGGGTGCAGGTTGACGAAGAACTTCGTCGCCAGCACGACCCGGTCGCGCAGCCCCGGCGTCGCGGCGAGGAAATCGCCGACGATCTTCTCCGAATGCGTGTTGGTGTAAAAGTTGGCGGTGTCGATGAAGTTGCCGCCGCGGTCGAGGTAGGTCTGCAGGATCCTCTCGGACTCTTCGACACTGCAGCCGACACCGGTGTCCTCGCCGAAGTTCATGGCACCGAGGCAGAACGGGCTCACGACGAGGCCGGAGCGGCCGAGGTGGACGTAGGAATCAAGGCTCACGGGGGTTCTCCTGGCTCATCACGGGATTTCGTTGCCGTCCAATGACACCAGCGCCGGGCGTGGCACCGTGAGCCCGAAAGTCGTAGCCTCTTGCCTGATCCTGTCACGATCGCCAGTTGCCCAGCGGGCGCGGCCGTGGTCGAATCGAAGCGTGTCCCTCTCCGAGCTGCGCACGCTGATCACCCGCTACGCCGGCCGCACCGACCTGCCCGGCGGCGTGATGCTGTCGTGCGAACGCGCGCCCGCCGACCCGGCGGCCTCGCTGACCGGCCCGGTGCTCGCCGTCGTCGCGCAGGGCCGCAAGCGCATCGGCACGGGTGAGCGCACCTACGAGTACGGCGCCGGCCAGTACCTCGTGGTCACCGTCGACATGCCCGTGACCGGGCACTTCGTGGAGGCCAGCCCCACGGAACCGTTCCTGGGCGCCGGCCTGGTCCTCAAGCCGGAGGCCGTCGCCGCCCTCCTGCTCGAAACGGGCACCACGAACTCAGCCCCGGCCACCCCGTCGGCCATCACCGTGAGCGACGCGCCCGCCGAGCTGCTCGACGCGTTCGTCCGCCTGCTGCGCCTGGCCGACCACCCGGCCGACCGCCACGTGCTCGCGCCGCTCATCGAGAAGGAGATCCTCTGGCGCCTCGTCACCGGCGCCCAGGGCGCGACCATCCGCCAGATCGGCCTCGCCGACAGCAGCCTCTCGCACGTCGGGCGCGCCATTCGCTGGATCCGCGACCACCACGCGGAGTCCCTGCGCGTCGCCGACCTCGCGCGCCTCGCTGCGATGAGCGAGTCGTCCTTCCACCGCCACTTCCGCGCCGTGACGGCCATGACGCCCATCCAGTACCAGAAACACATCCGCCTCCAGGAGGCCCGCCTGCTCCTCCTCTCCCGCACCGACGACGACGTCGCGTCCATCGGCTACACCGTGGGCTACGACAGCGCGTCCCAGTTCAGCCGCGAATACCGCCGCCAGTTCGGTGTGCCGCCGGGCCAGGATTCGACGAGGCTGCGAGCGGGAATCGTGAACTGAATTCACCTGCCCCAGGCACCACACGGCGCAACGCGAAGAAATCCCTTCGGGGCAACAAAGGTCGCACAGCGTGCAGTTCACCCTTCGCCAACAGCGGCGAATTCCCTCGTGGGCAGCTATCGGACGAATGGCGAAGATCAGTAGCTTCGGTTCGCATGGTCAGAAAAAGCACGAAGAAGATTCTGCGGAGGCTGTGGGGCTACCTGATCCTCATCGCGGTCGGATTCTTCTGGCTGGTGCCGTCCGTCGGACCGGGCGTCATCGCGGTTCTGTCGGTCTTCGTCGTGCTGTATTGCCTTTTCCAGGCTCCGATGTGGTGCTGCGCTCCGACGAGGGCGGGCCAGTTCTGCCGCAACAACGCCAACGGCATCCTGCTCGGCTGCCACCTCCGGCAGCACAAGTTCGAGAAGCTCAAGCTCGCCGTGCGACAGCGGGCATGGAGCAAGGCCGCCGAGGCCGTCTTCAAGAGTGTCGGCGGTCAGGCCGCTACCTTTTCGGCGTTCGCCGGGATGGTGTCGGCAGGTGCGGCGACCGTGACGCTGGCTGTCAAATAGCCGCCAAGGCGTCATCCAAAGCTTTCGTGATGCGTTTCAGCGACACCGGATACGCCGTCCCGAGCGTCTGGGCGAAGAAGGACACCCGGAGTTCCTCGATCATCCACCGCACCTCCGACAGCGCGGGCGACGAAGTCCCCGCAGGCAGCGCGGCCAGAGCCGACCGGTACTCCTCCGTGATCCACGCGATGTCGGCGGTGCGCTGAAGGTCGCGGGTGGGCTCGGAGACGAGTTTGTCCAAGCGGCGCGAGATGCCCCTCAGATAACGCTCGACATCACGCAGCCGCGAAGCGCCCGTTTCCGTCACGAAGCCCACGTGGACCAGGCCGGAGAGCTGGGCTCGCATGTCCGCCAACGACTCGGCCGGGCCGCGGGTGTCGGGCAGGACCGACTCCACGTCGATGTCCGCGCGCAAGATCCGCTCGACGTCCGTCAGAACCGCAAGCACAGCGGGGTTCAAGCCGGCGCGGACGTGCTCCAGCAGCGAAGCGAAACCCGCCTCGTCCCAAGCCGGGCCGCCGTACGACGTCATCAACGAGTCCACCGCGCAGTCGACGCAGTCCTCCAGCAGGGCGGCGACGCTGCCGTGCGGGTTGCGGTTCAGCACGAGCTTGGAAGAGTTGGACAGCGACCGCGTGATGAACTTCATCGGCGAGTTCAGGTTCAGCCGCAGCATGCGCCGGGTGCCGGCCCACATCGCGTGCTGCTGTTGCCCCGGAGTGTCCAGCAGGCGGACGGCGACCGACGACCCCTCGTCCACCAAAGCCGGGTACGCCTTGACGTCGTGGCCGCGCTGGGTGGACGCGAAAACCTTGGGCAGGGAACCGAAAGCAGGCTGCGTGAGGCCGGCCTTCTCGATGCTGTTGGCGGCCTTCGAAATCGTCTCGCGCACCTTCGGGGCGAGGCTGAGCTTCAACGCCTCCAGGTCCTTGCCCTCGGCCACCTTACGGCCGCGGTCGTCGACCACGCGGAACGTCACCCGCAGGTGGTCCGGCACGGCGGACAGGTCGTAGGCCGACAGCGGTACGTCAACGGCACGCAAAGAAAACAGCTCGTCGGACAGGACCTCGATCAGCGGACCGTCCGAAGGCGATACTCGCGAAAGGACATACGCGGCCGTGTCGGGAGCCGGGACGAAGTTGCGCCGCAAGGCTTTCGGCAGAGACTTGATCAGCGCGGTGGCCAGTTCCAACCGCAGGCCCGGCACCTGCCAGTCGAACCCGTCGGGCGTCACCTGGTTGAGCACGGGCAGCGGGATGTGCACGGTGACGCCGTCGGCGTCCGCGCCGGGCTCAAACTGGTAGGTGAGCCCGAAGACCTGCGAGCCCTGCGTCCACGAGTCGGGGTAATCCGACTCGCGCACGCCGCCGGCGGTCTCGTTGATGAGCATGGACTTCTCGAACGACAGCAGGTCCGGGTCGCCGCGCCGCGCCTTCTTCCACCAGCTGTCGAAGTGGCGCACCGACACCACGTCGGCCGGCACGCGCTGGTCGTAGAACTCGAAGAGCGTCTCGTCGTCCACGAGGATGTCGCGGCGGCGAGCGCGGTTCTCCAGGTCCTCGACCTCGTCGAGCAGCGCGCGGTTCTCCGAGAAGAACTGGTGGTTGGTGTGCCAGTCGCCCTCCACCAACGCGTGGCGGATGAACAGCTCGCGCGACAGCTCGGGATCGATGCGCCCGTAGTTCACGCGGCGGTCGGCGACGAGCGGCACGCCGTAGAGCGTCACCTTCTCCACCGCCATCACGGCGCCCTGCTTGCGCTCCCAGTGCGGCTCCGAATACGACCGCTTCACGACGTGGGCGGCCAGCGGCTCGACCCACTCCGGCTCGATGCGCGCGTTCACGCGCCCCCACAGCCGCGAGGTCTCCACCAGCTCCGCCGACATCACCCAGCGCGGCTGCTTCTTGAACAGCGCCGAACCCGGGAACACGGAGAACCGCGCCCCGCGCGCGCCGAGGTAGTCACCCTTGGCCGGGTCCTTGAGGCCGATGTGGGAGAGCAGCCCCGCGATCAGCGACGTGTGCACGTGCTGCGGGTCGGCCGGTGTGGTGCTCAGCGAAATGTCCAGGGGCTTGGCCAGCTGGCGCAGCTGACTGAAGATGTCCTGCCACTCGCGGATGCGCAGGTAGTTGAGGTACTCGTTGCGGCACAGCCGGCGGAACTGGTTGCCCGTCAACGCTTTCTGCTGCTCGCTCACGTACTCCCACAGGTTGAGGTACGCGAGGAAATCCGACGTCGGGTCGGCGAAGCGCGCGTGCTGCTGGTCGGCCGCTTGCTGCTTCTCCGCCGGACGCTCCCGCGGGTCCTGGATGGACAGTGCCGCGGCGATGATCATCACCTCGCGCACACACCCGTTGCGCGCGGCCTCCAGCACCATGCGCCCCATCCGCGGGTCCACCGGCAGCTGGGCGAGCTTGCGGCCGATGTCCGTCAGCTTCGACGCGTCGTCCACCTCGAACGCGCCGAGCTCCTGCAGCAGCTGCACGCCATCGGTGACCTGGCGCCGATCCGGCGGCTCCACGAACGGGAACGCCGCCATGTCGCCGAGGCCGAGCGAAGTCATCTGCAGGATCACCGACGCGAGGTTGGTGCGCAGGATCTCCGGGTCCGTGAACTCCGGGCGCGACTCGAAGTCCTCTTCGGAGTACAGCCGGATACACATGCCGTCGGACGTCCGGCCGCTGCGGCCCTTGCGCTGGTTGGCCGAGGCCTGCGAGATCGCCTCGATCGGCAGCCGCTGCACCTTCGTGCGGTGGCTGTAGCGCGAGATGCGCGCGTTGCCCGGGTCCACCACGTACTTGATACCCGGCACGGTCAGCGACGTCTCGGCGACGTTGGTCGCGAGCACGATCCGGCGCCCGGTGTGGCGCTGGAACACGCGATGCTGGTCGGCCGACGACAGCCGCGCGTAGAGCGGCAGCACCTCGGTGTTGCGCAGGTCGAGGCGGTTGAGCGCGTCGGCCGTGTCGCGAATCTCGCGTTCGCCGGAGAGGAACACCAGCACGTCGCCGGGGCCCTCGCTCTGCAGCTCCAGGACGGCGTCGAGGATGCCCTGCGTCTGGTCGCGATCGGGATCGGCCTCGGGGTCGTCCGGGTCGATGAGCGGCCGGTAGCGGACCTCGACGGGGTAGGTGCGGCCGGAGACCTCGACGATCGGCGCGTTGTCGAAGTGCTTCGAGAAGCGCTCCGGGTCGATCGTGGCCGAGGTGATGATCACCTTGAGGTCGGGCCGGCGCGGCAGCAGCTGCTTGACGTAGCCGAGGATGAAATCGATGTTGAGGCTGCGCTCGTGGGCCTCGTCGATGATGAGGGTGTCGTACTGGCGCAGCATCCGGTCGGTCTGGATCTCGGCGAGCAGGATGCCGTCGGTCATCAGCTTCACGAGCGTGTCCTGGCCGGACTGGTCGGTGAAGCGGACTTTGTACCCGACGGCGTCGCCCAGCTCGGTCTTCAGCTCGCTCGCGATGCGGTCCGCGACCGTGCGCGCGGCCAGCCGGCGCGGCTGCGTGTGCCCGATCTGCCCGCGGATGCCGCGGCCGAGTTCGAGGCAGATCTTCGGCAGCTGGGTCGTCTTGCCCGAGCCGGTCTCGCCCGCGACGATCACCACCTGGTTCTCGGCGATCGCGTGGGCGATCTCGTCCTTGAGCTTGCTGACCGGCAGCTCTTCGGGGTACTCGATCTTGGGCACGCTCTCGCGCCGGCGCTGCACCCGCAGCTCGGCGGCGGTCACGTCGGCGGCGATGCGCTCGGCCACGGCTTGCTTGTCACGCGACCGGCGCGCGCCGTCGAGCCGACGGCGCAGACGGTGCTCGTCGCGCGACATCAGCTCGGGCAGCCGCGCGCGCAACGCCTCGAGGGGGAATTGAGTGGACATACTTGTTTCGAGGATAGCGGTGCGTGACAGGCCTGGCTCCTGAATATGCCCGGCGTCTCCCGTCACACCCGCAGCCGGACCAGCCGGGCCGGCAACAGCCAGGTCAGCCGCTCCGAACGCACCGCCGCGAGCGGCCCGATCACGGCCAGGAGCAGCACATATCCCGCGACGAACGGGGCCACTCGCTCGTCGAGCCCGGCCGCCACCGCGAGCGTCGCGAGAACCAGCGAGAACTCGCCCCGCGTGAGCACGGTCAGGCCGATGTTCACCCCGGCCTGGCGGTCGAAGCCGTGCAGCCGGGCGGCGAACGCGCCGGCGGCGAGGTTGAGGACGAGCGTCAGCGCGACGGCCGCGAGAACCGGGACCACGACCGTCCCCACGGCACCCGGGTTGATCGAGAGGCCGAAGATGAAGAAGAACAGCGCCCCGAACGCGTCGCGCAGCGGCAGCACCAGCTTGTGCACGCGCGGGGCGACCTTCGAGCCGCCGAGCATCATGCCGACCATGAACGCGCCGATCGCGTCGGACACGCCCACCTTCTCGGCGACGGCCGCGCCCAGCACCGCGACGCCGACGAAACACACGGTGAGCAGCTCGTCGTCAGCCGAGCCGAACAGCCGCGACACGAGCCGGCCGCCCCAGCGCGCCAGCGCCGCGAGCACGAGCAGGAAGCCGACTGCCTTGCCGAAGTCGGCGAGCGCCGCGCCGAAGCCGTCGGCGCCGCTGAGCACGGGCTGCAGCAGGGCCAGGTAGAGCGCGAGGAACAGGTCTTCGAGCACGATCACGCCCATGATCAGGCGGGATTCGGGGTTGGCGGTGCGGCGCGTTTCGAGCAGCAGCTTGGTCACGATGGCCGACGACGAGATGCCGATCGCCCCCGCGATCACCAGCGCTTCGCGTGTGCCCCAGCCCAGCGTGAACCCGAACGCGAGCCCGCCGCCGACGTTGAGCACCAGGTAGCCCAGCCCCGCCGCGGCCAGGCGTCTGCCGCCGCGCGCGAGGTCGTCGAGCGAGAACTCGAGGCCGAGGTAGAACAGCAGGAACACGAGACCGAGCCCGGCCAGGACACCGAGCTCGGCGGGGTCGTCCACAAGCGACAACCCGGGCGTGTGTGGGCCGAACACGAAGCCGGCCAGCATGAACAACGGGATCGTCGGCAGCCCGATCCGCGCCCCGACGCGCGCGACGACCCCGGCCGCCAGGAACGCACCGCCGACGGCCAGCAAGGCATGACCGTTGGTCATGGGAAACCTCCAACAGCTGAGTACGGGTGAGGGGACGGCGTACTCAGCCGGCGGGAGGCGCGCGGGCGGGTGCTTTCGGGTCGGACCGGTGCTCCGCGGTGGTGGTTTCGTCGACGAGCGTGGTGCTTGTCGTGGCCGGCCGCTGTTTCTTTTGCTCCGGCGGCGTGGCGTCCGGGATCGGTTGCGCGGCAACGAAGTGCGGCGACTGCTGGGCAACCAGCACCGGCTTCGCGTCCTCGTGCGACAGGCCCGGGTGCACCGGCCCGGGCGCGGCGACGCCGAGGAGCAGCAACGCGGCGAGCAGGACACTGAGGATGGACCGGTGCCGTGGCGCGGTGGCGGCGGCAGCAGTCATCGTCGGGTCAGTTTACCATCTCTTTAATATTGATCAGGGGATCCACAGTGGACGCTGGTGACCGGGAGTGGCCGGATAGCGTTGCCGTCATGTCCACCGACGCGTGCAGGTGCATGGTCTGCCTCGACTACGGCGACCGCGACCGCCTCGGCTCCGTCGACGCCCGCCTGTTCGAGCACATCGCCGACCCGGGCTGGGGTCTGCTGGCCATCCCGGAGGACGAGGTCAGTGCCGGGTGGACGTTCACGATCGGGCTGTGGCACTCGTTCCGCGTGCCGGAGCTCGCCGTGTTCGGACTGGAGCCCCAGCCCGGGATGGGGCTGCTCAACGTGATCGGCGAGCAGGTGGCCGCGGGCCGGCGACCGGCCGCCGGTGACGAGCTGGACGACGTCCTCGAATCCGGCCGCCTGGCGCTGCGGCCGGTCGACGAGGGCTGGCACGACGTGTTCTTCGGGACGGCACAACGCTTCTACCGCGCCACCCACCCGGCCGTCCCGTTTCTGCAGGTGCTCTGGCCCGATCGCGACGGCCGCTTCCCGGCGCAGGACGAGTTCGCTCCCGAACTCGCGCTGAGGCAGCCTCAGCTGTGGCTCAGCCCACCCCAGCACGCGAAGGGGCCCTGGACCGCCGACCTCTGAGCGCCGTCACGCCGAGCGTTCCGCCGCCACCTGTTCGCGCACGTCCGGGATCGTCTCGGCGATGAACACGTGCGACGCCCGGTCGTCCGCGCCAGAGAGGACGAAGGTGTCGAAGCCGCCCGCGAGGGCGAAGTCGGCGAGTTCCGAGGCGGTCGGGGTGGCGCCGACATTGAGGACGCGGCGGATCGACGCCGGGTCGCGGCCGGCGTCGAGGGCGGCGGTGTCCACGGCCGCGGCCATGCGGAGGGCTTCGGCCGGGTCGTCGCGGAGGCTGACGACCCAGCCGTCGGCCAGGCGGCCGGTGAGGCGCAGCGCGCGGGGGCCGTACGAGCCGAACCAGAGGCCGATGGGACGCGTCGGCACGGGGCCGGAGTGGGCTCCCGCCAGGGTGTGGAAGCGGCCGTCGAAGCGGAGGTTGTGCTCGCCGCTCCAGATCTTGCGGATGACGGTGATCGCCTCCTCCTCGGCGGCGAGCGCGTCGCCCGGGGTTCGGCGCGGGCCGCCGTAGGCGACGATCGCGTCCCAGAACGCGCCGGCGCCCACGGCGAGGTCGAAGCGGCCGCCCGACAGCAGGTCGAGGCTGGCGGCGGCCTTCGCGAGCACCGCGGGGTTGCGCAGCGGCAGGTTGGCGACGTCGGGGAACACCCGGATCTTCGTCGTCGCGCCGAGGAGCACGCCCATGAGCGCGAAGGTCTCCACGTACCGGCGCTGGTAGGGGTGGTCCTGCACGGCGAGGTGCTCGAACCCCATCCGTTCCAGCTCGCGCGCGTGCTCGACCAACGGGTCGGCCGCGTTCGGCACCAGGAAGTAGCCCGTCGAGATGTCCCGCCCGAAGTCCGTCACCACGCGTTCAACGACCCCGGACGGGCGGAGATTCCGGCCCTGAAGTGACCCGGCGGTAACCTCGGGACCGGACCTTCGGGAGGCACGCGCATGGCCGACTACGACCTGGTGCTGTTCGGCGCCACCGGCTTCACCGGCACGCTCACTGCGGAGTACCTCGCGCGTTCCGCCCCGCCCGGCTGCCGCTGGGCGCTCGCGGGCCGCAACCGCGCCAAGCTCGAGGACCTGCGCACGCGGCTGGCGGCGATCGACGAGCGTCTGGGCACGTTGCCCCTGCTCAGCGCGGACATCGCGGATCCCGACTCGCTGCGCGCGGTCGCCGCGTCGGCGAAGGTCGTGGCCACCACGGTCGGGCCGTACCTGCACTACGGCGAGCCGCTGGTCGCCGCGTGCGCTGCCGAGGGCACCGATTACGTCGACCTCACCGGCGAGTCCGAGTTCGTCGACCGCATGTACCTCGCCCACCACGCGAAGGCCACCGACACCGGCGCCCGGCTCGTGCACAGCTGCGGCTTCGACTCGATCCCGCACGACCTCGGCGCCTGGTACACCGTGCGCCAGCTGCCCGAGGACGTCCCGCTGCAGGTCGACGGCTACGTCCGCGTCGGCGCCATGCCCTCGGGCGGCACCTTCCTCACGGCGATGACGGCGTTCTCCCGCCAGCCCGCCGCCAACCGCGCGGCCAAGGACCGCGCGGCGGCCGAACCACCACTCGCCGGCCGCCGCGTGCGCACCCCGATCGGCGGCCCGCACCGCGTGCCCGGCACCGGACAGTGGGCCGTGCCGCTGCCGACGATCGACCCGCAGGTCGTGGGCCACTCGGCGCGAGCGTCCGCGCGCTACGGCCCGGACTTCCGCTACCGCCACTTCGCGGCCTTCTCCGGCCTGCCGTCGGTAGCGGCCGCGACAGCCGGCGCGGGCGCGCTGTTCGCCGCCGCCCAGCTGGCCCCCGCGCGCGAGGCGCTGTCGAAGCTGCTCGCGCCGGGCCAGGGACCCAGCCTGGCGCGCCGGGCGAAGTCCTGGTTCACCGTCCGCTTCACCGGCTCAGGCGGCGGCGAGCACGTGACCACCGAAGTCTCCGGCGGCGACCCCGGCTACGACGAAACGGCGAAGATGCTGGCGGAATCGGCCCTGTGCCTGGCTTTCGACGAGCTGCCCACCACCGCCGGCCAGGTCACCACGGCGACGGCGATGGGTGACGCGCTGATCGAGCGGCTGATGCGGGCGGGTATGTCGTTCAGGACTTTGTGACGTAAAGTCCTTTGTGGAATTACCATAGTCCACAAAGACCCGAACCCGGTTCCGTAATCCCTGGCCCCAGCAAACTTCAGGTTCTGCAAAGCAGCGACTTCGCGACTTGGGAGGCGGCGGGCACCAGACTGTCCCACAGTGATCGTGGCTCGGAAATGCTTTGGTGGAGCCAGATTCCCCAGATCTCCACCGCCAGCGCAGTGCGCACCTCGGCCGAGGTCGACCGCCACACAGGAATTGCTTCGCACCACCGGTCGGCTTCCTCGACGCCATGCCTCGCGGCGACCAGTCGCGCGAGGAGGAACGCGACATCGACCGGCGCGGCACCTTTGCGGGACCACGCCCAGTCGATGACCACGGCACGCTGGTCGATGAGCATGTTCAGCGAGTGCAGGTCGGTGTGGAGCAGATCGTCGCCATCGGCGGCTTCGAGGGAGCGGGCTTCCCAGGTGATCAGCTGGTCGAGGTGTTCCCGCGTCCAGTCGTCGAGGACTGCGGTCGGGTCTTTGGCCAGTCGGCGCCAGGGCGCGAGCCGGGCCCACTGCTCGGCCAGGCGTGGAGCGGGTGCGGCGGAGTTCGCGAGCTCCGTGGTGAGAATGGTGACGGTGTCGGCCACGGCGTCGAGGTCGGGTGATCCCGGTGAGAGATCGGCGTGGTGACCGCGGACGTGGTCGAAGCCGAGAAGCAACCACTCATCGGCTTCGGTCCGCCAGCGCAGACGGGGCGCGATCGCCGGGGGCAGCCACTCGTTGATGTCCGCCTCGTGGCGGTGCATCCGGCCGCGGCTGCCCTCGGCGTCGCTGATGCCCTTGCAGAACACCTCGCCCCGCTCGGTGTGCAGCGTCGCGGAGAAGTCGGAGTTGCGGCCGGCCGTGGGGAGCTCAATCCGCGCGGCCAGTCCGGCTTCTCGCTCGATCGCCACCCGCACCGATGCGGGAAGGTCGTCCCAGGAAGAGCGGGGCATCAGGCGGGTCGCTCCTTAGCGCGGCGGGGGCGGCGGGTCGTTGTGGCAGCCATTGTGACAGCCGGTGCACGTGCTCACCGGTGCACACGGCCACAGCTCGTGATCGACGGCGAACCCTGCGGCCTCGATCGCTCGCACCGTGCGGGACAGCACCACGCGAGCGGTCTCACCGGTTGCGTCGGGATCGCCGGGCTCGGTGGGAACGTGGTGGATGAACCGGCCGGCGACCTGGTCGCAGAACAGCGCGTAGTCGCGGGTGTAGAGCAGGAAAGCGTGCCAGCCGAGGTCGACCTGCTCGCTCGGCGCGAGCAGGCCGCCGCTGTTCCCCGCGCACGCGCCGAGGTAAGCGAGCGCCTGATCGACGGTGCGCTCGGCGAGGCGTTGGTCCAGGTGGTCTTCGGCGACGACGCGGCGCACGAGCGTCGCGAACAGCTCGTCCGAGATCAGTGAGCGCCCGCTCGCGCGTTCGGTGACGACAGCGGTCATCAGTACATCCCTCCGTAGGAATGATCCGGATTCGTGCAATCCGCACGTGGGATTGATCTTGATTCCCCGTCCGGAGGCCGAGGAGGCCGGCGACGAGGGATTCACGGGGAAACCCGGGGCAGCCGACGCGCAGCTCGTGCTTCACCGGTCGCCCCTTGATTACACTTCGTGTAGGTGGGAGGGGGTGTGATGACCGAGCCGAATCGGCTGCTTCGCGCCGCGCGCGAACGGCTTCCCTCCCCGACCGCGCCCGGCGAGCACGCGAGCCGCAGCGACGTCGCCGATGCCGTCAACGTGTGGCTCTGGGAGAACACCGGCAAGCGGCACGCCCTCGACGCCCACTACCTGGCCAAACTCGAACGAGGCGTCGCCCGGTGGCCGAACGCCGCCTACCGCTCCGCGCTCCGGCACGTGCTCGGCGCACCCAACGACCGTGCACTCGGCTTCGCCCCGCCTCGCCGGGCCGCCACCGGTCCGGTCACACCGCCAGGCCAGCCGGCGCACGGGTGGGATCCCACTGCCGTCGTCGACCACGCCCAGCTCGTAACGGAACAGGACTTGACCACTCACACCCGCCGCCACGTCCTGACCAGCGCGGCTCTGCTCGCGGGCACGGCGCTGGCGACGGAGCTGCAACCCTTTCTCTTCCCACTGGAACTCAGAGCTCGCCACGCCGGCGAGAGCTACACCGGCGACGAGCTCGACGTCGCCGAACAGTTCGTCGCCGTGCTGCGTTCTTGGAGCACGAAGCACAACGCCATCTCCTGGCAGACGGTCGTCGCCCAGCTCAACGCCCACACCCGCCGACTACGCGCCGCGCCGCAGGGCCGGCCGGAAACCCTCCGCGGCTTCCGCGTCGGAGCCGAGCTCGCCGACATCGCCGCGACGATGGCCTGGGACACCGCCCGCCACGCCGACGCCCAGCGCTACTTCATCCTCGCGGCCAAGCTCGCCCACGCCGCGCGCGACGACGGGCTGGCCGCCGTCGCACTGTGCTCGCTCGCCCGGCAGTGCTTCGACCTCGGCCGCGGCGCCGAAGGTCTCGAGGTCGTGCAGCTCGCCCAATACCGCACCCGCCGCACCGCCTCACCACGGCTGCGAGCGGTGCTCGCCACCCGCGAGGCCTGGGCGCACGCGCTGCACGGTGACGCCCGAGCTTTCCGCCGCGCCGTCGGGCTGGCCGAGGACTACTTCAGCGAAGGTGCGAACGAGACCGACGCGCGAACCCCGTCCACCCGAAGCCTCGACGAGGCCGAACTGGCCGGCACGATCGGCGCCCGCTTCCGCGACCTCGCCCGCTTCGACCCCCGCCAAACCCGCCCCGCGCAGGACTACCTCACCCGCGCGCTCCAACTCCGGGCGCCCGAGCGGGTACGCAACCGAATGTTCGACACCATCAGCCTCGCGCGTTCGCACCTGATCAGCCGCGAGCCGGATCGAGCCGGCGAGCTGATCATCGAGGTACTGCCGGCGGCCGCCCAGTGGGCGTCCGGCCGGGTCGGCACCAAGCTCCAGGACTTCCGACGCGAGTCCGCGCCGTTCGCTACCGTGCCTGCCGTGCGCGACGCCCGCGAGGCGATCGCCGACCTGATCGCCGCTTGAAAGGGAACCTCGTGCCGCGTATCGGAATCACCGGGCACTCCAACCTGGCCGAGGCGGCGATCCCCGTCGTCGCCGACAGCATCAAGAACGCCCTCGCGAACCATCGGCCCGAAGACATCGCCGGGGTGACCTGCCTGGCCCGCGGAGCCGACCAGGTCTTCGCCCGCGTCGTGCTGGAACTCGGCGGCACCGTCGAAGTCGTGCTCCCCGCCACCAGCTACCGCGAACACACAGTGAAACCGGACAATCTCGCCGAGTTCGACGAGCTCCTCGCCAAGGCCACCACCATCACAACGCTGCCGTTCGACGAGTCCAACCGAGCCGCGTACATGGCTGCCAGCGAACACGTCCTCGGCACTGTCGACAGCATGATCGCCGTCTGGGACGGCGGCCCCTCCGGCGGACACGGCGGCACAGCCGACGTCGTCGACGCCGCCCGACAACGCGGAGTCCCCGTGACCGTGATCTGGCCGGCAGGCGCACACCGCCAATAGCCCACCTCCGCTCACCCGACTTCCGGCACCCTTCACAAGGCCAGCAGAGGGAAGGCTGCCCCATCCCCACGTGCGCACCGTTTCTGCGCACTCGAAACTGATTTCCACACCGGACGTTCGACGTGAAGAATGTCCTTTGCGGATAGCCAAAGCTCACTGACGAGCAGACAACTCTCGAGCACGGAACAGTTTCCCGATCACCGGAACCCTGTACCACCCTCCGGGCAACAGATCCCGCCGCGTGTTCACATCCGCGAAAACCCGATCTGCCCCTTGCCGCCGGGATCACGCGCGGTTATCGTTGCGCTACGCCGCAGCAGCACCGGAGCCGTGTTTACCCTGGTACGCCAGGGAATTCACGGCTTCGTCCGCCTTGCCCACCTGTCATGGTCCCGCCCTGACATTCCTGCGGAAAGGGAATACCCCCATGCGCAAGACGATGCGGCCTGCTCTCGTTGCCGGCCTCACCGTGGCGTCGGCTCTCACCGTCGTCCTGGCCACACCGGCTTTCTCGAGTGCCGCCCCGGCTCCCGCCCCCGTAAGCGCTGCCTCCATCCTCGCCTCCGGCGGCGACCTCGCCTCGCCGGAGAAGAAGGACATCGCGATGCAGCTGGTCTCCAGTGCGGAGAACTCGAGCCTCGACTGGAAGGCCCAGTACAGCTACATCGAGGACATCGGCGACGGCCGCGGCTACACCGCCGGCATCATCGGCTTCTGCTCGGGCACCGGCGACATGCTCGAGCTCGTGCAGGCCTACACCGATTCCGTGCCGAACAACCCGCTGGCGAAGTACCTGCCGGCGTTGAGGAACGTCAACGGCACCGACTCGCACGCCGGCCTCGGCCAGGCGTTCGTGGACGCGTGGAAGGCCGCGGCGAAGACGTCGCAGTTCCAGGCCGCGCAGAACAGCGAGCGTGACCGTGTGTACTTCAACCCGTCGGTGAACCAGGCGAAGTCCGACGGCCTCGGCGCGCTGGGCCAGTTCATCTACTACGACGCCATCGTGATGCACGGCCCCGGCAACAGCTCCGACAGCTTCGGCGGCATCCGCAACTCCGCCATCAAGAAGGCGAAGCCGCCGTCACAGGGCGGCAACGAGACCACCTACCTCAAGGCGTTCCTCGACGCCCGCAAGGTGATCATGAAGCAGGAGGAGGCCCACGCCGACACCTCGCGCGTGGACACCGAACAGCTCGTGTTCCTCGACGCGGGCAACCTCGACCTCCACACGCCCTTGAAGTGGAAGGTCTACGGCGACTCGTACACGATCAACTGAGCACCAACCCGGGCCGCTGATTTCCCCACGGTGGCCCGGGTTTGTGCCGTAAGCTCACGCGCCATGAGAACCGTTCTGGGGACGCTGGTCTGCGTCGCGCTGGGTACGCTGGCAACCGCCGCACCGGCTTCGCCCGCCCAGAACCCCGTACAGAATCCCCCGTTGCCTTACCACGGTCCCGCCGGCCAGATGGTCACGGTCACCGCCCCGGATCCGTCGTCGACCACCGCCACGCTGATCGCCTGGCAGCGCCACGGTTCCCACTGGGTGCGCGCTCTGGGGCCGTTCCCGGCGTTCGTCGGCACGGAGGGCATCGGCGAGGCGAGCGAAACGACGTCGCACACCCCCGCGGGCGTCTGGACGCTCACCGAAGCGTTCGGCATCCAGCCCACCAACGGCACCCGGCTGTCCTACCGCCAGGTGACCGAGAACGACTGGTGGGTTTCCGACGTCACGTCGCCCTTCTACAACACGCACTACTCGTGCGCGCCCGGCACCTGCCCGTTCAACGAGGCGGCCGGCGAAGACCTCGGCAAGGCCGGCCCCGTCTACGACCACGCGACCGTGATCGACTACAACCGCTCGCCCGCCGTGCCGGGCAAGGGTTCGGCGTTCTTCCTGCACGTCGCGTCGGGCAAGCCGACGGCGGGCTGCGTGTCCATCCCGGGCGCGGACCTCGACGCCGTGATGCGCTGGCTCGACCCGGCCGGGCATCCCGTGATCAACATCGGAATCAGTCCACAGTAGACTAGACGAGCTCGTCAGCCGGCCGGGTGTTGATCACGCGATCCGCGGTGAGACCGACCTTTTCGGCGCGTGCACACCCGTAGACCTGCCAGTCGAGCTGACCGGGTGCGTGCGCGTCGCTGTCGATGGCGAACTCGCAGCCCAGCTCCACGGCCATCCGCAGCAGCGGCATGGGCGGGTCGAGCCGCTCCGGGCGCGAGTTGATCTCCACCGCCACGCCGTGGTCCCGGCAGGCGGTGAACACCTTCTCGGCGTCGAACGTCGACGGCGGCCGCGCGCGAGGACCGCGCACCAGCCGGCCGGTGCAGTGGCCCAGCACGCGCACGTGCGGGTTCGCGACGGCCGCCAGCAGCCGCGGCGTCAGCTCGCGCGAAGGCATGCGCAGCTTCGAGTGCACGCTGGCGACCACGAAATCCAGCCGCTCCAGCAAGTCCGAACGCTGGTCGAGCGCGCCGTCGTCGAGGATGTCGACCTCGATGCCGTGCAGCAGCCGGAACGGGGCGAGTTCGGAGTTGACGCGCGCGACCTCGTCCATCTGCTTGCGCAGCCGTTCGGGCGAAAGACCGTTGGCCACGGTCAGGCGCGGCGAGTGGTCGGTGAGCACGATCCACTCGTGGCCGAGGTCGCGCGCGGCCTCGGCCATCTCCTGGATCGGGCTGCCGCCGTCAGACCAGTCGGAGTGCGTGTGGCAGTCACCGCGCAGCGCGGCGCGCAGTTCGCCACCGTCGGGCAGATCGGCTTCGGCGACCTTCGCCGCGTACGCGGGCACACGGCCCAGCCACGCGTCCTCGATGACCCCGGCCGTCGCCTTGCCGATGCCCTTGAGCGCCTGCAGCGTGCCCGAGCGCACCCGGCTCTCCAGCTCCTCCTGCGACAGGTGGTCGACCACCGCCGCCGCCTGCCGGAAGGCACGAACGCGGTAGGTCGGCTCAGCCGCGCGTTCGAGCTGGAACGCGATGTCGCGCAGTGCGCGTGCCGGGTCCATGTGTCCTGTTCTACCCGTTCAGGCGCGCCGGGGCAGCTCGTGGAGCTCGACGTCGGTGAGTTTCCCGGCGCGGATCTCGGCGGTCTGGTAGGTGCAGAACTGCTGGCGCCGCCGGTCGGTGGGCGAGCCGGGGTTGAGCAGACGCAGGCCGCCGGGCGTCACGGTGTCCCAGGGGATGTGGCTGTGGCCGAACACGAGCACGTCGGTGTCGGGGAACTGCGCTTCACAACGCGCTTCGCGGCCCTTCGCGTCGCCCGTTTCGTGGATCACGGCCAGGCGCACGCCACCGAGCGTCACGCGGGCGACCTCGGGCAGCCACTCGCGCAGCTCGGGCCCGTCGTTGTTGCCGTAGACCGCGACGAGCCGTTTGCTGGCCACGGCGAGCGCGTCGAACGCGTCGAGATCCACCCAGTCGCCCGCGTGCACCACCACGTCGGCCCGCTCCACCTCGGCCCAGACCTCGTCGGGCAGGTCTTTGGCGCGTTTGGGCAAGTGGGTGTCCGCGACGAGCAGCAGCCGCACGGTCGTTACGCCCCCTCGTCCGGGATCGCGGCCAGCACTCGCTCGAGGAACGCGCCGATGTGCTTGCGCAGCAACTCGGCCGCGCCCTCGGCGTCACCCTTCTTCGCGGCGCCGAGCACAGTCTTGTGCTCGGTCCACTCCTTGCGCCAGCTGGGGTTCGCGTCCCAGCCGACCACGGTGATGAGCGCGGCACGGTCCTTGAGGTCGTCGAGCATCGAGACCATCAGCGGGTTGCCGCAGCCGGCGTAGAGCGCGCGGTGGAAGCGGCGGTTGAGCAGGCTGAGCGCGGTGTGGTCCTTGTCCGCGAGCGCCGCCTGCGCCTCCTTCAGCATTTCGGCCGCGTCGTCGAACGACGCCCCCGCCGCCACCGACCGGCGCAGCGCGTCGGGCTCCAGCACCATCCGCACGTCGTACACCGAACGCGCGAGCTCCGCGTCGACCACGCACACCGACGCGCCGCGGTACGGGCTGAACGTGACCAGCCCGGAGTTCGACAGCACCTTCAGCGCCTCACGCACCGGCGTCTTCGACACGCCGAGGCGCTGCGCCAGCTCGGCCTCCACCAGCGGCTGGCCCGGGAGCAGCTCGCGGGTCAGGATGCCACGCCGGATCTCCTCCAGGACCACTTCGGTCCGGGAGGCGGGCAGGCTGAACGTCGGTGGCATCGGACACTCCAGGCTCGCGCGGTCTGCCGCGGTGAACAGACCGACATTCAACCAGGCGGGCGCGGACGCTGCCCGCGACCCGCGTGGCGGGCTGTGATCATATATCAGATGCCATACTGCTCGTAGCGACGAAAGGCGGCCCGGCCATGAAAACACCGGAGGATCTGCGCAGTCACCGCTGGTTCGGGGGCGACGAGCTGCGCAACTTCAGCCACCGCGCGCGGGCTCGCCAGCTCGGTTACGAGCCCGAGGAACACCTGGGCAAGCCGGTGATCGCCGTGCTCAACACGTGGAGCGACATCAACCCGTGCCACATGCATCTGCGCGAGCGCGCCGAGCAGGTGAAGCGCGGCGTGTGGCAGGCCGGTGGGTTCCCGCTGGAGTTCCCGGTGGCGACGCTGTCGGAGACGTACCAGAAGCCCACGCCCATGCTGTACCGCAATCTGCTGGCGATGGAGACCGAGGAGATCCTGCGCTCCTACCCCGTCGACGGCGCGGTGCTGATGGGCGGCTGCGACAAGACCACGCCCGCGTTGCTGATGGGCGCGGCGAGCGCCGGCCTGCCGGCGATCTTCGTGCCGGCCGGGCCGATGCTGCGGGGCCACTGGCGCAACGAGGTGCTGGGCAGCGGCACGGACATGTGGAAGTACTGGGACGAGCGCCGCGCCGGCACGATCGGCGACGAGGAGCTGTCCGAGCTGGAACGCGGCCTGGCCCGCTCCCCCGGCCACTGCATGACGATGGGCACGGCGTCGACCATGACGTCGGCCGCGGAGGTCCTCGGGGTGACGCTGCCGGGCGCGGCGTCGATCCCGGCCGTGGACTCGGCGCACCACCGGATGGCGGCGGCGAGCGGCTCGCGGATCGTGGACATGGTGTGGGAGGACCTCACGATCACGAAGGTCCTCGACGAGCGCGCGTACGCCGACGCCATCACCACCGTGCTCGCGCTCGGCGGCTCGACCAACGCCGTGATCCACCTGATCGCGATGGCCGGGCGCAGCGGCCTGTCGCTGAGCCTGGCCGATTTCGACGAGATCGCGCGCCGCGTGCCCGTGCTCGCCAACATCCGCCCGGGCGGCGCGTGGCTGATGGAGGACTTCTACTACGCGGGCGGCCTGCCCGGGCTGCTGTCGCGCCTGACGGACCTGCTGCACACCGAGCGGCTCACCGTCTCCGGCCGCACCCTGGCCGAGACGCTCACGACCGCGCGCGTGCACAACGACGACGTGATCCGCCCGCGCGACAACCCGCTGGCGGCCGAAGGCGGCGTCGCCGTGCTGCACGGCAACCTGGCGCCCTCGGGCGCGGTGATCAAGCACATCGCCGCGACGCCGGAGCTGCTGACCCACACCGGGCCCGCCGTCGTGTTCGACGACTACGCCGACCTCAAGAAGCGCATCAACGACCCGTCACTCGGCATCACGGCCGACTCCGTGCTGGTGCTGCGCGGCTCCGGCCCGCTCGGCGGCCCGGGGATGCCCGAGTACGGCATGCTGCCGATCCCCGACCACCTGCTCGCGCAGGGCGTGCGGGACATGGTGCGCATCTCCGACGCGCGCATGAGCGGCACGTCGTACGGCGCGTGCGTGCTGCACGTCGCCCCGGAATCGCACGTCGGCGGCCCGCTCGCCCTGGTCCGCGACGGCGACCTGATCACGCTCGACGTGCCCGCCCGCGCGTTGCGGCTGGAGGTGCCCGACGACGAGCTGGCGCGCCGGCGAGCGGACTGGCTCGAGCCTGCGCCGCGCTTCGAACGCGGTTACGGTGCCCTGTACGCCGAGCACATCACCCAGGCCGACGAGGGCTGCGACTTCGACTTCCTCGCGCGCGCCGGCGCCAACCCGGAACCCGACGCTCGCTGACCGGTTTGTTCCACAAGGGGCACTAGTCCGGCATGTCCGGCTCAGGCCGTACGCTGTGGCGCGGGACGCAGCAAACGGAGGGTCGAACTGGTGCCGTACGAACCGCGCTGGCCGGAGTCCGAGGACGAGCAGACGGTCGTGCTGCCGGCGGTCCCCGCCGAGCCCGAATCGCGCCCTCGCCTGCGCAAAGCCCTGTGGATCTCCGGCGGCGTGCTCGCCGCACTGCTGGTCGTGTACCTGATCGACCTGCTCACCAGCCAGGGCAGCGTGCCACGCGGGACCACGGTGGCGGGCGTCGATGTCGGCGGCCTCGACCGGCCGGTGGCTGAGCGAGAGCTGCGGGGTCTCATCGAACCGCGGCTCACGCAGCCCCTGACCGTGACTGCGGGCGAGGCCCGCACCACGCTGTCACCGACGCTGGCCGGCTTGCGCCTCGACTGGTCCGCGACGCTGGACCAGGCCGGCGACCAGCCGCTGAATCCGTTCACGCGGCTGGCGTCGTTCTTCTCGACGCACGAGATCGGCGTCGTGTCGCACGCCGAGGGTGACCGGCTCGATCCGGCTCTGGAGGACCTGCGCGGGCGGGTGGATCGCGCCGCGGTGGAGGGCACGGTGCGGTTCGACGGCACCACGCCGGTCGCAGTGCCACCGCAGCCGGGACAGAAGCTCGATGTCGCCGCGGCGAAGGCTGCCGTGCTTAGTCAGTGGGCTTCGGGTGCCGAGCTGGCGTTGCCGGTTGTGCCGGCGCCGGTGCGGACCACTGCTGCCGGGGTGCAGGCGGCTTTGGCGCAGTTCGCTCGGCCCGCGGTGGCTTCACCGGTGACTGTCGAGGGTGAGGGCGCTGCCGCTGTTTTGGAGCCGCGTGACATCGCGGGGGCTTTGACTTTCGCGCCCGCTGACGACGGCGGGCTGTTGCCGGTTGTGGACCAGAAGAAGCTCGTCGCGGTTGCCGGCCCGCAACTGAAGTCCACCGAGAAGGAGGGCAAGGAGGCGACCGTCGGGTTCAGCGGGGGGAAGCCGGCCGTCGAGCCTTCGGTGGACGGCAAGACGGTCGATTGGGAGCCCAGCCTGAAGCCGCTGCCGGACGTGCTGAAGCGCGCCGACGGTCGTTCGCTGAAGGCCGTGTACAAGAACAGCCCGGCCAAGGTGACGACCGAACAGGCCAACGCGCTGGGCGTGAAGGAGGTCGTCGGCGAGTTCACCACCGGCGGCTTCGCCCCCGACTCGGGCGTGAACATCCGCGTCGTCGCCCAGAAAGTCAGCGGCGCCATCGTGAAACCTGGCGAAACCTTCAGCCTCAACGGCTTCACCGGCCCCCGCGGCAAACCCCAGGGCTACGTCGAGGCCGGCGTGATCGAGAACGGCGCCCCGGCCCGCGAAGTCGGCGGCGGCATCTCCCAGTTCGCGACCACGCTCTACAACGCCGCGTACTTCGCCGGCATGAAGGACGCGGGGCACAAGGAGCACAGTTACTACATCAGCCGCTATCCCGCGGCGCGCGAGGCGACGGTTTTCCAGAACCCCAATGGGTCCAGCGTGATCGATTTGAAGTTCACGAACGATTCGTCCACGGGGATTGCCATTCAGACGATTTGGTCGCCTTCGTCGTTGACGGTGAAGCTGTGGGGCACGAAACGGTACTCGGTGGAGTCGATTCCCGGCGAGCGGACCAATCCGACGCCTCAGCCGACAAAGCCGGGACCGGCGGAGAATTGCCACGCTTCGAACGGCGCGCCTGGGTTCACGACTACGGACACCCGGGTGTTGAAGGACGCGGCCACGGGGCAGGAAGTCTCGCGCCACACGCGGACGGTGCGGTACAACCCGCAGCCGAAGATCACCTGCGGGGCTTAGGTGCTTGTGGTCAACATGGTGGAGAAGTTCGGCGCGGACGAATTCCTCGAACGGGAGTGGGATCTGCCGGCGGAGGTCGTCGAGCCGTTGCGCGGGCAGGTCGACATGACGCCCGAGGGCTGGATCATGCATGTATGGCGGATAACCACGGAGATCGCCGACATCGTGCAACCTTGGGTCGATGAGCCCATCGACGTCGAGTCGGGCTCCTGGTACGTCAGCTCGGCACAGGTCGACTGAAGCGGCTCGGGCAGCTGGGCGGCGGTGGTTCGGCCGGTGCGTTTCGCCCTGAAGATCGCCGGCTGGCATCCTCCTGACAGAGCTTCAGGAGGATGCCTTGGCGACTGTGCTGATCCCTGTCCCGGCCCAGGACTCGGACCCGTCCGAAGTGGCCGTCAGCCGGGCAGTGCTGGCCGGGCACACGTTGTCTTCGCGACTCCCGAGGGCGCGCAGGCGAACTGCGACGAACTGATGGTCACCGGCGAAGGCCTCGACCGGTGGAGCCGTGTGCCGGGTCTGCGGAAGCTCACCGCCGTCGGCCGCGTGTTGCGGGCCGACTCGGCCGCACGCTCGGCGCACAGCGCGTTGCTCGCCGACCCGGCGTGGCGCGCCCCGATCCGCTGGGACGAGATCAGGCTCGACGACTTCGACGGCCTGCTGCTGCCGGGCGGGCACCGGGCCCGCGGCATGCGCGAGTACCTCGAAAGCCCGGTGCTGCGGAACGTGGTCGTCGAGGCGTTCCGGCGGGACCTGCCGGTCGGCGCGATCTGCCACGGTGTGCTGCTCGCCGCCCGCAGCGTCGACCCGGACACCGGCCACTCGGTCCTGCACGGCCGCACGACAACGGCGCTGACCTGGCAGCTGGAACGCACCGCCTGGCGCCTCGCGCGGCGGACCCGGTTCTCGGACCCGGATTACTACCGCACCTACCGCGAGGAGCCGGGGCAGCCCGCCGGGTACCTGTCGGTGCAGCAGGAGGTCACCCGCGCCCTCGCGCGTCCGGAGGACTTCCGCGACACGACGGACCGGGTGCAGGCGAGCGGCCGGGCTCGCGACTCGGTGGACGACGCTCGCCCGGCCTTCGTCGTCGAAGACGGCAACTACGTGTCGGCGCGGTGGCCCGGTGATGTGCACACGTTCGCGAAGGCGTTCGCCACGCGACTCTGACTCACGCGGGCGACCAGGACACCGTGGCGAGCTCCCGGCCCGACGACCCCAGATCGGGCGGCAACGCCGGATCGACACCCAGCTCCAGCAGCGCGTCGGCCACCTCACCTGAGCGCGCAACGGGCAGGCACAGCCGGCGCCGCGTCACGTCGACGAGGTCGGCGAACGTCTCGTGCTCGGCCTCGTCCGGGCGGCGCCACAGCGTGGTCTTCGGTTCGACGCCGAGTTCGACCAGCGCGGCGCAGAAGTCCTGGGCGGTCGGGCCGGCGGGGCGGCGGACGCCGTGGAACCGCGCCCACAGCTCGTTCAGCTCAGTCAGCGGGTGCTTGAGCGCGGTCTCGACCACCACGCGCCGGCGGGCCCGCTTCGTGAGGGCGTGGACGAACGGCGCGAGGTCGGGCACGTTGTAGATCACGTTCCCGCACAACACCAAGTCGGCGTCGGCCACCTGCTCCGCGACGCCGGGCCAGCGCCCGAGCACCGTCTCGGCGGGCACGCCGAGACGCGCGGCCCGGGCGGCGAAAGACGCGAGCAGCTGCTCGTCCCCGTCGACGCCGCATACCGCGGTGACGCCCACCCGCCCCACCAGCGACAAGCTCGTCGCGCCGGCCGCGACGCCGACGTCGAGCACGGTGCCCGGCTCGGCCAGCACCGCCGCCGCCTCGGCGAAAGTCGAGCCGATCGGCGCCGCGATCTGCGCGTCGGCGCGGCGCTCGAACACCCGCCGGGGCAGCACCCACGGCGGGTCCGCGACGGCGTCGGCGATCTCACCGGGAACCGCCCACGCGGCCAGCTGCTCCGCCCACCTCCGCACCTCCGACACTCGCATCGCCTCCCACTCGGATTCGTCCCCGGAATCCTCCCGCAAACACCGCGCGCACCTCCCCCAACCCGCGTAATCTCCCCATCCAGACCACGGAAGGGGGCACTCGTGGCCGACAACGGCACAGACGCCGCAATGGGCCTGTACGGGCTCACCAAACGGTTCGGCACCACGCTCGCAGTCGACAGCGTCACCTTGGAGGTCCCGCGCGGATCGTTCTTCGGGCTCGTCGGGCCCAACGGCGCGGGCAAAACCACGTCGCTGTCGATGGCGGTCGGGTTGTTGCGGCCGGATCAGGGCCAGGCGAACGTGTTCGGAGTCGACGTGTGGCGGCAGCCGGAGCGGGCGAAAAGCCTGCTTGGTGTGCTTCCGGACGGACTGTCCATTCCGGAGCGCCTCACGGGCCGCGAGCTGTTGACCTACATGGGACTTCTCCGGGGTCTCGCTCCCGGCACCGTCGCGGAGCGGGCGCAGGAGTTGCTCGGCGTGCTGGAGCTGCTGGAGGCCGAGCGCACGCTCGTGATCGACTACTCCGCGGGTATGCGCAAGAAGATCGGGCTCGCGATGGCGCTGCTGCACGGGCCGCGGCTGCTCGTGCTGGACGAGCCGTTCGAAGCGGTGGACCCGGTGTCGGCGTCGACGATCCGGACGATCCTGCAGCGGTTCGTCGCCTCGGGTGGCGCGGTGGTGCTCTCGAGCCATGTGATGGCGCTGGTCGAGCAGCTGTGCAGCCACGTCGCGGTGATCACGCGCGGCCGGGTGGTCGCGGCGGGCGCCGTGGACGACGTGCGGGGTGGCGGAAGCCTGGAAGACGCGTTCGTGCACATCGTGGGCGGGCGCACCGGCGGAGCGGAAGGGCTGTCGTGGTTGGCGTCCTCGTCCGACTGAAGCTGTGCGTCCTGCGCAATTCCCTGCGCGGCGGCCGGGTCGCGGGCATGGTCGTCGGCGGGGTGATCGGGCTCGTCGCCGCGGTGCTGACGATCGTGCTGGGTCTCGTGCCGATCCGGGGCGGCGACGGGGTCACCGTCGACCTCCTGACCACGGTCTACGCGGGGTGGGCAGCCGGCTGGGTACTCGCGCCCATCGCCACCGGCGGCGGGGACGACACGCTGCGCCCGGAGCATTTCGCGCTGCTGCCGATCGGCCGGCGCAAGCTCGCCGTCGGGCTGCTGGCCGCGAGCTTCGTCGGGGTGACGACGCTGGTCAGCCTCGTCGCGTTCCTCGGCCTGTTCTTCTACGGCCTGCGCCTCGGCGCGGGCGCGGCGCTGGTCGGGCTCGTGTTCACGGTGCTGCAGCTGGCGTTCGTGGTGCTGCTCTACCGCGTGGTGATGGCGGCGCTCGGCGCGCTGCTGACGTCACGCAAGGGCAAGGAGCTCGGCATCATCCTGGTCGCCCTCACCGGTCTGTCCGGTGTCGGTGTGAACCTGGCGATCAACAGCCTCGGCCCCGCGATCATCAACGGCCGCGTGCCGGGCTTCGTGAACGTGATGCACGTGCTGCCGTCCGGCTGGGGCACGGTCGCGGTGCACGCGGCAGGCACCGGCGAATGGGGCACCGCGCTCGGGTTGCTGGTCGCGATGCTCGCGCTGATCGCCGTGCTGATCGCGGCGTGGGGCGCGCTGCTCGCGCGGCAGGTGACGAGCCCGTCGTTCCGCGGCGCATCGCGCACGAAGGTGCGGGCCGAGGGGGCGCGCGTGCGCCGCAGCCTGCTGCCCGCGACGCCCGTGGGTGCCGTGGCACGCAAGGAGCTGTTCACGTGGTGGCGCGACGCCCGCCGGCGCGTCGCCCTGCTGTCGACGCTGATCGTCGGCGCCGTGGTCACGGTCCTCCCGGCGCTGTCCGGCGGCGGGCGGCCGGCGATCGTGCCCTATCTCGGGGTCGCGGTGGTGTTCTTCGCGTGCATGCAGTCGGGCAACCTCTACGGCTTCGACGGCAGCGCGCTGTGGCACACGCTCACCGTGCCCGGCGCCGAGCGCGCCGACGTGCGCGGCCGGCAGCTGGCGTGGGCGTTGATCGTGGCGCCGGTGGCGCTGGTGCTGGCCGCGGTCCTGCCGGGCGCGGTCGGCGAGAGCGGCGCGTACCCCTGGGTGTTCGGTTTGGTGCCGGCGCTGCTGGGCGCCGGCGCGGGCGTGCTGATGCTGCAGTCGGTGTACCTCGCCTACCCGCTGCCCGACCAGCGCAAGAGCTCGAGCCCGTGGTCGTCCGGCGGTCGCCCGGGCTGCGCGCGGCTGCTGCAGATGTTCGCGACGATGCTGCTGGTCGCCGCCGGAGCGCTGCCGGTGCTCGCGCTGTGCATCGCCGGCGCGGTGCTCGGCTCGCCGGTGCTGCAGTGGCTCGGTGTGCCGGTCGGGATCGTGGTCGGCGCCGTGCTGGCGTGGTGGTGGGGCGGGCTCGCGCGCCAGCGTCTGGCGACGCGTGGCCCCGAGCTGCTGGCGACGGTGTCGAAGGAGCGGTGAACCCCGGGCCGCGGGTCCGGTGACCCGCGGCCCGGGGTGTCACGGCAACGCGGCCAGCGAAGTGGCGAGCACGTCGTCGGACAGCTCGTTGTCCACCATCTCCCCCGAGAGGTAGGCGCCGTACGCGGGCAGGTCGAGGTGCGCGTGGCCGCACAGCGCCGTGAGGATCACCTTCTCCTCGCCAGTTTCCTTGCAACGCAACGCTTCCTGGATGCACGCGGCCAGCGCGTGCGTCGGCTCGGGCGCCGGGACGATGCCCTCTGCGCGGGCGAAGCGCACGCCCGCAGCGAAGCACTCCTGCTGCCCGACGGCGAGCGCCTCCATGAGGCCCAGCTCGTAGATGTGCGAGATGAGCGGCGACATCCCGTGGTAGCGCAGGCCGCCCGCGTGGATCGGGTCGGGGATGAAGCCGTGGCCGAGCGTGTGCATCTTCAGCAGCGGGGTGAGGCCCGCCGTGTCACCGAAGTCGTACGCGTACGTGCCGCGCGTGAGCGTCGGGCACGCCGCCGGCTCGACGGCGCGGATTACCGGGTTCATCCGGCCCGCCAGCTTCTCGCGCAGGAACGGGAACGCGAGCCCGCCGAAGTTGGAGCCGCCGCCGGTGCACCCGACGAGGATGTCCGGGGTGTCGCCCGCGAGTTCGAACTGCTTGAGCGCCTCCTCGCCGATCACCGTCTGGTGCATCAGCACGTGGTTGAGCACGCTGCCGAGCGCGTACCTCGCGTTCGGGTCAGCCGCGGCCTGCTCCACGGCCTCGCTGATCGCGATGCCGAGGCTGCCGGTGGAATCGGGGTCGTCGGCGAGGATCTTCCGCCCGGACTCGGTGAGCGCGGACGGACTCGGGTGCACGGTCGCGCCGAACGTCTCCATCATGAGCTTGCGGTAGGGCTTCTGGTCGTAGGACGCGCGGACCTGCCACACCTCGCACTCGAGCCCGTACTGCGCACACGCGAACGCCAGCGCGCTGCCCCACTGGCCGGCGCCCGTCTCGGTCGTCAGGCGCGTGACGCCCTCCGCGGCGTTGTAGAACGCCTGCGGCACCGCGGTGTTCGGCTTGTGCGAACCGACGGGGCTCACGCCCTCGTACTTGTAGTAGATGCGCGCCGGCGTACCCAGCGCCTTCTCCAGCCGGTGCGCGCGGTAGAGCGGCGAGGGGCGCCACAGGCGGTAGACGTCGCGGACCTCCTCGGGGATGTCCACGTAACGCTCGGTGCTCACCTCCTGCGCGATCAGCGCCTGCGGGAACAGCGGCGCCAGGTCCTCGGGCCCCACGGGCTCGCGCGTGCCCGGGTGCAGCGGCGGGGGCGGCGGCTCCGGCAGGTCGGGCACCACGTTGTACCACTGCGTCGGGAGATCGGCTTCGTCCAGGATGTACTTGGTGCGCTCCGCCATCACGCCTCCTGAGGTCTGGAAAACTCAACATAGATCGCCGGAGGCCGGTGGGCCAGCCCGTCGTGATTGTCCACAGTGGAATTATTCGGGAGGAAACTTGCCCACTCGTGTCGATCGCGTGCAGCTCGCCGACGGTCCCGTCGACCTGCCCGTGTGGCTCCCCGCCGGCGGCCACGGCCCCGGCCTGGTGCTGATCCAGGAGATCTTCGGCCTGGACGCTTATCTCTCCGGCGTGGCCTCGGACCTCGCTGAGCTGGGTTACGTGGTCGCCGTGCCCGAGTTGTTCCACCGCTTCGCGCCGGGCTGGTCGTCGGCGCATGACGAGGCCGGGGTCGCCCGGTCGATGGAGATCTCCGGTCAGCTGGACCCCGCGCTCGCTCTGTCGGATGTCCTGGCGACCCTCGCGCACCTGCGCGGTGTGGCCTCTGGTGCCGGCGTGCTGGGCTTCTGCCTGGGTGGGTCTCTCGCCTTCGCCGCGGCCGCCGCGGGTACGCCGGACACGGCGGTGTCGTTCTACGGGTCGACGGTGGCTGCGGAGATCGCTTCGCTGGACGAGGTGGGTTGCCCGATCCAGTTCCATTTCGGTGGGGTGGATCCGTTCATTCCGCGGTCGGATGTGGCTGTGGTGGAGGCCGCCGTGGCTTCGCATCCTGGCGCGGAGATCTTCGTCCAGGAAGACGCGGGGCACGCGTTCCACAACCGGGTGGCGCCGATGTTCTACCGGCCGGAAGCGGCGGCGAGGGCTTGGGATCTGGCGGTGGACTTCTTGCGGAGGACATTGCCGGTGTGACGGCAGCCTCACGACTGTAGGGTCGGCCGGTGACCGTCGAGCACATTGACTAAGTCCGGATCATCACAACCAGTTGGTCGAACGATCCCGAACCGCCGCCCCGACCGGCGCCTCATCTGCGATGGCACCGCGACGCCCGCTATTGGATGTCCGTGTGCACCGACGAGGACGAAACAGACCCGGACTTCATCACCTACACCCACCTGTACGCCAGCCGCACGGCTTGGCAATCCGGTTCGATCGACGACCTGCTCCATGCGGTAGCCGACGATGCCACCCGCGGGGTGATGATCACCAGCCTTTCCTTCGACCGGATCCACCATGTACCCGGGCGCCGTGAGCGCGGGCGCCCGCGACCAGCCGCTCGGTCACAACAGAGGTGGGAGGTGCGGAGCCCGCTGACCGTAAGATCAGCAACGTGGTGAGCTCACAGGTGAGCAGAAACCTGGTGGTCGTCCGCTGTCTCCACCACAGAAACGTCCGACCGCGGGATGAACGGATCCTGCCCACCGAGGTGGAGTGAGTTTTGTATACATATCGTGACCCGTGCGGTTGGGTCTGCTCCAGGCGCTCACAGGCCGGAGGGATGACCGGAGAGCCAGTCGGTGTGACGGTGTTTCATCGCGTCGCGGTCGGCAGTCGTGGGCAGCAGGATGCCGGCGCCTCCGTCGTTGGGGGTAATTCCACTGTCAGATCCCAAGCCCGGGCAGCCGCTTCCGGCCGGTAGAACATCGGAGCGACCCGGTTGTGGAACGCGTGGCCGGCATCTTCTTGGACGTGGATTTCTGCGCGCGGGTGTGAAACCACTCGGCAGCTCCGCCTCGAGCCGGCGGTACTCCTCCGCCGCGGTCACCCGCAGCCCGGCGGCCGGCCCGGTGCGCACACCGGCCGCTCCGATCCAGGCGAACGAGCCCGCCGTCACAGAGGTTGGAGTGGAATGCAGCAGGGTCGTGGTCATCCCTTTCCGTGGCCACTCAGGGGCCGGCGGCACCTCAGCCCAGTCGTCGCGCAGTCCGAGGCGTTCGGCGCGCACCAGCCAGGACATGGTGCGCTCAGTGTGGAAACGCACCCATCGATCTACACCGACAGAGTCCGGCGCAGGCAGGACCGCAGCGTGGCCGGCGGCGTGCGCTTCGTGCGCGACGAGCTCGCCTGGCACCGGTCCCCCGTCCGCGGGCAGCGGGGTGAGCAGCGCGACCAGTTCGAGCGGGATGCCCGACACGCTCTCCGCGGCCATCGCCCGGGCCCGCTCCCGGGCTCCGCTCGCGACCTCGGCGCAGGCGGCGGTGGCGTAGCGCGGCACGTCGCCGAACCGGGAGTGCCAGAGCAGGTGGTCCCAGTGGGGATGGGTCGCGAACCCGGCGACCACCGGAACGCCGAGCCGCTCCACGTCGTCGGCGAGCTCGGCCAGATCGGCACCGCCGATGCCGGGATCGACCAGGACCAGCCCGTCGTCGGCGCGCACCACGGTGGCGTTGCTCCAGACCCACTCGCTCTGCCGCACCCAGACGCCGTCGGCCACCTGATTCAGCATCGGTCCACTGTGTCAGGTGTCCCCACCCGGCGCGAGGGGCGCCGGTGCGGCGAATGTCGAAGCGGCGCCGGCCGCCGGGGTGCAGACTTCCGGGGTGGACATGGCGGAGGTCGGTGCGCGGTTGGCGGGGCGGTTCGGTCCCGAGGTCGAGGATTGGCTCGCTGAGGTGCCGGCCCTGGCGGCGCGGCTGGCCTCCCGGTGGGGCCTCGTGCTCGGTGAGGCGTTCGCGAGTGGAGCCTCGTCTGTGGTCATGCGCTGTCGATGGCACGACGGGACCCGAGCGGTTCTCAAGCTCAGTCCGGATCGGGCGTTGTTGACCAAGCAGGTGGAGATGCTGCGCGTGTTCGCGCCCTCGGGCCGGGTGCCGGTCGTCTTGGCCACCGATGCCGACGCCGGGGTGATGGTGCTGGAGGAGATCGTCCCGGGCACCGAGGCCGAAGACCTGCCGCAGCCGGCTTTGCCGCGGCGGTGGGGTGAGTTGCTTGGCGCGCTGCACGCCGTGGCCCCGCCCGCGCACTGGCCGTGGGACCTGCGCGGTCGGTGTGACGAGGCCTTCGCCCGGATCGGCCGGAGGCTCTCCGACCCGGCCATCGGCGCACGGATCGATCAGGCCACGTGGCGGCGGGCGATGCGGCGCTGCGAGATGTTGCTGGCCACCCAGACCAAGCTCGTGCTGGTGCACGGCGATCTGCATCTCGGCAACGTCCTCGACGGCGGCCCGGCGCGGGGGCTGGTCGCGATCGACCCGAAGGCGTGCCTGGGCGATCCGTGTTTCGATGCCGTCGACTACGTGGTTGCCGGTGCCGGGCACGAGGGTGTCGCGGCCCGGTGCCGGCGGGTGGCGGCCGCGTGTGGGCTCGACGAAAACCGGCTGTACGCCTGGAGTCAGGTGATCGCGCCGATGGCAGCCATCGCGCGCCTCACCCATGGCGGGCCGGAGCCCGTGATCGAGGAACTGCTCGCCCTGACTCGGTGATCAAGCCGCGCTCACAGCCAGCCGCGGCGTTCCGCCAGACTGCCCGCCTGAAAGCGAGTCGACGCGCCCAGCTCAGTCATCAGACGCTGAAGCCGGCGGTACGTCGTCCGGGTGCTCCAGCCGTTCACGCGCGCGATGGCCGTGTCGGTGAGGCCCGCCATCATCATCGTGAGCAGGGCCCGGGTTTCGTCGTCCGGCCGGGGACCGCCACCAAAAGGACCGGGCGTCACCGCGGACGCGTCGAGCGGGGCGGCCTGGGCCCATTCGCCCTCGAAGAGGGCCTCGAGGGCGGTCAGGAGCGGGGAGCGGCGGACGAGGTAGGCGACCTGCAGGCCGCTGTGGCTGAGGTCGAACGGGATGAGGGCGTCCTGGTCGTCGCGGATGATGAGCTTGATGGGCAGGGTCCGCCGGGTCCGGGCTTCTTCGCCGCCGCGGACGGCGGGCAGGATGTCGGTTTCCAGCTTCTGGGGCCAGGCCACCGCGTCGAGGCTGTAGATCACGCGGTGCGCGACGCCGTCGTTCTGGTGGCGGGCGATCTGTGCCTGGGTGTTGCGGGCGGCGCCTTCGCCCCCGGGCGGCTCGTAGTACGGCGGCGTGTCGAACACGCGGACCTGGTGCAGCGCCTCGGATTCCAGGTGGGCGACGGCCGCGGCGATCGTTTCGCGGTCGGTGAGCTGCTCGATCACGAGCTCGGGGCTCGTACGGTGCGCACTGCGGTGGATCTCCGAGAGCGAGTGCACTTTCGCGCGCGCCGCGCTGAGTTCGCGCTCCCGCTGCTGCACGAGCTGGTTGATCGCGATGTCCGGCGGAGCGGCCAGGTACCGCGCCGGGCTGCCGCTGGCGGCCACCAGGTGCTTGTCGACGAGAGCGTCGAGCGTCCGTTGCACCGGGCCCGCCGGACCCGACAGGTGGTCGGCGAGCGCCGCGACCGTCGACCCGGGCAGGGCGACGAGCGCTTCATAGACCCGCTCCTCGTCGGCGGACAACCCCAGCACCGCGAGTTCCATGCGAATGTTCTACCCGAGTTGTCGGGATTGTGCCAGGTGGCAGTGAGCAGCCACTCGGGGATCTTGTGACGGGTTCCGGCGGCTGGCACTGTTCGGCCGTTCCGGTGTGGCAGTTGCGCTCGCCGGTCTGCCCCTGCGCAGAAAGGAAACCCCTCGTTGAGAACTTCACGCAAGCGTCGGGCCGTCGCGGCGGCCGCGTGCCTCGCGTCGTCGCTCAGCTCGATTCTGGTCGCCGGTCCGGCCTCGGCCGCTCCCGGCAGATCGTCGGGGCCCGCGGCCCCGCCAACCCACACCGTCACCCTGGTCACCGGCGATGTCGTCACGGTGAACACGACCGGCGACGCCGGTGACAGCGGGGGGACGATCTCGGTCAAGGGGCCGGACGGCGGCCCCTCCGACGCGCGGATCCTCGAGTCGGCAGGCGATGTGTACGTCTACCCGTCCTCGGCGATGTCCTACCTCGCCAAGGGGATCCTCGACCGGCGCCTCTTCGACGTCACGGACCTGATCGCCGCCGGCTACGACGACGCGCACCGCGCCGACCTGCCCCTGATCGTCTCCTACGCCAACGCTGCCCCGGGATTCCAGGCGAACACCGCGCCCCGCGGCTCGGCCCTGGTCCGGCCGCTGGCGAGCGTCGGCGGCGCCGCCGTCACCGAGAACCACGCGCAGGCGCGGGACTTCTGGACCGCGGTGACAGCAGGGGCGCCGTCGTCCTTCGCGGCGGCACCGGCCTTCGCGAACGGCATCAAGCAGATCTGGCTCGACGGCAAGGTCTACGCCGACCTGGCCGAATCGACCGCGCAGATCGGCGCGCCCGAGGTCTGGACCGGTGGTGACACCGGGCAGGGCGTCGACGTCGCGGTGCTCGACACGGGCGTGGACGAGGGCCACCCCGATCTGGCCGGACGCATCGTCGACACGCGCAGCTTCATCCCCGGTGAGGACGTCAAGGACCTCCACGGCCACGGCACCCACGTCGCCTCCACCATCGCCGGCACGGGCGCCGCGTCCGGCGGCACCGAGAAGGGTGTCGCCCCGGGCGCTCGCCTGCACATCGGCAAGGTGCTGGCGAACTCCGGCTCCGGCAGCGACTCCGAGATCCTCGCCGGCATGGAGTGGGCGGCGGTCGACGAGCACGCCAAGATCATCAACATGAGCCTGGGCACGCAGGAGCCCTCCGACGGCACGGATCCGATGTCGCAAGCGGTGAACCGGCTCAGCGCGCAAACCGGTGCTCTGTTCGTGATCGCCGCGGGCAACACCTCCGGCCCCGGCACTGTCAGCTCGCCCGGCGCCGCCGACGCGGCACTGACCGTGGGCGCGGTGGACGGCACCGACCACCTCGCCGAGTTCTCGAGCCAAGGCCCTCGCGTCGGCGACGGCGCGCTCAAGCCGGAGATCACCGCCCCCGGCGTCGACATCCTGGCCGCGCGGTCGCAGTACGCGTCCGAAGGCGAGGGTTTCTACCAAACGCTGAGCGGCACGTCGATGTCCACGCCGCACGTGGTCGGCAGCGCCGCGCTGCTCGCCGCGAAGCACCCCGAGCTCAGCGGCGCCCAGCTGAAGGACCTGCTGACCAGCACCGCGAAGCAGACTCCCGACTACACCGCGTTCCAGGCCGGCAGCGGCCGCGTGGACGTGGCTGCCGCCGCCCGCGCCGGGATCTTCGCTTCGGCCACCGCGTACGCCGGGCAGGACGGGTCCGGCCCGGTCAGCCGCCCGGTGACGTACACCAACTTCGGTGCCACGCCGGTGAACCTCGCCCTGTCGATCGCCGCGCCCGGCGTGCCGAAGGGCCTGTTCACGCTCTCGGCCGACCGGGTCACCGTGCCCGCGCACGGCACCGCCGCAGTCACCGTGACCATCGACCCGCACGCCGCGCCCGCGGCGTCCGAGGGCTTCACCGCCCAGATCCTGGCCACCGGTCCGGACGGCGCGCTCGCCGCGCACACCGCTGTCTCGCTCGGCGCGCTGACGCACCTGCTGACCATCAAGGTCAAGGACTCCGCCGGACAGCCGGCGTCCGCTTTCGTCATGGTGCTCCGGGCGGGCGATCCGAACCCGATCCCGGTGCCGGTCGACGGCAGCGTGAGCTTCTACACGCCGGACGACCAGTACTCGGCGCTCGGTTACCTGACCGTGCCCGGTGTCCACGGCCCGAATTCCCAGGGCGTGGCGCTGCTCGGCGATCCCGACTTCACGTTCGACGGGGACCGCACGATCACGCTCGACGCCGGACACGTCCGGGTGGTCGACGAGACCACCCCGCAGCCCGGCGTCCCCAGCTACCTGCGGCTCGAGTACTCGCGGATGCTCAACCAGGACGGCCGCTGGCACGACTTCGGTCTGGCCGCCACCGGCGTCGACAGCCTGTGGATCCAGCCGCAGGGCAAGGTGACGCACGGCGACTTCATCGTCGGCGCGCGGTGGCGCAAGGAACAGCCGGCGCTGACGGTTTCCGCGCGGGGCACCGACTACACCGACGTCCTGCGGCAGGGCGGCATCACCCCGCTGCCCGACGGAACTCGCAACCTGCCGCTCGTCTTCGCGGGTAATGGCGCGCCTTCGGACTACGCCGGCCTCGGCGCGCGCGGCAAGGCGGTGGTCGTCCGGCGCACCGCGTCGGCGACCCCGGCCGCGCTGGCCAAGGCGGCGGCCGACGCCGGCGCCAAGCTGCTGCTGGTCGCCAACGATCAGCCCGGTCGGCAGAACCTGTTCTTCGGCACGGACTCGCTGCACCCGAGCCCGATCGACGTCGGGCTCCTCAGCCCCGACGAAGGCAACAAGCTGATCGCCCAGGCGAGGCAGCGCAACGCGACGCTGCGCACGGAGTCGCACCCGGCGCCGGCGTACCTCTACGACCTCATGCACACGTGGCAGAACGACCTGCCCAAGGACATGGTCGTCCACGCGTCGGGCAAGAACCTCGCGCGCGTCGACGAGACGTTCGCCGGGTCCGTCCCGAACGGTGGCGGTGAGGAATGGCGGTACGACTTCCCGTCGTACTCGGAGTGGGGCATCGGAACCTACGTCGCGATGGCCGCCAGCGGCCACCGCACCGACTGGGTCACCACCGACGGCGCGAACCGGTGGGGCCACGAAGTCACCGACGGCGTGCTGGGCGAGTGGGGCGTCGCGCGGACGTACCGGCCCGGCACCGTGTCGAGCGACGACTGGTTCACGCCGATCCAGCGGCCGTACCTCAACAACAACTACCTCGGCCCGACGCGCACCGGCGACCAGATGCGGATCGACGTGCCGGGCTACGGCAACGCCGACCACGTCGGGGCCAGTTCCGACGCGCGCCAGACCGTCACCCTTTTCCAGGGCGACACCGAGCTGGGCAAGTCCGACAACGGGCTCATCATGTACCCCACCGCCCCCAGTTCCGGGCCGCGGCAGTACCGCCTGGTCGTGGCGAACGAGCGCGACGCGAACCCGTACTCGTCCTCGACCACGACGGCGTGGACGTTCACCTCGGCCGCCCCGAAGGTCTCCGGTGAACAGGACCTGTTGCCACTGCTGCAGATCCGCTACGACCTCGACCCGAACGCCGCCGGATCCGTGCCCCGCGACTCGAAGTTCGGCGTCACCGTCGAACAGCGCGCCCCGGTGTCCGTGGGTCTGACCCCGGTCTCGATCGCGGGCGGCGGCACCGTTGGCGCGCCCCGCGTCGAGGTCTCCTACGACGACGGCACCACCTGGACCCGCCTCTCCGATGACCACCGAGGCGACTACCGGCTGGACGCCCCGAAAAAGGCGCGGTTCGCCTCGCTGCGGGTGACCGCTTCCGATTCCGCGGGCAACTCCGTCACGCAGACGATCGTGCGGGCTTTCGGGCTTCGCTGATCGTTTCTTGCGGCCCGCCCCTGTCTCGGGGCGGGCCGCAAGAGCGCAGTCTCGCTCCCCTGCGCCTAGGCTCGGTGTTCGACGCCGGACCGAGCCGCGGAGGTACTCATGCCCCACACCGTCGACTTCGTCACCGTATCGACCGACGGCCTGGAGTCCTCGCCGGTCGCCGCCGCACTCGCCGGCCTGCGCGCGAACGAAGCCCGGTACTTCAAGAATAAATACGACCACCTCTTCACGGTCGAGCCCGCCGCCGACGCCGCGGCGACCATCGAGTGGGTCCACCGGATCCTTTCGGAGGAACGCGGCATCGTCATCGCCTCCCCTCCGTTGGAGGCCACCGCGTTCCAGGTCGAGAACATCCGGATGGCCTACGTCTTCTACGAAAACGGGCTGTCGATCAACGTCATGTACACGGTCAACGAGGCCGGCAAGCGGGCCGTCGGGTTCAAGCTGTCCGACGGGATGGAGGTGCCGGAGGAGCTCGGCGCGTTCAAGTTCGCTCGCCAGAAGTCGAAGCTGGCGGGAACGATCCGAGGGTCTTACTTCGTGATCAAGAACGAGTACTGACCCCGAGGTACGGCCGCACAACCTGGCGGGAGATTCCGACAGATGGGCGGACTAGCGTGGGAACCCCGTGTCACCGTCGGCCGCAGAGATCCTGTTCCCCACCCGCGCACGCGTAGTACTGAAATCCCACCATCGCGTTCCGAGCCTCCGGCGTCAGCAGGTAGTCCCGAAACGCCGCCGCCAGAGATCCCGACTCCAGCGGTCCCCGGCTGAACACGTACTCCACCGTCCAAAAGGGATAGCCGGCGCGGATGTCGTCGAGGGTGGCGTTGCGGCCGTCCAGGCTGATCTTCTTGACGGCGTTCGACTGGGCGACGTCGGAGACGTCCGCGTAGCCGATGGCGTCGCCGAGGGTGGCGATGCGGTCGATGAGGTCGCCGGTCGAACCTTGTTCGCAGATGATCGGGGACGAGGCCGCGGCGCCGGGGCGCAGGTCGCGGCAGGAGTCGGACGTGGCTTGGGCCTGGCCGACCGGGGCGGCAGGCGTGCCGAGGAGGTACTTCTCCAGCGTGCGGCGCGTGCCGGACGAGGTGGAGCGGCCCGCGACGCGGATTTCGCCGGTGTCGCGCGGGTTGCCGGTGATGTCGCTCCAGACACGGGCGCCGCCGGTGAAGATCTTGCGCACGTCCGCCACGGACAAGCTGTCGACGGGCACGTTTTTGCTCGCCACCAACGTGAACGGGACGATCGCGAGCTTCTGCGGCACGAACTGCGCGAAGTCGGGCTCGTCGAACTTGCCGTCGGACAGGGCGAGGTCGATGGTGCCGTCGTGCAGGCGCTGCAGGCCTTCCACGCTGCCGGGCGTGCCGACCTTCACGGCCGACCCCGGGCAATACGCCTCGTACGAGCCGGCCAGCTCCGTCGCGGCGCGGCCGAACGCGCTGGACCCCTCCACACTCAGCGAGCCGGCCTCGCACGCCACGCCCCGCGGCAGCTTGGTGAACGGCGCGACGTTGTTGAGCAGCAGCACCACTGCGAGCGCGCCGGCGCAGATCGCCGTGAGCCCGCCCCACGCGAGCGTGCCCGGGCCGACCTTTTCCTTGCCTTCGCGAGTGGTGATCCGGCCGTCGCGCAGGAGCCCTTCGACGGCGATCTGGTGCTTCTCCCCCGGCGTCGTACCGGAGAGCACGATCACGAGCTTGTACGAGGCTTCCCGTTCGAGCGGAACCTTCGGCAGCTGCACCCGATCTTCCTCGATCGTGAACCCGGGCAGCTTGCTGATCACCCGCTGCAGTTCGACGGGTTCGAACTCGGTGGCGTCGACGGAGATCACCTGCCGGCCCGGGAAGTGCAGGGCGAGCGGGGAAACGTAGTCCGCGGCCGTGATCGTCGAGCCGCCGGTGTTCTTCACCCGCACCACGACCACACCCGGGTCCGTCACGGCCGCGTGTTCGCCCTCCAGGCGCACGGTTTCGCCGATGTCGACGCCGAACGGCGCGTCGATCCGCACGCGGCACGACAGGATCTGGCGCCGGCGCACCCGCACGTAGCTGACGCTCGTGGCCAGCGCGGCCACCACCGCCGCGATCGAAAGGCCGAGGATGCCGTCACCACTGATCGCGGTCTCGGCAACCCATTGCCGCTCCGCGATCCCGAGCACGACGGCCACGAGCACCACCGCGGCCAGCACCACCCCGGCGGCGATGCGCGGCCCCCGGCGTGGCTTCGGCGCGGCGCGGTTGATCACCGCGTCGGTCAGTGGGCGGGCGCCCGGCGACGTCGAGGGGTCGGCCTGCTCCGCGCGGCTGATCCGCTCGACGGCCACCGACACCTGCTCTTCGACCCAGTCGGGATCGTCGGTCCGCTCCGGGTACGCCGTCTGGTACAGGCTCCTGGCGATCTCGTCGACGGTCTGCGGCGGCTGCGGGTCATTGGCGGGCATCGGTTTTCCCCTCCCCCTTCGCCGCGGTTTCCTCGCAAACCGGGCACTTTCCGGACATTCCGTCCAGGACGTAGGAGGCCTCCAGCACGGCCTGCCACATCGCCTGACGCGGCCCGTGGGTGCGATCGGACTCGGCGACGTTCAGGAACTTCTCGACGATGATCTCCCAGTGGTCCTGCGCGCGAGCCCAGTCTCCGTCGTGGCGCAGGGCGAACCGGATGCCGAAGTAGTGCGGCACCTCGAACCCGTGCCGGCGGTACTGCAGGCGGTCGAGCAGCGGGATGAGGGCGATGCGCCGGGCGTTCCCCCGGCCGCGCATCCGCCCGATGGTGCGGTTGTCCGTCACCTCGGTCACCACGTAACCCGCCACGGCGCCCGCGAAACCGGTCACCACGAGCCACCCGGAGAGTGACAACGGCAGGGCGAGCGCGGGGCTCGAGGTGTCCCACGGCGAGTCGATCTGCACGGTCACGTCGTAGGCGACCCGGCCCCCGATGACCAAGGCGTTGACCACGAACAGGCCCGCGAACGCGGCGAGGAAGTAGTAGCCCCGCACGCGCAGCCAGTACTGGATGCCCCTGAACCGGCCGACACCCCGGCGTCGGCGCCGCAGCAACGCCCGCAGCGACTCGCGCGGCGGCGGTGGATCGACCTTGGTCGTTTCGGTGATTTGCCTGGTCATGTGCCGCGCGGCCACGCTCGAACCGAGCGAGGCCCCCCTCCGCCACCCATGGCCGAAAATCTACCGGACAGTGGCGGTCAGTCAAAGAAGCGTGGCAGGAGGCTGCCACCCGGAAATACCGAGCAGGAATGGAGAAGCACTGGTCACGGGTGCGCACCTACCGTTCCAGCCATGACCTCAATCGACACGATCACCCTCGAAGTGACCGATCCCACCGCCGCCGAACGCTTCTACGCCGACGCCTTCGGACTCGGCTCCCGCCTGCGTCTGCGGGCTTCGCAGGAACCGTCCGAAGGCTTCCGCGGCTTCACGCTCTCGCTGACGGTTTCCCAGCCTGCCAACGTCGACGCCCTCATCTCGTCGGCTCTCGCAGCCGGCGCCACGACGCTCAAGGCCCCCGCGAAATCGATGTGGGGCTACGGCGGCGTCGTCCAGGCGCCCGACGGCGCGATCTGGAAGGTCGCGACGTCCGCCAAGAAGGACACCGGCCCGGCCGCGCGGGAGTTCGACGCCATCGTGCTCCTGCTCGGCGTCGACGACGTGGTGGCGAGCAAGAAGTTCTACGCCTCGCGCGGGTTGAGCGTGGGGAAGAGCTTCGGCCGCATGTACGTCGAGTTCGAGACGGGCCCGGTGAAGCTGGCCCTGTACCGCCGCCGCGCGCTGGCCAAAGACGCCGGCGTGGCCCCGGCGGGCACGGGTTCGCACCGGATCGCCGTGGTCGGCGGAGAGGACGCTTTCACGGACCCGGACGGTTTCGCGTGGGAAACCACCGCGTCGGCCGAGGTGTTGATGTGCCGCTACCGGTTGTACGCGATGGCCCGGCCGGGGTCTGCCGAGGAGGAAGACCCTTGAAGAGATCGGGCCGACGAACGCCACACGACGCACGAAACACCTGACGTCGAGACGCAGAACGTTGCCCTGGCGGGGAAATCGATGGACGGCGAACCCGCTGACTGACCACAATGGCCGGATGACACCCGTCGAGGTCGAGCTGCTTTCCCGCCAGGGCAACTACACCGTCCTCCGATTGCCCGGCCGGGCGTTCCCCGGAGTCCACATCGCGGGCGACTCGTTCTCCATCCTCGTGGCCGAACTCCGCGAGCTGGCCGCCGAATCGGAAGGGGTACCCGAAGCGCGCGAGCACGCCCAAGACCTGGCCGAGGAACTCGAAGGATCCTGGGCGCGTACGAGACAGCGATGGGCGAGCGCGGAATTCGCCCGGCGTACATCCCCGCGCGAACCACGGCTGACGGCGCGGCTCGAGATCGACGAAGCCGGCCACGTCCGAAACCCCGGGCCGGACAGTTTCACTTCACCAGCTCGTCGAACATCCCCGCCACGTACGACCCACCCGGGTTGCGCACGATCACGTTCATCCGGTTGGCCGCGTTGATCATCGACACCAGGCACACCAGCGCCGCGATCTGGTCGTCGTCGAAGTTCTTGCGGACGTGGGACCACGTTTCGTCCGAGACGCCCGCGGAGTCGGCCATGCGGGTGGCCTCCTCGGTCAACCCGAGGGCCGCGCGCTCGGCTTCGGTGAACACGGTGGACTCGCGCCACGCCGCCACCAACGCGAGGCGCACCGCGGTTTCGCCGGCGGCCGCGGCGTCCTTGACGTGCATGTCGACGCAGAAGCCGCAGCCGTTGAGCTGGCTGGCGCGGAGGTTGACCAGCTCCTGGGTGGCCTTGGGCAGGGCCGAGGATTCGAACAGGAGGCTCGCGGAGGCGAAGCGCTTGGCGAACTTCGTGGCGAACTCGTTCTCGAACAGGTTCATGCGGGTCATGGGGTCGTCCTCACTCGTGGTTTCGCGAACTGATGCCCACCAGATGCCGGCGGCCCCGTCGTTGTGACATGTCACGAAACACAGCCGGGCGGCGTCTCGTGGGGGAAGCTGTCGAAACCGAAGGGGGAAGCGCATGGCCGACCGCAGCACGGACCTGTTCCTCACGCACCGCAACCTGCTGTTCACCATCGCCTACGAGATGCTCGGCTCGGCCGCCGACGCGGAGGACGTGCTGCAGGAGACGTGGTTGCGGTGGGTGGACGTCGACTTCGACGCGGTGCAGAACCACCGCGCGTATCTGGTGCGCATCACCACGCGCCAGGCGCTGAGCCGCCTGCGGACGCTCGGGCGCCGCAAGGAGTCCTACGTCGGACCGTGGCTGCCGGAGCCGTTGCTGACCGCGCCGGACGTCGCCGAGGACGTGGAGCTGGCCGACAGCGTGTCGATGGCCATGTTGCTCGTGCTGGAGACGCTCACGCCGACCGAACGCGCGGTGTTCGTGCTGCGCGAGGTGTTCGACCTGGGCTACGGCGAGATCGCCGACGCCGTCGGCAAGAGCGGCGCCGCCGTGCGGCAGATCGCGCACCGCGCGCGGGAGCACGTGGCCGCCCGCCGGCCGCGCGGGCCGGTCTCGCCCACCGCCACGCGCGACGCCCTCGCCGCCTTCCAGCACGCCATCGAAACCGGCGACCTGCAGCACCTGCTCGACATCCTCTCCCCGGACGTCGTCTTCCTCGGCGACGGCGGCGGCGTCAAGCAGGCCGTGCTCAAGCCCGTCGTCGGCGCCGAACGCGTCGCGCGCATCCTGGGCGCCGGCCTGGGCCACCTCGCCACGGCCACCCGCGTGCCCGCGCAGGTCAACGGCTACCCCGCCCTCACCGTCCACTTCGACGGCGCCCTCGACACCGTCCTGGCCTTGCGCATCGACGACGGACTCGTCACCGGCATCTACGCGGTGCGCAACCCGGAGAAGCTGTCGCACATGGACAAGGAGCGGAGCTTGCAGCGATAGGCGAGGCCGGAATGTTCACCCGGCCACCGGCTTTTGTCGGTCCCCGCGGGTAAGTTCGATGACATGGCAACAATGGTGACGTTCCACGCCCACCCCGACGACGAGTGCATCGTGACCGGTGGCGTGATGCGCAAAGCGGCCGACGACGGGCACCGCGTGGTGCTGGTGGTCGCGACGCGCGGCGAGGTGGGCGAGGTGCCCGACGGGTTCCTAAGCGACGGCGAACAGCTGTGGGAGCGCCGCGTGCGCGAGACCCACGGGGCGGCCGAGGTGCTCGGCGTCAAGCGGGTGGAGTTCCTGGGCTACCGCGACTCGGGGATGATGGGCGAGCCGACCAACGACGCGCCGGGCGCGTTCTGGCGGGCGTCGATCGAGGAGGCGGCCCAGCGGCTCGCCGAGATCCTGCGTGAGGAAGACGCCGAAGTCCTCACGGTCTACGACGACTACGGCAACTACGGCCACCCCGACCACATCCAGGTCCACCGCGTCGGCATGCGCGCCGCCGAGCTGGCCGGCACGCCGCGCGTCTACCAGGCCACCTCGAACCGCGACCACATGCGCCGCGGGCTGGAGCTGGCCGTGGAGATGGGGGCGATGCCGCGCGAGGCGGTGCCGGACGTCGACGCGCAGGAGAAGCTCGGCAAGCCCGAGGCCGAGATCACGGCGGCGGTCGACGTCAAGCCGTACCTCGCCGCGAAGCGCGCCGCCATGCGGGCGCACCCGAGCCAGATCAGCGAGGAGTCATGGTTCCTCGCGATGCCCGACGAGGCGTTCGGCCACGCGTTCGGCATCGAGTGGTTCATCCGCGAGGGCCACGGTCCGGGGATCACGGAGACGGACCTGATGGCGGGCCTATGACACCGCGGCGGTGACGTCCAGCTCCACCGGCTGGCCCGGATAACCCAGGCACGTCACGCCCGGCAACGTGCTCGCGGTGCTGAACGCCGGCCCGATCGCCGAGCCGGTGAACCGGTCCCACACGGCGGAGAGCACGGCGCGATCGGCCGTGGCCTCGTGGATCACCGTGCGGACCACGTCGTCGGCGGTGGCGCCGGCGGCCGCGAGCGCGGTGGCGGTGTTGACGACGACCTGGTCCACCTGCGCGAGCACGTCTCCCTCGACCACGACGCCGTCCAGCCCGAGCGGGCACTGGCCGGCGAGGTGCACGGTCGTGCGGCCGGAGACCGTGGTCACGTGGTGGTAGCCGGGCGTCGCGTGCAGGGTGGGCGGGTTCTGTCGTTGAATGGTCACGGGCGGCATGGTGGGGCACCCACCGCGTGGCCGGCCAGTGGTTTTCGGGGCTCGGGAGGACAGATGCGCAGGACCGTGAGCTGGGCCGACGGCGCTGTCGTGATCATCGACCAGGTCGCGCTGCCCGGCGCGTACCGGACGCTGGAGCTGCGGACGGTCGACGAGCTCGTCGACGCGATCCAGCGGCTCGCCGTGCGGGGCGCCCCGGCCCTGGGTGCTGCGGGCGCGCTCGGCGTCGCGCTGGCGGCGTTCGCGGGTGGCTCGGACAGCACTGTGCGGGCCGAAGCCGAACGCCTGGCCAGCGCCCGCCCGACGGCCGTCAACCTCCGCTGGGGTGTCACCCGTGCCCTCGGCAAGCTCGACGACGGCCCCGAAGCCGTGCTCGCCGAGGCCTTGGCCACGCTCGACGAGGACGAACACCTCAACCGCGCCGCGTCGGGCCACGCGGCGGAAGTCGTGCTGCGCGAGACCACCCGCCGCCCGCTGCGGCTGCTGAGCCACTGCAACGCGGGCCACCTCGCCACCGTCGCGTGGGGCACGGCGCTCGGCGTCGTCTGGCACCTGCACGAGCGGGGTCTCGTCGAGTCCGTGCTGGTCGACGAGACCCGCCCCCTCTTGCAGGGCTCCCGCCTCACCGCGTGGGAACTCGCCCAGGCCGGCGTCCCCTACCGGGTCCAACCCGACGGCGCCGCCGCCCTCGCGATGTCCCGCGGCCTCGTCGACTGCGTCCTCGTGGGCGCCGATCGCATCGCCGCCAACGGCGACGTCGCCAACAAGATCGGCACCTACGGCCTCGCCATCGCCGCCGCCCACCACGGGGTGCCGTTCGTGGTCGTCGCCCCCGAGTCCACTGTGGACGCCTCGATCGCCACGGGCGCGGACATCGAGATCGAAGAGCGCCGGCTTTCGGAGCTCACGGAGTTCGGCGGCGTCCGCATCGCTCCCGAGGGCGCCGAGGTCTTCAACCCGGCCTTCGACGTGACGCCGGCCGCGCTCATCACGGCGGTGGTGACGGAAAACGGCGTCCGCGCGCCTCAGCCGACGCCGTAGACCGCGATGGTTCCCTTGGCCGCCACCACGATCCGGTCCGGGCCGAGCACGCGAAGGCCCTCCGCCCGCCTTGCCACGCGGACCCGGCCGAGGCGGGTGCCGTCGGGTGACCAGTGTTCGAGGTGGCCGGCGCGGTCGAGGGTCACGGTGATTTCCGTGCCCGGCAAGGCGAGTGAGCCGGCCAGTCGTTCGCCGCTCGTCGGGCGGGGGACCGACGGGCGCGTTCGCCGTGAACCGGAGTTCAGCGGCTGCCCGCTCACCAGGGCGTGGGACTCATCGATCACCTCGGAGACCGGCTCGGCATCGGCGTTCGGCACGTGGGTCCGCCAGGTCCGCGTGGGTTCGCCGGTGCCGGGGTGCAGCAGCTCGGCGCCGGCGCCGCGTGGTTCTCCGACAAGGAAGCCGCCGGCGAACCACGCGGGGAGCACGGTGACCCGGGAGCGGGTCCAGAGAAGCTCGCCGGTGGAGCGGGACAGGCCGCGCAGCGGGGTGTAGCCGCGCCAGCCGCCCACCAGCACGACCTCCGGTGACACCACGACGTGCCCCGAAAGCCAGCCGACGTCGTTGGTCCAGTGAGGAAGGCCGTCCGCCCACGAGAGGCAGAACAGGCGGCCGGGTTGCTGAGGCAGCGCGACCACGTCGGAGCCGTCCAGGACGACGGCTCGCGGCCACGTGCCGAGCGGCACGTCCCAGCGCACTGCGCCGTCGGAGCCGGAGAGACGGACGAGGCGAGTGGACCGTTCGTGCACCAGAACGTCACCGTCGGAGACGGCGATGTCCGCCGCCGCGGGTCGCTGGTGCAGTGGGCGTTCCCACCTCAACTCGAACACGTCCACATCGGACCAGCCCACCGGCCACCCGGCAAGGCAATTACCCCGCGAGCGACCGGTACAACTCCAGATGCGCCCGCGCGGCAGCGGACCACGTGTGGCGCTCAGCCAGAGCCACGCCCGCCGCGCGGTCTTCCGGCCCGGAATTCAGCGCGGCTTCGATCGAGGCCGCGAAGCCGTGCGGCGTGGCGGCGAACCGGGCCACCCCGCCGAAAACCTCGCGCAGCACCGGGAGATCACGCGCCACCAAAGGCACCCCCGCGGCCAAAGCCTCCATCGCCGCCAGACCGAAGCCCTCCTTCGTCGAGGGGAAGGCGAACACCGCGGCCGACCGGACCAGCGACGGCAGCGAGTCGTGCGCAACCGGCCCCAGCACCACCGGATCCACGCCCAGCGCGGCCGCCCGCTTGTCCCAGCGTTCGCGGTAGTCGCGGTAGTCGAAGAGCGTCTCGCCGCCCGCGATCACCAGGCGTACCGCGGGGTCGAGAAAAGCGACGGCCTCCAGCAGGTCCAAAGAACCCTTGCGCGGCTCGATTCCGCCGACCGCGAGCACATACCGGCCGAACCGCACTCGCCAATCCCCGTACGGCGCCGAAGAAAATCGCGCGGCATCAACGCCGTTGGGGATCACCGTGGCTTCGATCCCCCAGCCCGCGCGCACCTCCGCGGCCACCGACGCCGACACGCACACATGGGCGAACGGCCGCGTGATCGCCCGCTCGTGACACGCGGCCAGCTCCGGCGTGGTGAACGTGTCGAGGTGGTGCACCGTTCGCACGCAACGATCCACGGCGTTGGCCGAAATGCAGTCCTGCGCGTGCACGATGTCGTACTCACCGCGCGGAAAAGCCGTTCCCAAAACCGCGATCGAGCGCACGATCCGGGAACCCACCGACTCGCCCGGCACCTCGGGAAACGGCACCACCATCGTCGTCACCCGCGGATCCACCGGCCGGAAGAACCCGCTGTCACCGCCACGACCCAGGGTCCACACGGTCACGTCCTCGCCGAGCGCGGCCAGGGCCTCCGCCAGCGCCAGCGTGTGCACCACACCGCCGCGGGGTTTCGTCGAATAGCTCAGCAACGCGATGCGCAACGTCAGCCCTCCCGGTACGCGAAAGGTTTGCGTTCCCCCAGGTGGTGCAGCACGCGGCGGGCGTTCGCGACTTCCCCGGCCACGTCGACCTCGGCCACCGCGAGCCCCGCCTTCGACCAGGTGCGTGCCAGGATCTCGCCACCGGGGCCGACGACCTTGGCCTGGCCGAGGAACCGCATGCCACCCATCGCGCCGGTCTGGTTGGACGACACGAGCACCACCTGGTTCTCCGCGGCGCGCGCCTGGTCGTACAGGTCGAACAGCCGCGACTGGCGGTCCTGCGCCATCCGCGGTGCCCGGTCGGTGATGCTCGTCGGCCACGCCGAGAGGCACGCGACGATCTCCGCGCCGTCCACCGCGAGCGAGCGCGCCGACTCCGGGAACGTCTTGTCGTAGTCGATCAGCATCCCGACGCGCCCGACCGGCGTGTCGAACGCGGTGAAGGAATCCCCCGCGTCGTACGCGACACTCTCCCCCGGCGGCTGGTGCACCTTCCGGTGGTGGCCGAGCACACCGTCGCCCGTCACGCACACGGCCGCGTTGTAGCGGCGCGCACCGTCAGCCTCGCAGTAACCCACGCACACGGTCATCTCCGCCGCCAGCGCCTGCACCGTTTTCAGCTCGGGGCAGCCGGGTTCGAGCGCCGGCGGCAGCGCGTCCGGGTCGGGGTGGCGCAGGTCGGCGAGGTAGCCGCCGAGCGCCGCGTCGGGCAGCACCAGCAGATCGGCGCCGCTCTGGCGCGCGTGGTCGATCAACGTGGCGATGCGCCGCAGGTCGAACTCGAGGTCACGCCCGAAGTGCGCGGCCACGGCGGCGATCCGGAGCCGGCCCATTCACCCGCCCACGGTATACGCGGCGGGCCGGCGGTCGGCCAGGTGCGCCATCGCCCGGCGCGCACCCGCCAACGCGGCGGCGACGTCCAGCTCCGCGATCGCCAGCCCCTCGCCCACGCCCGTGTCGGCCAGCACCTCACCACCCGGATCGACGATCTTCGCACTCGCCACGAACCGCAGGTCGCCGAACGTCCCCGACTGGTTCGCCGAGACCCACACGATCTGGTTCTCCAACGCACGGGCCCGGTCGAACAAGTCGAACCGGCGCTTCCACCGGTCCTCGGCGAGGTCGGCACTCGGGTTGGTCCGGCTGCCCGGCCACGCCGACATGCACACCACCACCTGCGCGCCATCGAGCGCCAGCGCCCGTGCCGATTCCGGAAACGCCTTGTCGTAACAGATCATCATGCCCAGCCGGCCCACCGGCGTGTCGAACGCGGCGAACCCGCTGCCCGCGCCGTAGCTGGCGTCCTCCGACAACGGCTGGTGCACCTTCCGGTGGTGCCCCAGCACGCCGTCGCCGGTCACGCACACGGCCGAGTTGTAGCGCAGGTCGCCGTCGCGCTCGCAGTACCCGGCCGTGACCACGAGGTCGCCTGCCAGCTCGGCCAGGCGGCGGATCTCCGGGCCCGCCGGGTCGAGCGCGGGCGGGCCCTCCGCGCCACCGTCGAGGTTCGCGAGGTACCCGCCGAGCGCCGCCTCGGGCAGCGCGAGCAGCCCGACGCCCTCGGACCTGGCCTCGCCGATCAGCTTCTCGATCCGCGCGAAGTCGCCCTCGACGTCGCGGTCGAAGGGCGCCGCCACCGCGGCCATCCGCACCGTGCTCATGTTCTCTCCTCGGTCATGCCGCCTCCTCTTCGGACACGCCAAGGCGCGGCAGCATCACACCGTCGGCGAGCATGGTGTTCGATGATTCGGACCTGCAAGCAGTTCTCATGCTGCCTCCCCCAACCCCGTGACCCCGCCGTCCACGACGGTGGTCACCTCGCCGTCCGGCCACCGCAGCCGCACGCCGGATCCCGCCACGAGCTCACCGCATTCGGCGGTCACGGCGGCGCGGGCCGGAGCGGGCGCCCCGGCCGTGAGCATCGCGAAGCCCGGGAAGCAGGTGAACCAGTCGCCCACCGTCGTCCCGGCCGGGCGCGGCACCTTCGTGACGTCCAGCACCGCGCCGCAGCCCGACGCCTCGGCGAGCATCCCGAGCGTGCCGGCAAGGCCCGCCATCGACACGTCCTTCGCCGCCGCGGGCCGCGCCCGGGCGACGGCGCCGAGCTGGTCACGCAGCTCGGGTGTGCGCCGTGAGCTCGTCGAATCCCATAACCGCCCGGTGTATCCGGGCCGCCAGCGGCCCTCGAGGTCGGCGGTCAGGTAGAGCGCCTGCCCGGGTTTCCCGCCGCCACCGGGCACCGGCTCGGCAGCGCGGCCCAGCGCGGTGACGGCCAGCGACGCCGGGACGCCGAACTGCGTGTGCCCGCCGAGCACGGGCACCCCGTACGCGCTGCTCGCCTTCCGGAGTCCGGAAAGGACTCTCGCCGCGAACGACGCGTCCCGCGCACCCAGAGCGTCCAGCAGCGCAACGGGTTCCGCGCCCATCGCCGCGAGGTCGTTCACGTTCACCAGCACCGAGCACCAGCCCGCCCACTCCGGATCGCGCTCGACCATCGACGGCACGATCGCGTCGCACGCCGCGACGAGGTCACTACCCGGAATCGGCACGCCGTCGTCACCGAAGAAGCCCGGGCTGCCGGTGAGGCCGGGCAGCAGTGTCCCCAGTGGACGTTTGGTGGCCCGCGCCAGCGTGGCCACGCGGCCGATCGGCCACCGCATCAGGATGTGCCGGACATCCGCGACCGTGACCGGCCGCACGTGCTGCCAGCCCAGACGCGTGAACATCCGCTCGTTCTGCACCTGCACCGTCGCCTCGAACCGCAGCGCGCCTTCCGATTCGGCCCGCGCGCACGCGGCCCGCACGAGAGCGCGTCCGACACCGTGCGGGCTGCCCGGCGCGACGACCAGCCGTCCACCGGTCCACCAGCCGAAGTCCGGGCCGTCTTGCGCCGGGCCGAGCCGGACGCCGCCGAGCACGGTGCCGGCCTCGTCGCGCGCCACGAGCACCAGTGTCCGCGGGTCGGTGTCGCGGTCGTCGACGTCATGGCTCGCGAACAGGCCTTGGCGCTCGACGAACGTCTCGTGCCGCAACGCGCGATACGCCGTCAGTCCACTGTGGTCGGCCGGTTCGATCCGGAACTCAGGTGGGGCAGCGCCGCCGCGGGAATCGCCGAGCAACGCCAGGATGTCGTGGTCCACGTCAGCCTCCCGCCGCGCTGAGGACGCTGCACGCTCCGCAAGCCGCGCAACCCGCTCCCTGGTCGGCTCCGGTCATCCCCGCGGCCCGCAACAGCTCGGCCACCCGCCGCGTCACGTCACGGACCAACGCGGGCGTCGGGGCCACCGCACCGTCGCGTCGGGCAAGCGTGCCGAGCATCGGCCGCATCGGCACCACGAAGGGGTACACGCCCCGCTCGATCAGCCGACCGGCGCCCGCGACGAGCTCATCCGGATCCTCACCGAGGCCGATCAGCAGGTACGTCGACACGCGGTTGGGGCCGAACACGCGCACGGCCTCGTCCCACGCCGCCTCGTACTCCGCCATCGGCACGCTCGACTTGCCGGGCATCCACCGGCGGCGCACGTCCTCGTCGAGCGACTCCACGTGGATGCCGATCGACGTCGCGCCCGCCTCGCGCAGCTGGCTCAGCACGGCGAGGTCGCCGGGCGGCTCGATCTGCACCTGGATCGGCAGCCCGGGCACGGCCTCGAGTACCGCGCGCACGCAGCGCACGAGGTGCCGCGCCCCGCGATCCGGCCCGGCCGTGGTCCCGGTGGTCAGCACCATCTGCTTGATCCCGTCGAGCCGCACGGCCGCTTCCGCGACCTCGGCGAGCTGCGCCGGGGTCTTGGCCGCGACCGTCGAATCGGCGCGCAGCGACTCTTCGATGGTGCAGAACCGGCAGCGCTGGTCTTCGACGTAACGGATGCAGGTCTGCACGACGGTGCTCGCAAGCACGTCCTTCCCGTGCAGCAGCGCGATCTTGGGGTAGGGCACCCCGTCCGCGGTGGACAGGTCGTAGAACTTCGGCCGGGCCACGGGCTCGACGCTGAGGCCGAGGTCGAGCGAGCCGCGGAAGACACGTCCTTCCCGTACCTGGTAGGGGCTTTCGTCGTTGAGCGGCAGCGTGGCGTTGGCACCGTCGACGACCAGGTGCCCGTCGTCACTCGGCCCGGCGCCTTTGCTGCGCTGCACGGGTGCGTCCATCCGCACCCCGCGGACGGCCATGTCGGCGCGGGTGTCCAGAAATTCCTCGGTAGTGGTGCCAACGCGCACGCCCGCCTCCTAGAACATGTACGTGGAGTTGATGATCGCGCCCTTGCGCGCGTAGTGGATCAACGCGTCCTGCACGTCGAGCGGGTGTGCCGGGATCACGCCCTCGATGAGGTCCTCCTCGCGCGCGCCGTGCAGCGAAAGCCCGAAGCGGCAGCAGTAGACCTTGCCGCCTTCGGCGATGAACGTCTTGAGCTGGTCGTTGATGTTCAGCTCGCCGGGGAACGCGGCGTTGCCGGTGGTGGGGAACCCGCGCGTGGCCAGGCAGTTGAGCGAGCCCGGGCCGTAGAAGTAGATCGCGGTCTCGAAACCCTTGCGCAGTGCGCGGGTCGCCTGCAGGATCGCGACGAAGCTCACCGACGACTCGTGCGCGATGCCGTGCACGAGGGTGAAGTAGGTCTCCCCGTTCTCCGCCTGGTAGTCGGGGAAGATCTTGGTGGCGCCGTAGAGGTTCGAACCCTGCGGCAAAGACGGGTGCGGAATCTCGTCGAGGCTGGTCTTCTCGAGGTCGGTCAGCTCGGCCATCGGTCATTTCCCTTTCTTCGGTCCGTACAGCACCTCGAACGTGCTCCGGAAAACGTGGTCGGCCAGCTCGCCGTCGCCGACCACCGCGGTCAGCTTCGCGAGCTCGCCCTCGTGGTCGCCCCACGGCTCGTCGGAGGCGAAGAGCACGCGGTCGTGCCCGATCCCGCGCCGGGAGATCTCCTCGGCCAGCCATCGCGGGGTGAAGCCGATCGCCCAGGACAGGTCGGTGTAGACCTGCTTGCCGGCGGCGATCCAGTCGAAGAAGCGGCCGCCGGCGAGTTTGATGTGCCCGCTCATGCCACCACCGAAGTGCACGAGGTGCAGCTTCGCGTGGTCGGCGTATTCGTCGACGAGCTTGCCCACTTCGTCCACATCGGACGCGGCGCCGGGCGAGGTGTGGACGTGGACGACGAGGTCGTGTTCGCGGGCGGCGGCGAAGACCTTGTCGAGCTGAGGTTTGCAGGCCGGGTCGCTCGCGCGGCCGCCGAGGAGGAAACTGAGCTTGAGCGCGCGGACGCCGGGTTCGCCGGCGAGCTTGAGCGCCTGGTCGGTTCTCGCGGCGTCTTCTTTTCGAGGCGACACCCACAGGGCCGCGGCGATCCGGTCGTCCTTTCCGGATGCTTCGACGCAGAGCTCGTTGAAGGAGAACGCGATCTCCGGGTCGGGCACGCCGTAGTTGGGGATCACGAGGGCGCGTTCGGTGCCTTCGCGGTCCAAATCGGACAGGAGCTCGTCGATCGTCGCGCGCGCACCGACGGCCGGGGCGACCGGCGGGCCGCCGTAGAAGGGGTACGCGGGCAGCACGCCGAGGTGGCGGTGGGCGTCGGCGATCCATTGCATCACGCGACCGTCCTCGGGGCGACCCAGTCGTCGGCCGGCTCGGTGTTGCGTGGTGTGCCGGAGATCCAGCGGACGTCGGCCGCGCGCTCGCCCGCGACGATGCGCCGCGCCAGATATTCCGCGTCGGCGCCGACGCCGCAGAACCGGCCGGAGCCCCAGGTGTGCTGCCACGGCAGGCCGAGGAAGAACAGACCGGGACAGGTCGTGACGCCGCGGCGGTGCGTCGGGTAGCCCTTGCCGTCGAACACCGGGACGTCGATCCAGCGGTGGTCCCGGCCGAATCCGGTGCTCCAGACGACGGCGGAGATCCCTTTCGTGTCAAGGGTTCGCGGCTCGTCGTCCGGTTGCCAGACGGGGGTGTAGCGGGGTTCTGGTGGTGCTTCGATGTTCGCCCGGGTGAGGTAGGCGTCGATCGAGTCCTTGATGCCTTCGGACACGGCGTCGGCCGCGTCGAGGTTGCGCCGGAGATCGGGAGCGAAGGTCAGGGTGCGGTCGCGGACGTCGGTGAGACGCCCGTAGAGCTGCATGCCCTCACGGGCGAACGCGCGCAGGTCGATGTCGTGGCCGCCGTCGCGCCCGGTGACGTAGTGGTTGGCGCGGAACCGGACGGCGTCGGCGTCGGCGAACTCGTCGATTCCCCTGGCGTAGTAACCCATGTCGTCGAGCCAGGCCACCACGTCGCGGCCCCGGTAACGCCGCGCCACCCGCGGCGCCGACCCCACCGCGAGGTGCACGCGGCGGCCGGCGAGGTGCAAGTCCTCGGCGATCTGGCAACCGGACTGGCCGGTGCCGACCACGAGCACCTCACCATCGGGCAGCTGCTCCGGGTTGCGGTACTCGGAACTGTGCAGCTGCGCCGTGGCGGCCGGCAACCGCTCGGCCAGCCGCGGCTTGAGCGGCACCTGGTACGGGCCGGTCGCCACCACGACGTGGTCCGCCGTCAGCTCACCCTGCGTGGTGGCCACGCGGAACCCGCCGCCGGGCACCTTCGTCAGGCGCGTGGCCTCGACCCCCTCGACGATCGGCACGTCGAAGGATTTCTTGTAGTCTTCGAGGTAGGCGACGATGTCGTCGCGCACCATGAACCCGTCCGGATCATCGCCCGGGTAGGGGAAACCGGGAAGCCGGCACTGCCAGTTGGGCGTCACGAGGCAGAAGCTGTCCCAGCGGCGTTCTCGCCACTCGTGCCCAGCGCTCGCGCGCTCGAGCACCACGTGCCCGACCCCGGCGGTCGTCAGGCAGTGGGACATCGAGAGCCCCGCCTGTCCGCCGCCGACCACGATCACCGGCCGGTGCAGGCCGTCGAGCTGGAAGTTCATGCCGCACAGTGCACCGCCGGGCGGAGTCCGAACCGTTTCATCCGGAACACCGCCGTGTTACATGCACCGCGCAGAGTTACGGTTCCCGGTGGTGCGCGTTAACACGATTTCGGGTGGGGGTAAGAAATCGCGGCGCCCGCCTCACCCGATCGAGTGACGTCAGGCAGGACAACCCTTCAGGCGTCTCAGGCGTGTGAGCTCAGGGCGCTCCTCCGCGGGCGCAGCGCCGCGAGCGAGCGAGGGGAACTCGAGTGGGACGCTGGATCACGAAGAACGGCCAGCACATCTACATCAGAGGCAGCGGCAAGGGCGTCGCCGTCGCAGTCGCCGGCCTGATGTTGTTCGGTGGCGTTGCTGGCACCGGAGCGCTCGGAGGTGCCGAGGGCGGAGCCGCAGTGGATGCGGCCGCCGACTCGCTGGCCGGGAACACCGCAGGCGACGTCGTGGACTCGCTGCCGGGACGCTCGCTGAAGGCCCGAACCAAGTCCGGGCAGGAAAGCGCACGCAAGGGCGATGCCAAGAACGCGTGGAGCCGGCTGAAGTTCAAGGAGCTCGAGCGCAAGGTCGAACGCAAGCTCGAACGTGAGGCCGACTGCTTGGTCGCCGCGTCGGGCCGGGTCCGAGAGTTCCTGGCCAAGACCCCGTGCACATCGCTGGGCCGGATGCTCCTGGCCGTCGGAGACGGTCATGGCAACGCGGCGGTCGTCTCGGTGGTACGTGTCGGGTTCAAGACCAAGGCGCAGGCAGGCAAATTCCGTCAAGTCGAGACTGTGCAGGGCAGTGGCGACGTCCGCCCGCTGGAGGCCGCCGTGACACTCGGGCTGGCCGGTGTCCGCATGACCGGCCTCAACTACTCCGACCGTCCCGACGGTACCGGCCTGGTCGTCGCCGAAGCCGATCAAGCCACTGGGCACGTGCCGCGTGAGACCTTGAAGGCGCTCGCCGACGTCGCCGCGTACCTGCCGGTGAAGTAATCGAAAAGGGCCCCTCCGCCGGCAGCGGAAGGGCCCTGTTTCACCACCTCAAGGCCGTGGCCCCACAACCTCCGCGCCATCCGTGATCGTGATCGCCATCGCCGGGCACGAGTCCGCGGCGTCGAGGGCGGTCTCATCCGGCGCGACGGTGTCCGCCAACGTGTGGGCGACCGGGCCGTCCAGGGCGAAGAGCTCCGGCATCAGCGAGGCGCACATGCCGGAGCCGATGCACGTGTGTTCGTCGACTTCCACTTTCCAGGTCATCGTCACCACCCGATCGGCATGGAGCGTGGTCCGCGGACCAGCATCTGGGTTTTCCACACGATATCGCCGGCGAGGTGGAGATTCGGCATTTCGCGCGTGAGAGCCTTCAGCGCCTCCTGCAGCTCCAGGCGGGCGAGCGGCGCGCCGAGGCAGTGGTGCACGCCGTGGCCGAAGCCGAGGTGGTGGGTGTCCTCACGGTCGAATACGAGGGTGTCCGCGTCGCCGAACTGGAGGCGGTCGCGGTTGGCCGCCCCGATCGCGACGAGCACCGGTTCGCCCTCGCGGACGAGCACGTCGCCGACCTGCACGTCTTCGGTGGCGTAGCGCGCGAAGCCGGCGCCGGCGCCCAGGGGGACGAAGCGCAGGAGCTCCTCGACGGCGGCGTTGATCAGCGATGGGTCCTCGACGAGCTTCTTCCACTGCTCCGGCTGGTCGAGCAGCGCGTAGACGAAGTTCGGGATCTGGCTCGCCGTGGTCTCGTGGCCGGCGATCAGGATCCCGACGCACAGGTCGACCAGCTCCAGCTCCGTGAGCCGGTCGCGCACGTCGCGCGCCTCGATCAGGGCCGTCATCAGGTCGTCCTGCGGCTGCTCGCGGTGCTGCGCGATCAGGCCCGACATGTACGCGCGCAGCTCTTCGCGGTTGCGCTGGAACTCCTCGGCGGTCAGGCCGCTCGTGGTCAGCGCGGCGTCGCTCCACACGCGGAACTTCGGGCGGTGCTCGGTCGGCACGCCGAGCAGCTCACAGATCACCGCGACGGGGATCGGCAGCGCATATGCGTCGACCAGGTCGGCGGGCTGCCCGGCCGCCTTCATGTCCTCGATCAGCCCGGTCGCCAGCTCCTCGACGCGCGGCCGCAGCAGCTCCACGCGCCGGACGGTGAACGCCTTCGCGACGAGCGTGCGCAGCCGCGTGTGGTCCGGCGGGTCCATGGTGAGGATGCCGCCCGGACGCCGGTGCGCGGCCATCCGCGGCTCGTCCTTCTGCTCCGACATCGCGCGTGAGAACCGCCGGTCGCCCAGCACGAGCCGGGCGTCGGCGAACCGCGTGGCGAGCCAGGCGGGCTCACCGTGCGGCATCTGCACGCGGATCATGCCCTCCGCGTCACGGGCGGCGGCATACGCCGCGTTCAGCGCGAGCCCCGCCTCTTCGTTGAACGGGTACGCAAGCGGCTCCGACTGCGTGGTGGTCATGTGGAGAACTCCCAATCTGACGGAAAGTCCGGTTTGTAAGCGCGCGCTTACAACCACCGTACCGAGTCGGGCGCAGCTTGTCAGCCGCTGCGCAGCGGAAGATCAACGTGACTGTCCGTGACCATCGGTTGGGCGCGCTCGAACCCCGCCCCGGTGCCTGGCGAGTTACCGCGGGCCGTCCCCACGGGTGTGGCCGCCGGTGAAGATCCCCGTCTCGGGATCGAGGTGCCCGTGCAGCACCTGCTCGTGCACGCCCGGCGGGATGGCCGGCGCCTCGGGCGCGGTCCCGGTCCACTCCCCCAGGTCACCGCCGCCGGCGACGACCTCGTCCAGGAACTCGCGCACGGGCAGCGAAGACGGCGGGAGGAACGCCGCCAACCCGTTGCGCGGCACGGCGATCACACTCGGGATGCACGCCTTGTCGAAGTCCCCGTCCTCGAGGAAAGCGACGCTGTTGAACGGCACGATCCACGCCAGTTCGTGCTCCGACACGTATTCCTCTTCCACGACGAGCCGCCCGACCACGGGGTGGATGAGCTCCGGGCCGACCTGGTCGGCGATGAACCGCGTCGCGATCGCCACGGCATCCTGTTTCTGCATGTCTTCCGCCTGTCCGAATCAGCCGTTGAAGTGCTGGTCTGCCTTGAGCCAGTCCTGGTAGACGTCGTCGATGTTGTTTCCCGCGGCCGGGGCCGGCACCGGGTTCGGCGCGGGCGGGGGCGCCGGCGCCGCGGCCGGCGGGGGCGTCCACCCGGGCGGCGGGCCCTGCGCGCCGTGCGTCGGCGGGTCGTAGCGGAAGTACTGCAGGTTTCGTGGGTCGGTGTCCAGCTTGCCGAGCTTGCCCGACTGCCCGTCGAGGAAAACGACGCCCTTGTCCGTGTTGACCACGTTCATCACGTGGGAGCTGCGGTCGTCGCGGTGGACGATGACGTAGCCCTTGCTGCCGGGGTACTCGCTCGCCTTGTCGATGACCTGGTCCCAGTTGTCCAGGTCCTCCGGGCGCCCGGCGTTCGGGTTCTTCTGCCGCAACGGGTGGTTCGGCCCGACCGCGGTCCCGATCGTCTGGTCCTCGGGCAGCTTGGGGGCGGGCTTGACCTTGCCGCCCAGCATGTCGTCGACGGACGTGATGGCCAGCGTGCAGTTCTTCCCGTCCTTGGTCGGGTTCAGCTTGTTGAGGTTCGGGTAGTACTTGCTCGCGAAATTGCCTGCGCCGAGGGTGTCGGCGTTGATCGACGGCCTGGTCGTCCCACCCGGGCCGGCTGAAGCCTTCACCTTGTTGCCGGGCACGAAGACACCACCGACCTTGTTGAAGAACGAGCTGGTGGTGTCGCCGAGGCCGTGCACCGGCGAGTCGACGGGGTCGGGGCTGCGGGGCGGCGGAGATTTCGGGGCGTCCGCGCCCGCGCCGGACGTGTGGGTGGTGTCGCCCGACTTCGGGGTACCGCCGCCTCCGCCCGACTTGGGTGTGCCGCCGCCTCCGCCTGACTTCGCCGGCGGGGGCGTGAAGTCGGATCCCGAGCCGGTGTAGCCCGAGCCGCCGGGCGTGTCGTCGGCCGACTTCGCGGCGGGCGGCGGGGTGTAGTCCTTCGGCGAGCCTTCGTAGCCGGACGCCTTGGTCGAGTCGTCCGCGCCCGACTTGCCCGGGGGTAGGGTGTAGTCCTTCGGCGTGCCCTCGTAGCCGCCGCCCTTGGGCGCGCCACCGCCGTCACCGGCGGTTTTCACCGGCGGGGCCGTCGGGGTGCCGCTGAGGTCCTTGGTCTTCGGCGGCGGGGCGACCTTGCCGCCCTTGAGGCCTTTCAGCGCCTTGCCCGCGTCCTCGAACAGCGTCCCGGCCTTCTTCAGCAGCGGGACCAGGGCCTTGAGCGCTTTGACCAGCTTCGTCACGAGGCCCGTGATCTGCGACGCCGTCTTCGCGACGGCGCCGGCGACCTGCGGAACCACCCACGCCAGCCCGATGCCGAGCGTGAACACCACCTGCAGCGCCCAGCTGATCAGGTGCCCGATGAGCTCGGAGATGATGTCGCGCACGAGCGTCCGGACGGCGGCGACCACTTCACCCGCGGTCTTGACCCCGGACGACGCGCCCTCGGTGCCCTTCTGCGCGGACTGCAGCAGCGTGCCGATGTCCTGCGCACGCTGCCGGTACGCGTCCGACGCGGAGCCCGACCACGACTGCAGGTCGGCGTTCACGGCGTCGGTCAGGTCCGAGGCCACACTGCCGAGCTCTTTGGCGACGTTCGCCCACGTCTCGGACTGCGCCTTGATCTGGTCGGCATTGCCGGTGAGGCCGTTGAGCGCGTCCTTGAGCGGTCCGACGTGCTCCATGAGCCACGACACACCCGCGGCCAGGATCGCGCCGAAGGGGTCCATCGCGACCGACAACGCGTCGAGCGCGGTCCCCACCGCCCCCATAGCGACCGACGCCCAGTCGCCCGACTCGATGGCCGTCGAGAGGTCGTTCGCGGTCTCCAGCAGCGAAATCCCCGAATACGCCTTGGTCGAATCCACGGTCGGCGCAATCAGCGGATTGCTCATGCGGTGTCTCCTCGTGCCCTGAACTTGATCTCATCTCATCACGGCCGCACGGGGGCCGTCGGTTCACCACAGTGATGTGTCGCCGCGCACAAACCCACCCGAATGAGTGCACGATCGACCCTGCCCGCCCGCGTGACGCGGCGCCGATGCGCCCTCACCACTCGCAGTGCGGTTAACCTCGTGCGCGAACGGGAGGCGTCATGACCGCAGAATCGCACGCCCGGAAGCGAGACGCCGCGGCGACGAAAGCGGCGCTGCTCGACGCCGCCGAACAACTCTTCGCCGAGCGCGGCTTCGACCGCACCACCGTGCGCGACATCGCCGGGCGCGCGGGCGCGAACCAGGCGCTGCTGTTCCGCTACTTCGGCAGCAAAGAAGCCCTCTTCGAGTCCGTCATGACCCGCGGCGGCTTCGCCCAGCTGGAGGCGACCCCGCCCGAGCACCTGTTCGCCGAAACCCTGCGCAGCCTCCTCAAGGACGACTCCGAACGCCGCGACCGCTCCCTGGAGACCTACCTGCGCTCCACCGGCACCGACGGCGCCGGCGCCGCCCTGCGCGACCAGCTCGGCGAGGAATACGCCCGCGCCCTGGCCTCCCTCACCGACGAGCCCGACGCCGCCCTCCGCGCCGACCTCGCGCTGGCCTGGCTGCTCGGCATCGGCCTCGTCCGCGCGGTCACCCGCAAGGACCCCCTGGCGAGCGCCTCGCCGGAGGACGTGGCCCGGTTGACGGGGCCGGCGGTGCGGACGTTGCTGGAGCGCAGCGAATAAGCCGGAGCAGCACCGCGAGCGGGTCCAGCTCAGTCACGCAGCTGACCGGACCATTCCGACCATGGCGCCGGCCCTCGGCTCGTTCGCCGAAACCTGGTGGGGCACCGGCTAACGCAACGCCCGCCGCAGCAACTCCGCCAGGTGCACCGCCTGCCGGCCCGACTCCTGCGCGATCTGCGTCCGGCAGCTGAACCCGTCGGACAACACCACAGTGGACTCCGCGGCCCCTCGCACCGCCGGCAGCAAGCGGTCCTCCGCCACGGCCTTGGACACCTCGTAGTGTCCCTTCTCGAACCCGAAGTTCCCGGCCAGCCCGCAGCACCCCGAGTCCAGCGTCGTGTTGCGCACGCCCGCCGCCGCCATGGCCGCTTCGTCGGCGGCGAAGCCGAGCACGGCGTGCTGGTGGCAGTGGACCTGTGTGATCGTCTCGACGTCGAGCGACACCTCCAGCGGCTTCGGCGCGTCGGCCAGCAGCTCGGCGAACGTCCGGGTTCGCGAGGCCAGCAGCTCGCCGACGGGATCGCCGGGCAGCAAAGCCGCCAGGTCACCCCGGAACAGCGCCGTGCAGCTCGGCTCCAGGCCCGCCACCTCGTAGCCGGCTTCGAGATACGGCCGCAGCACCGTCAACGTCCGCTGCAGCACGCGCTTCGCCACGTCCAGCTGGCCCGTCGACACCCACGTCAGTCCACAGCAGACACCGCGGTCGGGCAGGACCACGTCGTACCCGGCCGCCGTGAGCACCTCGGTCGCGGCTTCGAGCACGTCCGGCGTGAGGTAGTTGTTGAACGAGTCCGGCCACAGCACCACCCGCCGCTCACCCGTCGCCCAGCGGCGCAAGTCGCGACGGGCCCGCGTGAACGGCACGGTGGCAAACGTGGGCAGGTCGCGTTCGGCCGCGATGCCGCCCAACCGCTTCAGCGGCCCGGCAGCCCAGCGGCGGCGAGAGAAGAAGTTCGCCACGCGCGGCGCGAGCGACACCGCGCGCAGCCACATCGGCAGCCAGCCCATCGAGTAGTGCGACGCCGGGCGCCGCCGCCCGCGGTAGTGCTGGTGCAGGAACTCGGCCTTGTAGGTGGCCATGTCGACGTCCACCGGGCAGTCGGACAGGCAGCCCTTGCACGACAGGCACAGATCCAGCGCCTCGGCGACCTCCTCGGACGCCCAGCCGTCCTTGATCACCTCGCCGTTCACCATCTCGGCCAGCAGATGTGCGCGTCCGCGCGTGGAATGTCGTTCTTCGCGCGTCGCGCGGTAACTCGGGCACATCACACCACCGCCGCTGGTGTTGCGGCACTTCCCGACGCCGACGCACCGCCGCATCGCCTGGCCGAAACTGCCGCGGTCCTCGGGGTAACCGAGCACCGTCACGTCTTCGAGCGCGAGCGGCGCGCGGCGCACGCGCAGGTCGGCGTCCACCGGCCGCGGGTCCACGATGATGCCCGGGTTCATCCGGCCCTCCGGGTCGAAGATCGCCTTGAACCGCCCGAACAACGCCATCATCTCCGGGCTGTACATGCGGCCCAGCAGCTCCGAACGCGCCTGCCCGTCGCCGTGCTCGCCGGACAGCGAACCGCCGTGTGCGGCGACGAGATCCGCGGCCTGCTCCAGGAACTTCCGGAATTGCGCCTTCCCCGGCGTGGACAGCAGGTCGAAGTCGAGCCGCAGGTGCAGACAGCCCTCGCCGTAGTGGCCGTAGACCACGCTGCGGCGGCCGTGCTCGCGCATCAGCTCCTTGAACCCCCGCAGGTACGAGCCGAGCTGCTCGGGCGGCACCGCGGCATCCTCCCAGCCGGGCCAGGCTTCCGCGCCGTCGGCCAGCCGCGTGGCCAACCCCGCCCCGTCCTCGCGGATACGCCACAACCGGCGCTGCGCCGCGGGGTCGTCGAGCACCACCGAACCCGTGAGCGCGCCACCCAGCGAAGCCGCCAGCTCCCGCGCCCGCGAAGCGGCTTCGGCCGGCGAGGAACCCGCCAGCTCCACGAAAAGCCACGCCCCGCCCGGCGGAAGTCCTTGCGCCCGACCGGGTTCCAGCATCGCGACGAGCTCCGCGTCCACGCCCTCGACGGTCAGCGGCGACCACGGCAGGATCCCCGGCACCGCGTCGGCCGCGTCGATGTCGGACGGGAAACCCAGCACCGCCAGCACGCGGTGCTTCGGCAGCTCGGCGAGTGCGACGGTCGCCCCCAGCACCGTCACGCACGTGCCCTCGCTGCCGACCAGCGCCTTGGCGACGTCGAACCCGTTCTCCGGCAACAGGTGCTCCAGCCCGTAGCCGGAGACGCGCCGGGAGAAGCTCGACAGTTCGGTGCGCAGCAAAGCGAGGTTGTCCCGCACCAGCGAACGCAGCTCGGTGAACACCCGACCCTCGGTGCCCGGAAGACCGGCCCGGGCGTCCACTTCGGACGGTGTCGTCGGCCCGACCGTGAGCCGCGTGCCGTCGTAGAGGAGCACGTCGAGCTCACGCACGACGTCGACGGTCCGGCCCCACGCCACGGAGTGCGAACCGCAGGCGTTGTTGCCGATCATGCCGCCGATCGTGCAACGGCTGTGCGTGGACGGGTCCGGCCCGAACCGCAGCCCGTGCGGCGCCGCCACCGCCTGCAGGTCGTCGAGCACCGTGCCGGGCGCCACGCGCGCGAGCCGCGTTTCGGGATCGATCCACTCGATCCCGCGCACGTGCCGTGACGTGTCGACCACGATCCCCGGCCCGCACGAGTTCCCCGCGACACTCGTGCCCCCGCCACGCGGCACCAGCGGCGCCCCGCGCTCGCGCGCCGCCGCGACGGCGGCGACCACGTCGTCCACCGTCTCCGGCAGCACCACGCCGAGCGGCACGTGGCGGTAGTTCGACGCGTCGGTGGTGTAGAGCGCCAGCGTGGCGGTGTCGCTGAGGATTCGCACGCCCTCCATTCAAGACACGCCGTCCTCCGGGCGGCACAGGGGGACCCCGGAAAATCCCGACATCACCCCAGAGAACACGTGAAATGCACGACATCGGGCCTGTCGGGACGGAAACTGTCGGTGGTGCGGGTTCTACTGGAGCAGCGAAGGAAGGAGGCACCGCGATGCAAAGTGAAGACTCGAGTGAGCTGAACTACCGCGAGCGGGCCACCCTGAGAGCCGTCGCGTCGGGGCGGGCCGAGATCAGCTGCAGCTGCGAGCCAGACCTGTACGTCGACGGGTTGAGCTGTTGCGACCAGGCCACCACCCGCCGGCTCGTGCGGCGCGGGTTCATCGAGGCCGCGGCCGAAGGGCCGTGCGGCGAACTGGTGCTGGCCGTGCTGACCGCGGCCGGGATGGTGGCGCTGAACGAAGCCACTCGGTCCGGGGCGGTCACCGCCGCCTGAGCCGGCCGCGCACCGAGCGCGATTCCCGGCACCCCACGGCGGTTCCGCAGCGGAGGCGTCCGTCAGGAACGCACCCATTCCTCCCCGAGTTCGACAGCCTCCGCCGTTCCGCCGGTCAGGTCGGCCAGCCAGGCGGCGAACGCCGGTTCCTCACCGGGAGCCAGGCCGACCTCGAAGTGCGCCGACGCCTCGAACCGGGTGTCGTGCAGCACATACGACGAAGCACGCAGGTCGTTCTCCAGCCGGCCCGAGCGGGTGTAGTCCACCTCGACGTCGAACAGCAGCAGGCGCCGGTACTCGACCACGGACGCGGCGTCCAGCGCGTCGGACACCGCTTGCCCGTACGCGCGGATCAGACCTCCCGCGCCGAGCAGCACCCCGCCGAAGTGACGCGACACCACGGCGACCGTGTCGGTCACCTCGCGCCGGCGCAGCACCTCCAGCATGGGGACGCCCGCGGTGCCGGCCGGTTCGCCGTCGTCGCTGGAGCGCTGGGTACGGCCGCCCGCGCCGAGGACGAAGGCGTGGCAGTGGTGGCGCGCCGCCGGTTCGGCCTTGCGCCGGGCCGCGATCACGGCCCGCGCGGCCGCCTCGTCGGCCACCGGAGCGAGCGCGCAGAGGAACCGGGAGCGCTTGATCTCGATCTCATGCAGTACCGGGCTCGCCACGGAGAGATAACGATCAGCCATCGACGATTCGCCTCATGTGTCCAGTCAACCAGCTCCACCCGCGGCACAACCCGCGACCCGCGCAGCCGTTTGCGCAGGTCAGCGCGGCTACTGACCAGTGGTCGGGAGACGTGGCCCGACATATGGGCATACCCGCGGAGCCGTCAACGTAAGCGTGGCATTTCCCACCCGGGCGCAACGACATATGTCGAACACAGCGAATTCACACTATCGTCATAAGACCCGGCGAACCCGGGGGTAACACCACGCGCCCGGCCGGCCCCCACCACACAGGCTGACCGAACCGCGCGTGCGCAGCCGCAGCGAACCGCTGCACCACCGAAGGACTGCTGCACCGACGAGAACAACAGCGCCGATCGTCAGGCAGAGCACTGGCGTAGAACGCGGCGCTGACGTAACTTGTGGCCGCCCAATGCTGTGCGGCTGTACCCGGAACCGCCCCTGCCGCAGCCCGGTCGATGTCGACCGAGCCGGCTTCAAGGGCGGTTTCCCCTTCTCGACTGACCATCGCGGTTCCGGACCACTTCGTTAACCGGTTCAGTGTCGAACCACCCGATGGAGTGAGTACCGGTCGCGCCAACGCCTTGGGAGGCGGCCAGCCGTGACCCACCGTTCCACTGCCGGTTCCACCGGTCTGTACGACCCCGCGTATGAGCACGACGCCTGCGGAGTCGCCTTCGTCGCCGATCTCGCCGGTCGCCGAGATCATCAGATCGTGGCGAAAGCCCTGGTCGCACTGCGGAACCTGGAGCATCGCGGAGCGCGCGGCGCCGAGCCCGACACCGGCGACGGCGCCGGATTGCTGATCCAGGTACCCGACGCGTTCTTCCGCGAGGTCGTGGACTTCACGCTGCCCGAAGAGGGCGCGTACGCCGTCGGCACCGCGTTCCTGCCCCGCGACGAGAAGCGCCGCGGCCGGGCCATGACCACCATCGAGCGGATCGCCGCCGAGGAGGACATGCGCGTGGTCGGCTGGCGCGAGGTGCCCGTGGACACCGCGCACTGCGGCCCGACCGCCGCCGAGACGCGCCCGCACCTCACACAGCTGTTCCTCGCCGGGCGCCGGCACAACCGCGACGGCCTCGGGCTCGAGCGGTCGGCCTTCTGTGTGCGCAAGCGCGCCGAGCACGAACTCGTGGACGATGACGTGTACTTCCCGTCACTGTCCTCGCGCACCATCGTCTACAAAGGAATGCTCACCGAGGACCAGGTCGAGCGGTTTTTCCTCGACCTGCAGGACGAGCGCGTGACGAGCGCCATCGGCCTCGTGCACTCCCGCTTCTCCACCAACACCTTCCCCTCGTGGCCGCTCGCGCACCCGTACCGCTATGTGGCACACAACGGCGAGATCAACACCCTCAAGGGCAACCGCAACTGGATGGACGCCCGCGAGGCCCTGCTGGAAACGGACCTCATCCCCGGCGACCTCAAACGCATCTACCCGGTCATCACGCGCGGCGCGAGCGACTCCGCCTCGTTCGACGAGGTGCTCGAACTGTTGCACCTGGGCGGCCGTTCGCTCCCGCATTCGGTCCTCATGATGATCCCCGAGGCCTGGGAGAACCACCAGGAAATGGACCCCGCCCGGCGGGCCTTCTACGAGTTCCACTCCACGCTCATGGAGCCGTGGGACGGACCGGCGCTGGTGGCGTTCACCGACGGCGCGCAGATCGGCGCGGTCCTCGACCGCAACGGCCTGCGCCCCGGCCGCTACTGGGTCACCGACGACGGCCTCGTCGTGCTCGCCTCCGAGGTCGGCGTGCTGGAGCTGGACCAGTCGACGATCGTGCGCAAGGGCCGGCTGGAGCCGGGCCGCATGTTCCTCGTGGACACGGTCGAGGGCCGGATCATCGAGGACGAGGAGATCAAGGGCCAGCTCGCCACCGCGCACCCGTACGACGAGTGGGTGGAGGGCGGCCTGCTGCGCCTGGAAGAACTGCCCGAGCGCGACCGCGAGGTGCCGCTGCACGCCGCGCTCGTCCGGCGTCAGCAGTCCTTCGGCTACACCGAGGAAGAGCTCGAGGCCATCCTCGAGCCGATGGCCCGCACCGGTGCGGAGCCGATCGGCTCCATGGGCAACGACTCCCCGCTCGCGCCGCTGTCTTCGCGTTCACGGCCGTTGTTCGACTACTTCATCCAGCTCTTCGCTCAGGTCACGAACCCGCCACTCGACTCGATCCGCGAAGAGCTCATCACGGCGCTCGGGACGCAGGTCGGCGCCGAACCGAACCTGCTCGTGGCCAACGCGGCGTCGTGCCGGCGCATCGTGCTGCCGTTCCCGGTGCTGGACAACGACCAGCTCGCCAAGCTCGTGCACGTCAACGACGACGGCAACCTGCCAGAGTTCCAGGCCGTGACGGTGCTCGGCCGCTACAACGTCCATGGCGGCGGCGAAGCGCTCGTTCAGCGGCTCGACGAGATCCGTTCCGAGGTGTCCGAGGCCATCGAGGACGGCGCGCGGCTGATCGTGCTGTCCGACCGCGGCGTCGACGAGAACCACGCGGCCATCCCGTCGCTGCTGCTGACCGGCGCCGTGCACCACCACCTCGTGCGGGAGAAGACACGCACGCAGGTGGGCCTCATCGTCGAGGCCGGCGACGCGCGCGAGGTGCACCACATCGCGCTGCTTGTCGGGTACGGCGCGGCCGCGGTCAACCCTTACCTCGCGATGGCGACGGTCGAGGAAATGGCCCACCAGGGCCTGATCCCGGGCGTCACGGCGAAGCAGGCGACCGCGAACCTGATCAAGGCGCTCGGCAAGGGCGTGCGCAAGACGATGTCCAAGATGGGCGTCTCGACAGTCGCCTCCTACACCGGTGCGCAGATCTTCGAGGCCGTGGGCCTGGGTGCCGACATCGTCGACACCTGCTTCACCGCCACCACCTCGCGGCTCGGCGGCGTCGGGTTCGACACGATCGCCGACGAGGTCGAGCAGCGCCACCGCCGCGCGTTCCCGGGTGACGGTGTGCGCGCGAGCCACCGCGAGCTGGAGACCGGCTCGGACTACCAGTGGCGCCGCGAAGGCGAGCCGCACCTGTTCAACCCGCAGACCGTGTTCAAGCTGCAGCACTCCACGCGCAGCGGGAAGTACGAGGTCTTCAAGGAGTACACGAAGGCCGTCAACGACCAGTCCGAGAAGCTGCAGACGCTGCGCGGGCTGTTCGACTTCAAGACCGGCGAGCGCCCGCCCGTGCCGATCGAGGAGGTCGAACCGGTCTCGGAGATCGTGAAGCGCTTCGCGACCGGCGCCATCTCCTACGGCTCGATCTCGATGGAGATGCACCAGACGCTGGCGATCGCGATGAACCGCCTCGGCGGCAAGTCCAACACCGGCGAAGGCGGCGAGGACGCCGAACGGCTCTACGACCCCGAGCGCCGCTCCGCGGTGAAGCAGGTCGCTTCGGGCCGTTTCGGCGTGACGAGCGAGTACCTCGTGAACGCCGACGACATCCAGATCAAGATGGCGCAGGGCGCGAAGCCCGGTGAAGGCGGGCAGCTGCCCGGCGCGAAGGTGTACCCGTGGATCGCGAAGACGCGGTACTCGACGCCCGGTGTCGGCCTGATTTCCCCGCCGCCGCACCACGACATCTACTCGATCGAGGATCTCGCCCAGCTGATCCACGACCTGAAGAACGCCAACCCGGCCGCGCGCATCCACGTGAAGCTCGTGTCCGAGGTCGGCGTCGGCACGGTCGCGGCGGGTGTGTCCAAGGCGCACGCCGACGTGGTCCTCATCTCGGGCCACGACGGCGGCACCGGCGCGTCGCCGCTCTCGTCGATCAAGCACGCGGGCGGTCCGTGGGAGCTGGGCCTGGCCGAGACGCAGCAGACGCTGTTGGCCAACCGCTTGCGCGACCGCATCGTGGTGCAGACCGACGGGCAGCTCAAGACCGGCCGCGACGTCGTGATCGCCGCGCTGCTCGGCGCCGAGGAGTTCGGTTTCGCGACCGCGCCGCTGGTGGTTTCGGGCTGCATCATGATGCGCGTGTGCCACCTCGACACCTGCCCGGTGGGCGTCGCGACGCAGAACCCCAAGCTGCGCGAGAAGTTCAGCGGCAAGGCCGAGTACGTGGTGAACTTCTTCGAGTTCATCGCCCAGGAAGTGCGGGAGTACCTGGCGGAGCTGGGTTTCCGGTCGATCGAAGAGGCGGTGGGCCGCGCCGAGGTGCTCGACAAGCGCAAGGCCGTGGACCACTGGAAGGCGGCCGGGCTCGACCTGTCGCCGATCTTCCACGTGCCGGAGCTGGCCCCGCGCGCGGCGCGCCACCAGGTCGTGAAGCAGGACCACGGGCTCGACAAGGCGCTGGACAACACGCTGATCCAGCTCGCCGAGGGCGCGCTCTCCTCGGGTGACAAGGTGCGGCTGGAGCTGCCGGTGCGCAACGTCAACCGCACCGTCGGCACCATGCTGGGCTCGGAGCTCACGAAGAAGTGGGGCGGTGAGGGCCTGCCGGACGACACGATCGACGTGACGTTCACCGGTACCGCGGGCCAGTCGTTCGGCGCGTTCGTGCCGAAGGGCATCACGCTGCGGCTCATCGGCGACGGCAACGACTACGTCGGCAAGGGCCTCTCGGGCGGACGGCTGATCGTGCGCCCGCCCAAGGAGGTCTCCTTCGCGGCGGAGGACCACATCATCGCGGGCAACGTGATCGCCTACGGCGCCACGAGCGGCGAGATCTTCATCCGTGGCAAGGTCGGCGAACGGTTCTGCGTGCGCAACTCGGGCGCGCTGGCCGTCGTCGAAGGCGTGGGCGACCACGGCGGCGAGTACATGACGGGCGGGCGAGTGGTGGTGCTCGGCGCCGTCGGGCGCAACTTCGCGGCCGGCATGTCCGGCGGCATCGCCTACGTGCTCGACCTGCCGGCGCACCGCGTGAACCCGGAGATGGTCGACATCGACCCGCTCGACGCCGACGACACCGACTTCCTGCGCGAGACCGTGGAGAAGCACTACAACGAAACGGAGTCCGCGGTCGCGCGCGAGCTGCTCGCCGACTGGGACGCCGCCGTCGACCGGTTCGGCAAGGTCATGCCGAAGGACTACAAGCGCGTGCTCGCCGCTCAGGTTCAGGCGGAGCGGGATGGGCGCGATGTGAACGAGGCGATCATGGAGGCCGCACATGGCTGACCCCAAGGGCTTTCTGACCACCACCCGTGAAGAACCGAAGCGCCGTCCGGTCGATCTTCGGCTGATGGACTGGCGTGAGGTCTACGAGGACTTCGCGTCGACCAAGCTGGAGAAGCAGGCCGGGCGGTGCATGGACTGCGGTATCCCGTTCTGCCACCAGGGCTGTCCGCTCGGGAACCTGATTCCCGAGTGGAACACGCTGGTGTGGCGGGAAGACTGGCGCGAGGCGGCCGAGCGGCTGCACGCGACCAACAACTTCCCGGAGTTCACCGGCACGCTGTGCCCGGCGCCGTGCGAGACCGCGTGCGTGCTCGGCATCAACGACGACCCGGTGACGATCAAGCGCGTCGAGATCTCCATCATCGACCGGGCTTTCGCCGAAGGCTGGGTCACGCCGCAGATCCCGGTGGCGAAGACGGGCAAGAAGGTCGCCGTCGTCGGGTCCGGGCCGTCCGGGCTGGCCGCGGCGCAGCAGCTCACGCGAGCGGGCCACAGCGTGGTGGTCTACGAGCGGGCCGAGAAGATCGGCGGGCTGCTGCGCTTCGGCATCCCCGAGTTCAAGATGGAGAAGTTCCGCCTCGACCGCCGGCTCGACCAGATGCGGGCCGAGGGCACCGAGTTCCGGACGTCGGTGAACGTCGGCGTGGACGTCACCGTCGAACAGCTGCGCTCGAACCACGACGCGGTGGTGCTCGCCGGCGGCGCGACCGCGTGGCGCGACCTGCCGATCGACGGCCGCGAGCACGACGGGATCCTCCAGGCGATGGAGTTCCTGCCGCCGGCCAACCGCGTCGCGTCGGGTGACCTCGACGAGGTCGAGTACTCCGCCGAGGGCCTCGACGTCGTGGTCATCGGCGGCGGCGACACGGGCGCGGACTGCGTCGGCACGTCGCACCGCCAGGGCGCTCGTTCGGTCACGCAGCTGGAAATCATGCCGCGGCCGCCCGAGGCCCGTTCGGACGCGCACCCGTGGCCGACGTACCCGATGATCTACCGGGTTTCCTCGGCCCACGAAGAGGGCGGCGAGCGCCTGTACTCCGTGAACACGCAGGAGTTCCTGGCCGACGCGGACGGTCGCGTCCGCGCGCTCAAGCTCGTGGAGGTGCGCAACGAGGCCGGCAAGTTCGTCCCGGTCGAGGGGAGCGAGAACGAGCTGCCCGCGCAGCTCGTGCTGCTGGCGATGGGCTTCGTCGGCCCTCAGCACTCGGGCCTGCTGGAGGACCTCGGCGTCGACCTCGACCAGCGCGGCAACGTCGCGCGCGACAAGGACTTCCGCACGAGCGTCGACAACGTCTTCGTCGCCGGCGATATGGGCCGCGGCCAGTCGCTGATCGTGTGGGCCATCGCCGAGGGCCGCTCGTGCGCCGCCGGCGTCGACGCCTTCCTCACCGGCCGGGCCTTCCTCCCGGCCCCGATCGCGCCGACGGACCGGCCGATCGCGTGACCCCGTGGTGGGCGCACCAACGTTGCTGCGTCCGCCACGACCCCCTCAGCCCGAGGCAGGCGCACCAGCGTTGTTGCGCCTGCCTTGTCCTCAGTGGACCGTCCGCGGTCCGCCCCGGACCCGGGTGGTCACGGCAACGGCGCCGTGTTCGCCCGGCCC